>PSRM01000081.1 GCA_003176045.1 Verrucomicrobiota bacterium | reverse complement strand
CGCGAGAGGGTGGTGCCGTTCTGTGGGGCGTAGCCCAGGATATCGGCGAATTTGGCCTCGGAAGGGGTCTGCCGCGCGACCAGGGCGGGCACGTTGCGTTGGAGTTGCAAGTTCTGCGGTGGGTAGGGAGACCAGCCGGTTATGTTCACCTGGAATGTGTTTGGCGTCGGGTTGAAAAGGATGGCCCCGTAGCCAGGCATGAACACGGTCGTCCCAGGCTGCCAACGGCGGAGGTTCGGGTCGAAATATTCATTCAACATTCCCGAGGGCGTCCAGGCCGAGACATGCGTGCCCGGGGGAACGTTGGGCAGGAGTTGACTGATCGGCACACCATTGGAGCCGGGCATCAGTTGCGGCGCGAAGGCAGTCATGCCGGGCGGAAACATCTGAGTGTAAAACGGCGCAGTGGCGTTGGCCATGAGACTGAGATCGAAGGTGAGATTTGTTTTGCCGGCGCTGTGATGCACTTCGGCGGCCAGTAGATTTTGTCCTTCGTGCAAGGCCGAGAGCGGAATTTGGCGCGCCATCACGCGAGTGCCGGCATCCGGCGCGGGCGCCAGCGCGAGCGTGTTGAAGTTAATCGCTCCGCTCGGCATATTGTCGCGCAGTACCTCGATGCCGTTAAGGTAAAGGACAACGCCGTCAGCGCGACGCAGAAGGACCGTCAGGTTTGTGACCGAGGCGGCGTTGGTGACGCTGAAATGCTGGCGGAAATAAGCCGTCTGAACTTGATTGCTGACGCCCAGCGTGGTGGTTTCGTTGGTGTAGCCGTAGCCGAAGCCGCTGTAACCCTGCTGCCAGGTGTTATCAACGAAACCCGGTAGCTGCCAGCCTGGAGCTGGAGCGTAAGGCAGAGCCCACCAGTACCAGTAATCATACGGGAAAATCATCCACCAGGTCCAGGGCGGCCAGTAGAAGCACCAGCCCGGGTCGCCGCCGAAACCGCCGAAGCCGCCGAATCCGCCAGCGCCGCCGTCGCCGTGCAGTCCCTGGTCTGGGTTAAAGCCAGCGAGACCACCATTGCCGCCGGCTCCGCCTGGTCCGCCAACGCCGCCGCCGCCGCCAAGTCCGCCCGCGCCCGCGCCTCCCCCGGCTCCACCTGCTCCGCCCCAACTGAACAGACCCGGCCCAGCTTTGGCCTCGATTTTTGTGGCTGCGTCTTTGGCCAAAGTGCTGGTAGCGATAACCACTTTGCCGGTGATGCCACCGCCGCCATCAGCCGCGGCACCATCGGCCTTGAGAATTGCGCTCGAGAGTGTTACAGATTTTGAAATCAGCACAATGGAACCGCCCGCGCCGCCTCCGCCGCCGGGGGCCGGCCCGCCGGCGTTGCCCGAGGCATCAATGGTTCCGCCGGAAATTGTAATGGAACCCGAGTCGGACCAGGTTCGCAGCATGATAGCGCCACCGCCCGGTGAGCCGGTAGCGCCGTAACTGCCATCCCAGCCATCGCCCCCAATCGTGCCGGACCCGCCGGCCATGCCCGGAACGCCGGGATTCCCCTGTTGACCCTGATTGCCTTTGGTGGGCGCAACGCGAGCTCCCAATTGTTTGTAGCCCTTTTTGCCATCCGCGCCGTCGTCGCCATCGTCGCCATTCTCGCCATTTTCTCCGGCGGTGAAAGTTCCGCCACCGCCGCCACCGCCGCCGCCGCCGCCGCCACCGCCGCCACCACCACCGCCGCCGCCACCACCACCACAGCCTCCGGCGCCGCCACCACCGCCGCCGCCACCGCCACCCGCGCCGCTGCCGCCGCCGCCGCCACCGCTACCCCCAGCGCCCTGGCCGCCCGCTCCGCCACCGCCGCCACCTCCGGAACCGCCGCCGCCGCTGCCGGCGTAAAGCGCCAGATCTTTGGCAACCGGGGCCAGGATGACCCCGAGACGCGGGGCGGCATTGGACCCGCCGAAGCCAGGAAAGCCGTTGAGGCCCGAGTTGCCAGCGGCCGCAGCAGCGCCGAAAGCGCCTACGAAGCCGAGGCCACCGTTTCCTCCAGCAGCGGCTGCATCTCCGTTTCCGCCAAGTCCGCCCAGGTCACCGTCCTGGCCATCCATTCCTTTGATACCATCAACACCGTCGTCGGCGTCGTCTCCTGGGTCACAGGGCAGCCCACCATTTCCGCTCAGTCCGAACATGCTGCCGTCGCCGCCCGCTCCGAAATCGCCACCATCGCCTCCCCAGCCACCAACTCCGCCCCCGCCACCCGGATTGGGAGCGCCAGCCGCGCCGCCGGCGCCACCGGCAGCACCGCCATTGGCACCAGGGCCGCCCGGCCCGCCATTGCCGCCGCGGCCGCCATTGCCGCCGCGCGCGCCGCCGAAGGCTGCTCCACCAGGACCACCGCCACCGCCAGATCGGCCATCGTCGCCATCCAGGCCCTCGAACCCAGGATTCCCGGCCCAGCCAATTTGACCGACTCGGCCCGGATTTCCGATCTTTCCATCATCTCCGTCATCGCCAGGATCGCCCGCTGTGCCATCGGTGCCTTTAGAACCCTTGGCGCCATGGTCCGAGCCGGGCTTTCCAGATGTCATGGGCGGACCGCCTAGACCTCCGGTTAAACCGCCTCCGCCGTAGCCCTTTTTCCCAGCGGCGCCGTCCGCTCCATCCGCTCCGTTCTTACCCGGGCCACCACCAGTGCCACCTCCACCCCCAACGGCTGCGCCCAGGCCGCCTGCGCCACCGTTGTCCCAGGCATTTCCTGCGCCGTGAATCCCGCCCGGACCGCCGCCGCCACCAATGCCACCGCCCAGTTCGCCGGGAACGACGAGAAGCTGGTTGGATATGGAAATGTTGTCGCAGGCCTCGAGCACCATCGGATTGGTGCCGACGCAAGTCACGGCACCCGTGATGACAAGGCTCGGAAAGGAAAAAACGGCAACCGGCCCGGTTGGGGTTTGCTCGATGCGAGTTTTGACGACTGCGCCCGGCACGACAGAGTCAGGCGCCTTGAGGGCCGAAGTGTCAAACATGCCACCGGCGATGACGTAGGGGGTTGGGGCATAAGTGCAGGCCTGCTCGCTAAGATTGATATTCCACGGCCAATCGTTGGTGGTAAAAGGAGCGGGTACGTAGGGGCTGGCGACGGCGGTGGTTGCGGCCAGAAGCAGACCACAGACCACGGACCACAGACCACGGACTACGGACCACGGACCACGGACCACTGACCACGGACCACTGACCATGGGAGATGCGCCGGCGGTTTGTCGTCCAGCCTTTGGGCTGCCCCAGCGGCGGAGACAGGCTATAGCCTGCACTACGAACGAGGAGCGGTTGGTGTTTTGCGCGATTGACGCGGAGGAATGGGACAGGTTTTTCATAATTCTTCGTCGCGCCGAAATGGAATTCGGCGCTCCATAGTTAGCTGTTGCTTGCATTTTCGTGTCGCCCTGGCGGGGAGGAGTTGGCCGCGATTTCACACAGCATTTTTTTCGCAACCGATTTCTCTTCTTCCCGCTCAGGGCGGCCTTCCGCACAAGCGAAAGGCGTTGTTTGTTCACCTCCTACTTCAACAAATCGAATCAACTATTACTGAGAATTACCGAAAGACACGAATTGCACGAATTGCCACGAATTCGTGCAAATTCGTGTAATTCGTGTCATCCTTCGCCTCTCGCCCCTCACGTTCCCTGTAATAGTTGGTTCGAGTCGTTGAAGTAGGAGGTGAAAACGAACAATTGAACCATTATGAAAAACACATCCCATTGTCCCCAAGGCCGCTCAACAAACCGGCCAATCGCGACCGCCGCGCGGCGCCGCCAACAATTCCAATCCCTTTGGGCTTTTGCCTGGGGTCGCGGCCCTTTGGCCGGCGCGTTTGCAAAGGGGACTCCTCACGTCGTCCCCTACAAGGCGTCGCCGGTTAAAGCGTGGTGTCAAATTTCCAGGCTAGTGGCCTTCCTTTGCTTGTGGGCCGCCGCCATTGGCCACGCGCAGAACTGTCCCTTTTTGCAACTGTTGTGCTCCAACACCAATATCCCTTGCGGGACACCGATTCCGAGCGATCCCCCGCCTTACTACGACCCGTGCTGCCCGGACGTGACAGTCACGCTGCTGGGCAGCACCTCGACCAGGGTCGGCTGCACCAATGTCATCTCACAAACGTGGCAGGCGGTTGACCTCTGCTACTTTATTACCAACACCTGCACGCAGACTGTCACCGTCCTGCCTTCGACCCCAACGCTGTTGTGCAACGACATCCAAGTCACGTGCGGCTCGCTGTTCCCCACAAACCCGCCGGCCTACTATGACCCGTGCTGCACCAATGTGATCGTCAGGTTGGTACACCGCATGACCAACTCTCCGCCGAACGCCTGTAACTTCAACGTGGCGGAGGTTTGGCAGGCCATTGACCTGTGCTGCAACACGACAAATACCTGCTCGCGCACAATTTTCGCCATGCCCTCGGCCCCGACGATCTTGTGTACCAATCTGTCGCTCAAATGCTTCGATATGAGTTACACCAATCCGCCCGCTTACACCGACTTGTGTTGCACCAACGTAACGATGACGCTGTTGGGCAGCGGGCCGATCAGCTCCACTATGTGCAGCATGACCTTTACCCAGACCTGGCAAGCCCTTGACCAATGCTGCGGCCTGGCCAGCATCTGCATTCGCAGCGTCACCTCCTCCATCCCCGTACCGCCCAGCTTCTTCTTCTCCTCGATGTGCGGCATGACGGTGACCAACACCTGCGGCACTCCGCTGCCGCCACCGCCCATGGCCTTTGACCCCTGCTGCCCCGACGTGACCGTCTCGCTGCTGAGCAGCGTCACCAACTACTTTAATCCTGGCCACTGTGGCATGGCGGTCACCCAAAGCTGGGTGGCCGTGGAACATTGTTGCGGCACTGCCAGCACCTGCACCCGGACCTTTTTCTTCATGCCCTCGCCGCCGACTCTGCTTTGCAGCAATCTCACCTTCTCATGCACCGACACCAACAGCTTGACCAATCCGCCTCCGGTCGTGGACGTCTGTTGCAGCAGTGTGATGGTCATGCTGACTAGCAGCGTCACCAACTTCGTCGGAAGGTGCAACGTGGTCATCACCCAGACCTGGATGGCCCACGACATGTGCTGCGGGCTCTCAACAGTTTGTACCCGCACCATTAGCCTTGTGCCCACTCCGCCAACCTTTTTATGCACTAACCTGATCGCCACCTGCGGCGATACCAGCTTCATGACGAACCCGCCGCCTTACATCTCGCCGTGCTGCACGAACGTCATGGTCACGCTGTTGGACAGCACCTTCACCGGCACCATGTGCAGCGGCGTCATGACCCAGACCTGGGGGGCCGCGGAAATGTGCTGCGGCACCGGGAGTACCTGCACGCGCACCATTACCTTTGTGCCCACTCCGCCCACCCTGCTCTGCACCAACCTGACCGCCTCCTGCGGCGATACCAACTTCATGACCCCGCCGGCCTATATCTCTCCGTGTTGCAGCAACGTGATGGTCACCCTGGTGGACACCACCGGCGCCGGCACGATGTGCAGCGGCATCCTGACCCAGACCTGGCAGGCGGTCGAGCTGTGCTGCGGCAGCTCTAATACCTGCACACGCATCGTGACAATGCTGGACACCAACCCGCCAACCATCACTTGCCCGAGCAACATGGTCGTCGCCACCTGCGGCACCAATGCCATCGTTTCCTGGACCGTCACGGCCACGGATAATTGCGCCGTGGCCGGGGTTTCTTCGTCGCCGCCATCGGGCAGCTCCTTCTTGCCGAATACAACCAATACCGTGACGTGCACTGCCTGGGACCTGTGCAGCAACACCAACACCTGCACCTTCACCATCAAGGTCGTTCGCCCAACACTCGGCCTGGTGAGCATCACCAATTCTGCTGGCACCATCACCGTGAGCTGGGCCGCCGGCATCTTGCAACAGGCCAGCGATGTCTTGGGTCCCTGGACAGATGTTCCCGGCGCCGTTCCACCTTCCTATTCCACCACGCCTACCGCCGCCTCCGCCTTCTACCGCCTTCGCTGCAACTCGCCTTGAGGAGTCAGTGGTTGACATGAGGCTGGGTTGGGGCTAAGGAGCGGAGATGCATACCCCGCAGATTTTCAATCCATTCCCGCGCCATTGCCAACCCCACGTCATCGGGCGTCCCGGTTCAGCGCTCACAGCGCGCGCCATGATCCCAATCACCACGGGAATCATGTGGCGACTGTTAAGCGCCGGCATCTGCTGGCTGGCAATGTTGGTCGTCAGCAACGGCCCGATCAGCGCCGCTCCGGCAGATTCTGAGACTACTAAGCGAGAAAAGCCGAGTTCTGAGCCAGACGAAAAAGCCCCCGACAAACCCGGCAAGGCGATTCCGAAAGAGGAGACTTCGGTGACGCATCACACGGTAAAAATCGGCGACGCGGATATCCCCTACACCGCTACCGCCGGCAATTTGCTGATTCGAAAGGAAGACGATCCGGTGGCATCCATGTTTTACGTGGCGTACACGCGCGAGGGGGAGAAAAACCTCGAGCATCGGCCGGTGACATTTTTTTATAATGGCGGTCCGGGATCCTCGACGATCTGGCTGCACATGGGTTCGTATGGTCCGCGAATGGTCGAGACAGTCAATGCCGAGCCGACCGCGCCGGCGCCTTACCACGTGGTAAACAACGGCGACTCACTGCTCGACCGCAGCGACCTGGTTTTCATTGATGCGGTGGCCACGGGCTTTTCAAAAATTGTGGGCAAAGGTGAAGGCACAAACTTCTGGAGCGTGGACGGCGATGTGGAAGCGTTTGGGAAATTCATCACACGCTATGTAACGGTCAATCACCGCTGGAACTCGCCCAAGTTCCTGTTTGGCGAATCCTACGGCACGCCGCGCTCGGCGGCACTGGTCTATCACCTGCAACAGCAGGGGATGCAATTCAATGGCGTGGTGCTCCTTTCGTCCATCTTGAATTACGCAAAGCGCGCGCCGGGACTCGACGAAGCGTTCGTGGATTTGCTGCCCAGTTACGCGGCGATCGCGTGGTTTCACAAGAAAGCACCCGGAAAGGCTGCGGACATGGCCGCATTCGTGCAGCAGGCGCGCGAATTCGCCTCGGGCGAGTATGCCCAGGCGCTGGCCAAAGGGCAGACGCTGACGAGTGCGCAAGCGGACGTCGTGGCAGCCAGGCTCCATGACTTCACAGGGCTGAGCGTGCAATACCTGAAGAACGCAAATCTCCGCGTCAATCCGAGCCGATTTCGCAAGGAATTATTGCGCGATGAGCGGCGGACAGTGGGCCGCTACGACGGGCGCTTCGAGGGGATTGATTTTGACGCCGCAGGCGAGGATCCGGCCTCCGATCCCTCCGAAACTTCTATCAAGGGCGCATTTACCGCCGCGTTCAACAGTTATCTCGCTGCGGAATTGAGTTACAGCCATGAGACGCCCTACCAGGTTTCGAATCAGGAAGTAAACCGGGCCTGGGACTTTAAGCACAAGCTGCCGGAGTATTTGCGCAGCGTGCGCCCTGCTTACCCGCTGCCGTGCACGGTGGACGACCTGGCGCAGGCGATGCGTGAGAATCCAGGGCTCAAGGTGCTTTCAGCCAACGGCTACTTCGACCTGGCCACCCCGTTCTATCAGACCGAGCGCGACATCTACGGCGCGGAACTGGACCAAAGCCTGTGCGCCAACGTGGTCTTCCGCTATTACAACTCGGGCCACATGGTCTATTTGAACCCCGAAGCGCGAAAAGCGTTCCGCGCCGATCTCGTCAAATTCTACGACAGCGCAGCGCGCTAAACCGGAACGATGCATTTGAAAAAGGCATTAACCACGGATGAACACGGCGGCGCTGAGCCGCAGCCGAACATAGACAGAATCATTGAAGGACAGAATCATTTTCAACCAGAAATGATTCTGTCCTGCCATGATTCTGTCTCAAAAGTTTGCGGGGCAAAAGAGCATGAAAAGGTATCTGTGTGTGGCAAAGTTGAGGCATGACTGAGATGTTTAGATGCCGGGTTGAAAGGCGCGTCCTTAAAGAAGCTCAGCAGATTGCCCATGAGATGGGAACTTCCGCGAGCGAGTTGGTAAGAATTTTCCTCAAGGCTCTGGTGAAGCGGCGCCAGTTGCCCTTTACGCCGAGCGCGGAAACCGAGGGAGATGAAGTGGCTGGTCCGCTGGCGAGACGCCAGGAACTGCTGGAATACCTGAGTTACGCTCCCATGCCTTCTTCGAATGAGCCTGCGGCGAGCGGGAAGCACAGGTTGTCGCGGACGTAGCGGACGCCATTGGCGCTGGTGGCGTCCAGGTCCCGATAGGCGCTCTCGGCCTCAACGACCAGCGGGGCGGTTTTGGTTCCCATGACCTGGCGGTAACGTTGCGGATAGCCGGCATGCACCAGCAGTTCGACGTAGCGGGTCATGTTGAGGTCGCCGGTAGGAATGTCCACAAACTGCATCGCGCGCCCCTGCCAGCCCGGCTCCATTTTTCTCAGCGCCACGCCGGGGCGAATCACGTAATTCTTGACGTGGCACGCGTAAATGCGCGAGGCGACTTTGAGGAACCGCGTTTCCCAGTTTTCGCCTTCCCAGCAATGCGAGGGATCGGCGTTGACAGCCAGGCATTTGTCGCCATCGCAAATTTCGACCAGCAAGTTAAAATCATCGGCGCACATGGCCGCGGTGCCGGGATGAATTTCGTGGCACAAGAAGATGCCGAGTTTTTTGGCGTGTGCCCGAAGCTTGGCGGTCTTTTTCACGAACCGTTCCTTGCCCTCCTTGATCAGGTCGTAATCGCCGCCCGCCCAAAAGCCCCAGGGATAACCGGTAGCCACTTCCCATCCGAAAGCGGCGCCCCAGAACATCGGCAGCACTTTGACTTTTAACTCCGCTGCGAGATCCATTAATCGCAGCAAATAGTCCTCGGACCATTCTTCGATCTGTTTGGCCGATTTCTTAGCGACGTCGCCAGGCAAAAACGGACGCACGGTCGGACTCTCAGTCCAGGCCGTCGTGTGGACCCAAAAGGGGCAATGGCCCGAGATGCCGTCCAGGGCGAGGCCACGGTCGCCAAAGGTGCGCTTGATTTCCGCAGCGCTCTTGAAACCTTTGCCTTCCTGCACCATGAAATTCGATGGCTGGGCGCCCGAGGCGCCGGACGCTTTGGCGTAATCGAGAAATTCAGCGAGAGATTTTGCGCCGTGTTGTGCGCCTTCAATGGATGCATGGAAACAGGTTTCGGCCATAGATGGTCAAGCGGTTAAGGGGTTTGTTTCATGTTACAACCAGAAAATGAAGTAATGAGCTTTGACCCGGAGCGCAAGGGTAAAATAGAATTCGACCAGCCAAAAGGTGTGAAAAATCCCAACACCTCGTAGCAGCCGAGGTAACGAGGCTCTGAAATCCTTCCGCGCGCGCACGTTACGAAAAGATTAGAGCCTCGTTACCTCGGCTGCTACAATTATTCACAGCTTCTGACCGATTACAATCCGATCGTATGGCAGTTTTTTACGACACGCACGCGCATCTTGATTACCCGGACTTTGCAGAGGAAGTGCCGCAGTTGATCGAGCGCGCAGGAGCGGCGGGGATCACGCGCATTATCAGCATCGGGACGGACCTTACCAGCAGCCGGCGCGCAATTGCTCTGGCCGAACAATTCCCGAATGTATTCGCTGTGGTGGGTTGGCATCCGTCGGACGTGCTGCAGGCGCCCGCGGATGTGCGGCCCGAACTGCGCGAGTTAGCCAACCACCCGAAGGTAGTCGGGTTGGGTGAGACCGGACTGGATTATCATCGCCTCCCCAGCTCGAAATCCGGCGGGACTGCCGAAGATGACTCGCGCTACAAACAGCGACAGGCGGAACTCTTCCGGCAGCATTTGGATATGGCCGCAGAACTGGGCCTCAACTGTGTGATTCATCAGCGGGACGCTTTGGAGGACACCATCGCCCAACTGGAACCATTCGCCAGCCGGGTGCGCGGAGTATTTCATTGCTTTGCGAATGATGTCTCGGCCATGCGCCGCATCCTTGCCATGGGATCGTTGGTGAGCTTCACTGGGATTCTCACATTCAAGAATGGGCAAAACATCCGGGACACATTAGCTGCCACTCCGATGGGCGAGTTCATGCTGGAGACCGATAGTCCGTTTCTGGCCCCGATGCCGTATCGCGGGAAGCGCTGCGAGCCCGCCTATGTGAAAGAAATCGCGGAAGTCGCCGCGCAAGTAAAGGACTGCTCGCTGGACGAGTTGAGCGCGGCAACGTGCGCGACGGCTGACAAGTTTTTTGCGAGGCTGGCTTAAGTAACGGTTGAATCCGCTTGACCCGACCCTTCATCAGGGTGGAGAGTAGAGTGTATTAGAAATCCCAGTCTTGCGCGCTTATGAATAACAAGGCTTTTTCTCGCCGGTCGTTCCTGCAACGCAGCTTCCTGGCCGCCGCCGCGGCGCCCTTTGCTTCGAGCCTGCCGTTCTCGGCAGTTTTCGCCGGGGAAACCCCAGGCGGCCGCCGTGCCGCCGCGAAAGTGGCGATCGCAGCCTGCCGGACTTATGATCCGAGAATCGTGCGGCAATCGCTCGACCACTGTTTCCATCTGCTCGGCGGCATCCGTTCCCTGGTGAAGAACAAAACCGTCGCAGTCAAAATCAATCTGACCGGAACCGACTTCACTCCCTTCCTTGGTCTGCCGACGTGTGAAACTTTCATGACTCACTACTCGACGGCCCTGGCGCTGGGGGGAGCGCTCTTCGACGCAGGGGCCAAACGCGTGCGCTTCCTGGAATCGCCTGCCAGCAAGGCGACCCTGGAAGAGTTGCTCATAAAAGGCAAATGGGACCTCCAGGCCCTCTCCGCTCTCGGCAAAGTGGAATACGAAAGCACCCGCAACCTGGGGCAGGGCACGCGCTATTCTCACTTCAAGGTCCCAGGCGGCGGCTACATGTTTTCTTCGTTCGAGTTCAATCATGCATACGAGGAAACGGATGTTATGGTTTCCCTATGCAAACTCAAAAACCACCTGACCGCCGGCGTCACGCTTTCGATGAAGAACCTCTTCGGCTTGCCCCCGAACACTATGTACGGCGCGCAGACCGGTGAGGATGCCACGGCTGTGCGTGTCCCGCTTCACGATCCTCGAGGCCTGGAAAAACTTCGCCTCCCAGGCATCAAAGAAGGCACTTTCTCTCCCGAACCGAAATGGCGCGTGCCACGCATCACCGTGGACATCGTTGCTGCCCGGCCTATTCACCTGGCTGTCATTGACGGCATCACCTCCATGAGCGGCGGCGAGGGGCCTTGGTGCGCCCACGATGTGAAGCTCAAGCCGACTTCCCCAGGCGTCCTCATTGCTGGCTTCAACATGGTTTCCACGGATGCGGTCGGCACCGCCGTGATGGGTTATCCCAACCCGCGCGCGCGTGGTGTCCGGCCATTTGAATCCTGCGAAAACCACCTGCTCTTAGCCGAGCAAGCGGGTTTGGGAAGCGCCGACTTGTCCCAAATTGACGTCCGCGGCCTAAGCATCGAGAAGGTCCGGTATCCGTACGGGTGAGAGTGTTTGAATATTCCGCGCCGCTTCTTGGCTGGCACTGGTGCCGGGAAAACGCTGAATAATCTCTTCGTATTTAGCGATGGCTTGGGATCGATCCACACCTTCAAGCTGAGCCGCTGCGTTGAGCAGTTCGGATGCTGCGCCCGCCGGCGAGGCGGGCAGGCCGCGGAGGATTCGTCTAAGTCCATAAAGAACGGCGCCCCAGGCGATGATGTAGGTGCCGCCGCCGGGGCTCGACACCGCTGCTGCGTAGCTGGCCACAGTCACTAAGAGTCCGCCCAAGACCCAAAGCACTCCGACACTGATTTCTCGCTCGCAACGGTTTGTCTGTCCCGGCTCTCGGGCTTCACATTCCTGCGCCGGTTTCAATGTGGAAGGTTTGGATGGAACAATTACTGCAGGCACTCGGGCTCGGGTTCGCAACTTTACCAAGTTCAGCAATGAAGTTTTTTCTGACCGTTTCAATGTCCAAAATGGTGTCGGCCGCCAACTCGAAAGAGTGATTAAAATTGGCCAGGGAACCGAGGTCCGCCGGAAGAAGGGGCAAGACATTTTGAACCTGGTAAAGTATTGAGGCGATTCCTTCCGCGCGCCTGGGGTTGGCTCTCACAGTTTCATACCGGCGACCTAGGGCGCTCCGAAGCGCTGCCCAAAGGGCGGCTTCTACGTCGAAGGTGCGCAGGCAGGCGGCTGCTTCCGGTGCCAGTTGGGCTTCTAGAATTTGGTCAGCAATCCTGGACGCGCATGTCGTAAGGGCCTCCGGTTCGTTCAGTTCAGGGATGCCCAGTTCCGCAAGCGCCCGACTGAAATGTGGTTCGGCTTCGGAGAGAGTGGTGTTTGCGCTGAGAGCCGCCAACATTTTGAGATTAGGAGAATCGTACCCTTTCACCAACATCCCGATTGCCCACTCGATGTATTCTTCGGCCGTCGAACGCCTCATGGCTCGCCTTGCGATTATCCAGGCTACCGGACTATGGAAGGGGGCATCCTGCATGGAGCTTTGAGCTTTATTATCCAGGCTTCTACAGATGAGTTCAATACCTTCCGCAATGTCCCATGCTGGGGGCGGGGATGTGGACTGGGTGGACCGGGGCTCCGCCTGGGTGGCCAAAGCTTGGGGAATGCTGATGACAGGGTTTTCCAGTGAAATTGTCGAAGAGGTATGGCGTCGTCGTGGGGTCCATCACGAAATCGCCGACGTAGGGCACGATTAAATGTTCGCCCGTGTCGGCGCGCATCAATTGCGTGCCTGTAGTCGCCACCTGGTTACCATAGGTCTGCTGGACCCATTCACGGGAGGTCTTGGAGTTGTCCCGGACCTCGATGGAGTATCGCAGACCGCCCTCGACACGTTCGGGCAATTGGATAGCCAGGGCCCCGACATACGTGGCAGTGGCGGGCCTTACAGTGAATCGCACGGGTTTCGTATTCGGGATCGGATCGTCCCAGGGATTGCGAAGCTGTGGGGTCATGTCGAAAGTGCTTGTGTGCCCACGATCCGATTTCCAACTAATAGACCGCACTTCATAATCGCCGAAGGATAATTTGGACGCGAACATCTTTTCCACTCCGGAGAACACCTCGAAAGTGTACTGTGGGTACTCACCATGCGCCGGGCCTAAGCGCACCGTGCAGGGCCGGGGATTGGTGGCCCCCATCGAGACCGGCGTCTTAACGAGAATTGATCCCACTACGATGCCATCGTATTTGCCGCAATGAGCAAGGTCTTTGGACGGGCTTTGCAGTGGCGACACACAACCGGTGATCAAGGCCAGCAAAGCTGTGCCGCAGGTGAGGGGCAGGTATTTGGTTTTAGTTGAATTTTTCATAGCTGAGGAGAGACGGGTGGGAAAAGAGAACTTGCAAGTGGACTGATGGGTTGAATTGATGGATTGCTGGATTGCTGGATGGACACGTTAGAAAAAACATGGCGGGCTTTGGCGCACACACATTTTCGCCAAAACCCGCCATTCTCCTCACATGAGAGGAAGACGAGCGGATCTCTGGAACTTGCAAACTAAAGCATCGAAGAACTACAGGCAGGAAAATTTGATGGCAGGAAAATATTTCCAAAGAGGATTCGTCTGTCCCCATTCGTTTGTCATCAATTTCGGACAAACGAATGGGGACAAGCGAATGGAGTAAGAAACAAAAGCGACGCAGCCTCCGTCAGTTTATTTGTCGCGTCAACTGCTCGTAATTTTCGCGGCAGATGGCCACTTTCGGATGCTTTGGGCCCAGGTTTTTCTCGAAAATCTTCAGAGCACGGCCAATGAGCGGCTTTGCTTTGTCGAATCGGCCCTGCGCCTTGTACAGCACGCCCAGGTTATTCAGGGTCATGGCCACATCCGGATGCCTGGCACCCAGGAGCTTTTCCTTCATGGCCAGCGCGCGCACGTAAAGGCGCTCGGCCTGGCGAAGCTTTCCTTTGCGCTGATAAATGGCGGCCAGGTTATTGAGGTTCAACGCGATATCGTAATGCTCCGGGCCATGAACGCGTTTAAAAATTGCCAGCACACGGCGGTACAGGCGCTCGGCTTCGGCATATTTCCCTTGCCCATCCAACAGGGGTGCCAGCGCGGCCATGTCCTCGGCCACGATCGGGTGGTTAGCGCCGAGCGCTTTTCGGCGGATGGCCACTGAGCGGCGGGCGAACGGCTCCCCGCGCGCATAGTGTCCGCGGGCGTGTTCGAGACCGCCCAGGTTATGATAGAGCGAAGCGACGCAGACGTGGTCCCGGCCGAGAACGCGTTCGTCAATTCGCAGGGCGCGGCGATAAAGGCGCTCAGCCTCCGCGAAATTCCCGGTGTATTTGTACAGCATCCCCAGATTATTGAGCGCGAAAGCGATTTCGTGGTGCTTCGGGCCGAACATTTTTTCAGCCAATGCCAGCGCGCGTTTGAGCAGCGGCTCGGCCTGCTTGTAACGTCCGGCGATACGGAGTTGGTTGCCCAAATCCCCCAACCGCCGGATCTCCAGAAGTCGTTCGACGGGCTCCTTCATCTTCATCTTAATCTCATTCTTTCTCTTAATCTTAATCGCCACATCACAGACCACTGACCACGGACCACTGACCGTCTTCGGACTTTGGACTTTGGACTTTGGGCTTTGGATTTAAGCCCTACAAGAAAAAAACCAGGAGCACGCTTGTTGCGCGCTCCCGGTCCGGAAAATCCTTCCGACCCCGATCCAGCTTAGCCGCGGACGAGGGTTTCGTTGTGGTTGAGGTGGATGCCAGCCACCGCGCTGCCCGTGGAGGCGAGGCTGGCAATAGCGGCCGCCAGGAGGGTCAGGGCGAGCTTCTTGCTGATCTTCGAGGTCTTCGTGTTTTTGATTGTGTTTTTCATAACTAACTTTGCCTTTCTGTCTTTGTTTTTTTGTTTTCAGCGGCCGCTTTCCGGTACTCCCCGGAGCATCCGCCATGTTAAGGAGAAGACGAACGAGTATTGTGAACTTGCACTTGCATACCGCCTCACAATTGCGATAACCATCACAGGCCAAAGCGCTCCTGATAGATCGGGAGCGCAGTCCAAAACCTGCCGGAAATTCCGGGGAACTCGTGAGTCGCGGAGCGTCTTGGACTGCGGTGCTCCTCTACCGCTTTCGAGCACGGCCAATTGGACGGGTAATTGTGAGACACCACTGCGGCGCGTCAGTGTGCCAGGGCCAATGTGCCGGCGGATTGGGGGCAGCGAAGCTCCTGGATGTCGAAGCTGTACCGCCAGCACCGCGCTCGCCCTGAACCAGGATCAGGTTTGTAAATGAAGGCGATGCCGATATTTGGAGAGACCTGCTGCCGCAACCCGTTGTTTGAGGCTTCACGAATTGTATAGCCGTGATCCACCGCATACTTGGCCAGCGGCCTGGCCAAGGCTTCATGTTGCTTGCCAGGAACGAAGTCGCACCTGGCTTTGACGATGGGCATGAGGTCGCCGTTGGCGAGGGTGATAATAGCCGTGCCCTCGATGCGGTAATCGGTGCCGCCAATGCGCCAGGTGTCCTGGCCGGTAGCCGGCAGTTCGAGGTTCGGGCTGGTTTGGGTTTGCGCAACCGCGCCGGCGCGCGCCTCGCACCATTGGACCGGCACCATGCGCATTTCGCGGTCGTTGTAAGCGACTACGTTCACGGCTATGTTCTTGCCCAACGGACCCGATCGAATGTACTGAGAGTTAGCAAAGTATTGGTAAGCTGGGCCGAGGTTCTGACAAGCGATTGCTTTGGCATGTTGGGCCTCCGGACCATTGGCAACGCAAAGCAGAAAGAAGGCCATGGGCAAGGAAAGAACGCAACCGAGGACCACGGGGGCGCGCAGGGACAAAAGCCTGAGGCCCTGACTCAAGCGGGCTTGCAACACCGCTTCGCAACGGAGACTCCTCACAAGCCAGATCAGCGAACCGGTCATTCCGGCCGAATAACCGATTCCCCACAGCAAAGCGCCCGGACTCAATCGCAGTTGAGCCAGAATAAGGCCAGGCGGCGTCACCAAAATGTTCATCGCGCACCAGGCAATGCACAAAGGCACGAAGAGCGCAGCCCCCCACCACACCCATCCCGCAACGCGCAAACTCCCGCGAATGAGGAAGATGCCGGCCAATAGGGGAAGGGTGCCGGTAATATTAAAGGAGATAAGCCCAACTGGCGCTCGGAGGAGATGATCAAGGCCTCGAGCCAGGCTTATCGCGCCGACAATGACGAGGAGCACGCCTGAATATTTCAAGATTTTAAGATGGTCATTCATAGTTTTTGTCTTGTCGTTCATTAGCGTTCATCAACGTTTATTAGCGGTTAAATTCTTTTTTGATCGGTTTACCGCGAACGGCTGGAGAGCTGTTGCGAAAGCCACGTCAACGAATTGCGCAGGGGGTCGCGGGCGGCCTCGGGGGCGGAAGCGAGCAGGCTTTCTATGAGGTCCAGGCGCTGATGGCCTTCCTGGGTTGCGGTAGTGGCAAGGGCGGTGGGATCCAGCGAAACGATCAGGCCGCCCTGAATGGTTTCGCCAACCAATGTGCCCGCGATAGCCTGCCAGGCGTCATCCGGGATTTGGTGCTGCGTGGCGTTTTGAATCAGGACAATTGCGGCGTTGGTGTTTTGGACCGCGAGTTGGGCCATCAATCGCCAAGGCAGGTCGGAGGAGGTGGACGGTGAATTGCTTTGGTCTGGAGCAGCAGGGTCAGGAGCAGGCGTAATGGGCGACAACGCATCGGCGGCAGCATTGCCCGGCCCAGCGAGTGGCGACTGGCTCGGAGCCATGGTGCTGGCGGTGGATTGCGAGAGATCCGCAGAATTGATGGAGGCGGTAGCGGCGGCAGGGAGCTGGCGAGGACCGCGGTTGGCATTGGCTACACTCGGAACTGGAACTGGTCTTAAGGCAGTTTCTGGAGATACCGGAGTGGCAACGGTTTGCCTAAAGGCGGGGGATTGAGCCGCCCGGGACGAAATGCCGGACGACTGCGGCGGGGCCGCAAACAGGGTGTGTTTTTGTTTTGGAAAATTGGCCGCCGGTGCAACAGGCGGGTTTGCGGAGGGCGCTCCGTGCAGCAGAGCTGCGGTTTCGGGCGCGGGCTCGGTCCGGTTTTCTGGCGTTGGGTTTTGGTAGAAGCCGAGGGCCAGGAGCAGCAGCCCGCCCATGAAAATTCCCGCTATGAAAGGCCGGTTCGACGCTGAGTTTGAGTTGGGTTTTTGCATAACGTTCTGGGAAGCAGACGGACGAGAACCGCAAACTTGCAAACCTCAAACTTCAAACTTCAAAGTTCAAAATCCGACCGGCGCGCTCATAAAGCAGGAAGATTTGAGAGGCAGGAAAATTGTACTTCAGGGCACATTCGTTTGCCCCCCCATTCGTTTGCCCTCAATTTCGGACAAACGAATGTGGGACAAACGAATAGGGGCGAGGGACAGAAATTAGAGCCGAAGGACTTTCGAGACGGAGATTGCTGCCCAAGCGACTTCTTACGTCGTCGCCTACGGGCGAATTCTCGAGGCCTTGGCAGTTTCGTAGGCTTTGGTAGAGACCTGGATTTGCAGGGAGCCGGACTGGGAGCGCCGGCGGCGAGGGAGTGAAAGATCGGGGCAAACAAAGGCCAGGATATCCGCTCGCCCCAGCTCGTTTATCATCGACCTCGCCTCCTGGAAGGACTTGCAGGGGATAAGAGTCACCAAGCTATTTTGCAGTGCGTTGCGAGGTTGTGTTAAGGTCATCGGTTTCATAGGGAAAGGACGCGCGGGAAGGGCGGACTTGCAGGAATTCCGATGCCCAAAGTTCAAGGTCCAAAGTCCAAAGTCCAAGGTCCAAAGTCCAAAATCCAAAGTCCAAAGTCCAAAGTCGGAAGCGGATGTGGCCGATAATGGAATTCATTCGTTTGTCCCCATTCGTTTGCCACTAATTCGGACAGACGAATGGGGACAAGCGAATGATTAGCAGGCGAAATTGTGGGCTAATTGGAAACAAGGCGGGCCTTGGCGCACACACGGTTTATTTCCGCCAAAGCCCGCCGCCCCGCTCACACGAGCAGGATGCTATGGAGACGAACGAGAGGGACGACCTTGCATGGAAGTGAAAATCCGAGATCCGAAGCCCGAAATCCGAAATTGATTATAAGACCTCCTTGCGTCGGCTGCTATAGACGGGAACAACGAACGATTCTAAGATCTAAAATCCAAAAACTGCCTTCGGATTTCGGATTTCGGATTTCGGATTTTTGTTAGAGGCTCCTTACGCTGGCTCCTACACATCCGTATTCGAGAACCTAAAATCCTGATCAAGGCTCCAGGGCCTTATCTATCGCCTTGATGAATTCTCCCCGGAGGCGTTCGTTGGATTCGAATTGGCGGCGGAAATAGTCGTAGGTGAAGCGGTATTTGGCGGCGGCCACATCGCTGTTGCAGGCTTGCCGCAGGGATGTGAGCAGTTCGCGGGTGGCTGTGGCGGTATCGCCCGAGTTTTGCGCGACCATGTTGTAGTAGCCATCCATGGCGTTGCGGATAGCTGGTGTGTTGAAATTGGGAGAGGACTTGCGGTTCCGGATACTTTTGAAATCTGTCAGGATTTCATCCAGCTCCTCGGTTGCGGTCTGTAAATTGGCCACCAGCTCACTCTCGGTGTAAAAGCTCCGCCAATCAATGGCTTGCCACGTTTTGGGGCTATCCAGCCGGTAGCCAAAGCGCCGCACTTTCTCGTCGCCGGAGAGCAGGGTATCCACTTTGGCGTAAGTGGCGACGCCGATCACTTTGCCGGTGCGCAGTTGGATGATGGGGCTGCCGCTGTTGCCTAACTCGAATGGAGCGGTGATTTCAATGCGGTCCGGCCCCAGCCCCACCAGTTCGCCTTGCAAGGTATTGACCACCCCGCCGCCCGATGCGTTGCCGAGGACCACAACCGCATCGCCCATTTTGGTGTGTGTCTCCAGCTCGGTCGCTATCGGAATGCCCGTGCCGCCTTCCAGCACGACATAGGCAATGAGATCGTGGCCCGCAGCGATAGAGGCTGAACCAAGCCGCAGCGGCGAGCGGTCGAGCAATTCAAACGAGGCTGCCTTTATCGCGGCGATCACGTGCGCATTGGTGATGAGGACCTTGCGCCCTTTCATCAGGGCAATGAAACCGCTGCCCGCGCCGTTCTTGCCTTTGATAAATACGATATCGCTGCGATGCTCGCGCACAAAGGCGGCGGCCAGCTCTTTGGCTGTAACGGATTTGGGCTTGCGCGCCGAATCCTGAAGTGATGCAGGCGCATCTTTTGGCGCGGATTCCTGTGCGTCCGCAAGGGCCAGACCGCATGCGAGCGCCAGGAAGAGACCACAGACCACAGACCACAGACCTGGACCAGGCGTCGTCGGAGCGCGGACACCTGCTCGCGATTCATCGGAGTTCTTGTCCGCAGCAACGTCCAAACGCCCCGCAGCGCGATCCCTGGCTAAAGACGCATTCATTATCATTATTATGTACAGAAGGCAGTCCAGAGCTTGATGATGCCACGAACTCCCGGTTGCCGAAACCTGGAAATTGCTTACCGGCTTGGGCAAGCGCTCTTCACCAGATGGACCCCGGCTGGCAATCTATATTCAGCGTGGGCGCTTTTTATCCTGGCATCCAGTGACTGGGCCGTAATCAGTCCAAACAGGAAACCACCGATCAACCCGCCCACATGCGCGGCCGTGTCAATGCCTGCTTCGGTTACCCCATAGAACAGGTTGTAACCCACGAAAATGATGCACAAATTTTGCAACTGCTTCAAGGTGGTTGGAGGGACCGTCCCTTTTTGTCGAAGCAGATAAGCCAGGAGCGCGCCGTAAACTCCAAAAACCGCGTCGGATGCTCCCACACTGGGCACGTCAGGATGGCAGAAAGCACTGGCTAAACTGCCGCTCAAGCCAGCCGCCAAGTATAACAAGGCAAACGCCGCGTTCCCATATAGCCGTTCGACCAGCACGCCGCACAGGCACAAAGCGGCCATGTTCATTAGCAGGTGCAATGCGCCTATGTGCAAAAACGAGCTGGTCACCAACCGCCACCATTGGCCATTGAGGCTGAGCGTTCCTAAATTCGCTCCCCAGCGGGTCAGAGTGCCTGGTTTGCCACCAAATATCCCATCTCCGGTTGCGCAGGCCAGAATGAAAACGAGAAGGTTCAAGCCAACAATCGCCGGCACAACGTAGTATTTAGGGGTGGCAGCCAGCAGTTTCGCCCGAAACGCCTTCTCCAGAACAAAATCCCGGGTCCGCTTCTTCGGCAACACGGACTCGATCTGTTGCGCCTGGGCCTCGGTTGCCACACGAAAAGAAAATTGCCTGGGCTGTTCATCCTTGCTTGCTCCCTCGATTACAAATCGGATGCGCTTGCCCACTCTGTCCACATTGGCCATCCGATTCAGTTTTAGTTCGATGCCAGTCTTCAGGCCAAACCAGAAGGGGCGTGACTGCTTGCCGGTTAGACGAATTGATTCGTGAGCGACCTCGATCGTGCCGCGTCCTAGGAAGCCCGCGTTCAGCCGCCGGTTATTTGAGCGATCATATTTGATAGCCACTGCCACACCGGGCTCAGTGGTTTTTGATGTTTCCGGCCTTTTCATAGTTCAGATTGGTCTTGGTTGTTATTGTCGTGCCTTCTCAGCGAACTCTTGTCGGCTGATTGCGGCTGCAAGAGAATGACGAACCAGAAAGTCAGACTTGCAATGTTCCCTGTAGGCCGGGTGCCCTCACCCGGCGCCCTGGATTCTACCACCGCGCATTGTTTGGCTTCTTGTCGAGGAGAGTTCGACCGCGGTTAATTCCTGTTCTGTTTGCGAGTTCGCCGCGCCACGAAACCTAGGCGTTCAACGGCATCCCCTCGCTTTCTTTGCAAGTTCTGCGGGGTCGAACGTGTCCTCCCTGTCAACGTAAGACGAAAAAATAACCAAATAACCAAAGACTCTATGAAAGCTCGACTTGCTCAACACAGTTACGGACGAATCCTCCTCCACCTCGCCTGCGCCTGGCGCGACCACAAATACCAATGGCACTGGCGCGGCATCCGCCGCGAGTTGGTGGGGTAGTCCTCCATCATAGTCTTAATCTTTCTCTTAATCTTAATCTGAAACGTGAAACGTCATGGGTGAAACCTAAAACGTGAAACGTAAAACAGGCCCCTGACACTTGACACTTATGGCCGCCCCCCAATTCTCTTGCCAGAAAAGCCGTCTCCCCTGATTTTGGCGCCATGATTTTCCCAGGATCGTGGCATGCCGTCTAAGCCGGCGAAATCAAAGACCCTGCTCTGGGGCAGAATCATCGGCGCGGTGCTGACTGCCGGGGTCGGGTTCTTGTGCGTTCAACTCCCGCCAATTGCCGTGCCTTTAGCCCGCTGGAGCTACGACGCGGGCTTTCTCCCACACGAGTTCAGGTCCATTAGTTACATCTCCGACGACATCGTGCTCGTTTATTTGGATTCCCAGGCCAAAACGAAAATGGGAGAGCCGTCCCAGGAACCTCTGAAACGCCATTATCAAGCTCGATTAATTGAGCGACTCCAACACGCTGGAGCCAAACTCATCCTGTTCGATTTCCTGGTAGATTCCCCCGCGCCCGATCCAAGGGACGATGAGGCGTTGGCGAAAGCTTTCCGAGAATGTGGCAAAGTGGTGCCGGTGGAAAGCTATGGGCAAACGATTCAAAATAATGTTTTTCAAGAGGCGCCTATCCCCCCGACAGAAATACTCGAGAAAGCATCACCTAACTGGGGTCTGGCCAAGATTGACAGAGACCCTGACGACGGATGCGCCCGGAGGCTCGACCCGGGTCTGGATCTCTATCCGTCACTGAGTTGGCGGGCTGCGGCCCTTCTCGGGGCAGCCGTGACGCGAACTTCGCCAGCGGCATTTACTAATCGCTGGATCAACTACTACGGGCGCCCACAGAATTTGAGAACCTTTAACTACGATCTTGTACTCGCTCCGGACGGTTTGTCCGATGCCAATTTCCGAGATAAAATTGTGGTCCTTTGCGCTGAGGACGACCAGAGGTTCGGGACTCCATGGTCGCGCCTGGGTTGGCAGTTTGCCACTGGGGCGCAGATCCACGCCCTCAGCCTGTTGAATCTGCTACATGGCGATTGGCTTGAGACCCCCAGTCAGGGCAAGGAGGTCGCGCTAGTGATTCTCTGCGGCTTGCTGCTGGGCGCGGGCCTGGCTTCGCTGCGTCCCTGGCCGGCCGTCGGTGCGGCCTTCCTTGCCATCCTGACAATCGCAGCGGCATCCATGGACATCCAATTACGCCATCATCTCTGGTGGTCCTGGCTGGTGCCGATTGTGTCGCAGACACCTTTCGCGCTGGTTTGGTCCGTGGGCTACCAATACGTATTCATTTCGCGTCGCCGCAAACAGCTCCATCGGGCCCTGGCCGGTTATTACTCACGGCAGATGGCAGACCGGATTTCGGACGACCAATTCGATCTTTCGTTGGGAGGAGAAGAGGTGGAGACGACGGTCATGTTCACAGACCTCGAGGGATTCACCAATATGTCTGAAAATTTAAGTCCAAAGGAGGTCTCCGCCATTCTTATCGCGTACTTCAGCCAAACCACCCGCGCGATTCTCGACCGGGAAGGAATGATCGTGAAGTACCTGGGCGATTCCGTGATGGCCGTTTGGAATACCACGCTTTTAGACGATCCGCACCACGCCGACCATGCCGTAATGGCGGGATGGGAACTCTTTCAGAAAGGAGAACAGGAGATCGCCGGACGCCGGCTACGCACCCGGATCGGCATTAACAGCGGGCCGGGACTGGCGGGGAACCTGGGATCGGAGTTCCGCTTTGATTATTCCGTCATCGGCGACACGACAAACCTGGCCTCACGCCTGGAGAGCCTTAACAAGCAATTAGGCACAGGCATCCTGCTCTCGCAAAGCACCCTGGACCGCTTAACCGTGCCCGTGCAGACCCGCGCTCTGGGTCGTTTCCTCGTATCTGGCCGTACCCAGCCCGTCGCCATCCACGAACTCCTTGGTACAGAGCCGCGCACGCTTGCCGCGCCGAAGCCTGGCGAAGGCGGGTTAGTAAGCGGTCAGCCGAGCCAAGAATGGATTGGCGTGTTCAATGATGCCCTACGCTGCTTCACCGAAGGCAAACTCGATGCTGCCGAACACCTCTTCCGCCAAGTCATCCAACTCCGTGGCGCTGATGGCCCCTCCGAGTTCTACCTCCAGCAAATCGCCGCCGCCCGCCAGACCTCGTCTGCCCATCCACGGGACGGCATCGTGCGGCTTACTTCAAAGTAGAAGTTGAAACCGCCAATTAACGCTAATCAACGATAATTCTGACGTCCGACTTCTGACCTCTGACTTTTGATCTCTGACCTCAGACCCCTGTCCTCTGCTCTCTGCCTCTGCCATTAGCCTGACTTTCGCAACTGGATGCGGTTTTTAAAAATCTTTGCATTGGTAATTTGCGATTTTCCTTGGAAAGT
>PSRM01000002.1 GCA_003176045.1 Verrucomicrobiota bacterium | reverse complement strand
TGTAGGCCGGGTGCCCTCACCCGGCGCGTTCGGCGGGAGATGCCCGGCTAATGGCACATCAACATCCGCCTTGCCGTGCTTGCATTGCAGGCGCGGTTTTGCAAAAGTGACGTCAAACTACCAGGTTGAACAGCGACGGTTTGGTTTAGATTTATGGCGCCCTCCGACGAAACAGCAGCGCAAGGGGCTGAAAAGGCCGAGTGGTTCGACGCCACTCATTGGAGCGTAGTCCTCAAGGCCGCTGATCTGGCATCCGACCAGTCTCATGCCGCGCTGTCTAAACTGTGTCAGACCTATTGGTATCCCCTTTACGTGTTTGTGCGGCGGCAAGGCCAAGGCCCCGAGAACGCTCAGGACCTGGTCCAGAGCTTCTTTGCCACGGTCCTTGAAAAAAATTATCTGCAGGCGGCCAAACCCGAGCGAGGCAAGTTCCGCTCGTTCCTGTTGATGGCCTTAAAAAGGTTCATGGCCAACGAATGGGACCGCGCCAACCGGCTCAAGCGCGGCGGCGGACATCAGTTGCTCTCGCTGGACGAACAGAACACCGAAGTGCGTTACAAGCTGGAACCTGCCGATGAGGCCACCCCTGAAAAGGCGTTCGAGCGGAACTGGGCTCTGGCGCTTCTGGACCAGGTTCTTAGCCGCTTGGAAGGCGAATCGAGCGCGGTCGGCAAGAAGCAGCTATTTGAAGAATTAAAACCTGTGTTGAGCGGAGAAAAGAGCGCCAAATCATACGCTGAAATTGGAGCGAGGCTTGGGATGAGCGAAGGGGCGGTCAAAGTGGCGGTGCATCGTTTGCGTCAGCGCTATCGGGAGATCTTGCGGCTGGAAATCGCCAACACGGTGGGCAGCCCGGAAGAAATTGATGATGAAATCCGCCATTTGTTCGCAGCGCTCGGGTGACAGGAGCGGCGGACGGCCTCGTCCGCGCGCTTTTCGTTTAAGGTTGCTCTTCCCGCGGACGAGGCCGTCCGCAGCTCCGATCCATCCCGCGGACGAGGCCGTCCGCGGCTCCGGTTTGTAACCAATTCCCGCCGCTGCTTAAGTAACAGCTAAAATGAAATCGCCTTTCTGATGAGCGGCCAAATTAATCCGGAAGAAACTATCCTGGACGCTGCGCTGGACCTGCCGGCAGAACAACGGGCAGCATATCTGGACCAGGTCTGCGGCAAGGACGCGCGGCTGCGTCAGCTCGTCGAAGGTTTGCTCAAAGCTCACGGCCAAATCAACGCTCCCCGCCGAACCCCTGCGGATGCTGTGAGGCCTGTTGCGCCTGCCGCTCTGGGGCTGGCGGGGAACGCGAGCGACCGGATCGGTCCTTACAAACTTCTGCAGCAAATCGGGGAAGGCGGTTACGGGGTGGTCTATATGGCCGAGCAGGAGCGACCCGTGCGCCGGCGCGTGGCCCTCAAGGTGATCAAACTGGGAATGGACACAAAACAGGTCGTCGCGCGCTTCGAGGCCGAGCGGCAGGCCCTGGCCTTGATGGACCATCCAAACATCGCCAAGGTGCTGGATGCCGGCGCGACGGAAACCGGCCGGCCTTTCTTCGTGATGGAACTGGTCCGCGGCATCCGGATCACGGACTACTGCGATCAGAACAACCTTTCTACCGCGAAGCGGCTCGATCTGTTCGTGCAAGTCTGTAATGCGATCCAGCACGCCCATCAAAAGGGAATCATTCATCGCGACGTCAAACCTTCAAATATTCTGGTGACGCTCCACGATGGCGTGCCGGTGCCCAAAGTAATTGATTTCGGCATCGCCAAAGCCACCAGCGGCCAAACACTCACCGATAAGACGGTTTTTACCGCGTTCGAACAATTTATCGGCACGCCCGCCTACATGAGCCCGGAGCAGGCGGAGATGAGCGGCCTGGACATTGACACGCGCAGCGACATCTACGCGCTGGGCGTGCTGCTTTACGAACTGCTCACCGGAAAGACGCCTTTTGACGGCAAGCGGCTGGTTTCGGCGGCTCTGGATGAACTGCGACGGATCATTCGCGAAGAAGATCCGCCCCGCCCTTCCACGCGGCTGAGTTCTTTGGAAGCCGGTGAGCAGACCACCGTGGCCAGACGCCGCCAGGTGGACGCGCCGAAATTGGTGCATTTGGTGCGCGGTGACCTGGATTGGATCGTGATGAAGTGCCTGGAAAAGGACCGTACCCGCCGCTACGAGACCGCGAACGGCCTGGCTATGGATATCCAACGCCACTTGAGGGATGAGCCTGTCACCGCGGTGGCTCCCAACTCCCTCTACAAATTCCGGAAGTTCGCCCGGAGAAAAAAAGCCGTTCTGGCAGCCGTCTCCATCATTCTTTTGCTGCTGGTGAGTGGCACGATTATTAGTTCCCTGCTGGCAGTCCGGGCGAACCGAGCCCGCGCCCAACTCCGAAAAGAACAGAGCAAAACCAAACAAGCTGTAACTCGCCTGGCGCTCCAATCGGTCGAAACTCTATTCCCTTCCGACTCGTCGAAAGCTCTTGCCATTCTGGCGCGGGCGCTACGGGACGAGCCTGGCAATCGCGTCATAGCCGAACGCCTTCTCAACGCCCTCTCTTCCCGAAGTTTTCTGGTGCCCAAATTGGAGCCATTCGCCGGCGAGACCATTCTGGCGCGCGTTAGCGGAAATGGTCTGCGTATCGCTTTGGCCACAGTCACCGGCCAGAAAAGTGCCCTCGAGATCTGCGATTTGGGTGGCAAAGTCATCGCCAGTCTCCCTTCCGGCACTGCGCCGATTCGCGACCTCGACCTGAGTCCAGATGGTACCCTGCTGGCCAGCGTTACGGATGACCGAATCCAAGTAGAGACCCTGTCTCCAGTTCACTCGCTTCTGGACCAGTCCAGCGCGACCGGCCGTTTTCGGCAGTTGCGGATTTTGCCGGGCGAAAGCCGCTTGTTGGCCCTTTCAGAAGGCGCCCTTACCCTCTACGACCTGAAAGACGGACGCACTCTGACCCAGTTCAAAGCGCCGAGCGGATCGTTCTTGCAGATGGCAAGCTCGGAACCAGGTGGTTTGGCCGCCGCCGCCGATGAGGAGGGCACTATTTTTCTTTGCGATCTGAAGTCGCTTCAATTGGTGCACAAGATTCCCAAGGCCCACAACGGCGTCATCCGACATCTCGATTTCGCGCCGGACGGCTTCAACCTGATCAGCGCAGGCGCAGACTCCGTCGCCCGCATTTGGAAAACCGGGACGGGCCAACGCTCCGCTACGCTTCCTCACGCAGGACCGGTTTATTGGGCCGAATTCAGCCCAAACGGATCGAACGCGGTGACTGCGTCGGCTGATGGGACCGCACAGCTTTGGGATATCGCAGGGCAGCGGCTTGGGCTGCCGATGCAGCACCTGGAGTCCCTCAACACTGCCAGGTTCAGCCTCGATGGGGGCCTCGTGGCAACAGCCGGCGAGGACGGCGTGGCGCGTGTGTGGAGCCCAGCAGATGAGAGCCCGCGAAGCGAGCCCGCGCAGTTTCCGCGGCCGGTCGTGGATGCTCTGTTCGTGGGGAGAGGAGCCGCATTGCTGGTTCTCATCGAACGTCAAGGGGCTCAACTGTTGATGCGAACAGTCCGGCCTGCGTGGGAGGCGGCCAAATCCGAGCCGCCCTCAACTCCGCCGAAAATTAGCGCAGCGGAAAGGGTGATGCTGGCCCGCGGCCATTCGTGGCCGATAACGTGCTTTGATGTCAGTTCAGATGGTAAGTTTGTCGTCACCGCCTCGGAGGATAAAACGGCCCGTCTGTGGTCCCGCAAGGACCTTCAGCCGATCGGTGAACCGTTGAGACACAACGCTCTGGTAAATTGCGCGCGTTTCAGCCCGGACAACGAACGAGTGATTACCAGTACTGCGAATCATTTGGTGCGCGTCTGGGACGTGAGAACCACCGCACCGCTCACCGATGCTTTCGATTGTGGAGTTCCAGTGACGAATGTCTGGTTCGCTCCTGACAGCGCATCCATTATCACCTCAGCAGGATGGTCCCTTCCGATTCATGTCGTGCGCGGCGACTGCCCCGACTGGTTGCCCGAACTGGCTGAGGCCGTCGCCGGCAGCCGGTATAACGACGAAGGGACTGAGGAACCGCTAACGGCAGCCGTCTTTTTGAAACTCAGGGAGAACCTCTTGCAGCAACCATCACGTGATCTACTCACCCTCTGGGCCAAACAATTCGTGAGTGCGGGATCAGCGCAAGGCGGGGCCAAATGAAGAAGGGATGCATTCTGGCACAAACACCGTGTTGGCAGCAACAGCCGCGGCAATGGAGCGCGGCATTTATGCCGCTTCACGCTCCGAAGTTCATGGATTCCCTGGTAGCCCGAGGATCTCATTTGAGGGGTGGCGCTCTCATTAGCACCGTGGCTTTAGCCCGGTGTGAAGATGCGCTCACCCGCGACAAACCGTTTGAACGGTTTCTAGCGCCTGACGAAAAGCCGTTAAAACGGCTTACCCTTCCCTGCGTTTCTCAACACCGGGCTAAAGCCGCGGTGTCAATGAGATGTCATGCAGGAAGCTATGAAATTTCCGGGCCAAAAGGGCCGTTGATTGCCCTGCGGACGCTGAAGCGGCTTAAAAGCCGCGCTCCTGCAGGCCGGCGGGCGCAACACGCGTCCCGGGACAAGCACGGTGTGGGAGCGGGCTTGCTGTTATTGTGGGCCTCACTCATTCTGGCAAGCTCGGCCAGGCCGGCCCTCGGCGCGCCTGCCGCAGCCGCCGAGGAAGTCCTCACGAAACAACAACCGGCCGAGATGTACGACAAACTGGGCGACGTGCGCTTCAAACCGGTCTCGGGAACAGAAATGACAGCGGCTCTCCCTCAGCCGGTCGGCTTTGACGAAGCGCTGCGAACGCTGGATCTGAGCAGGGCGGCCTTGCGTCTCACAGACCTGTCTTACGTGCGTTTGAAGGAGCGGACCCGTCTGGAAATTGTGCGTCAGCCAGCCGCCACCAATGCCCCGCTGGTAAAAATCTACCACGGAGATGCTTACGTCATGAGCCGCGGCATTATAAGCATCCCCACCGAAACGCCCAATGCTCGCGGCGTTCCTAAAGGAACCGAGTTTCTTGTCTCCGTTTCTCCGGACGGCGGGGAGAGCGTTTTTACGATGTTCGATGGTGAGGTGGACTTGAGCGATGTCGCTGGTCACGCGCCCGTGCGCGTGCATCGGGGTGAGCAAGGGATCGCGACCGCGGGCCAACCCATTCGCGTCAGGCCCATCCTCCTGGCCACCAACATCATCCAATGGTGGATCTACTACCCGGGAGTTCTCGATTTGGAAGACATCGGGCTGACTCCGGAAGCGCGCACAAGACTCTCCGCGTCCTTGGCCCGCTACCAGGAAGGGAATCTCGCACAAGCTTTGGAACAATTTCCCGGTTACCCGCAACTACAGGAGCCATCCTCTTCCGAAGAGCGCCTCTATCTTGCCGGCCTGCTGCTGGCTGTGGGAGCTCCGGACCGAGCCGAGGCGCAACTGGCTCGCGCAAACACAAACGCGCCCGCTGCCCGCGCATTGCGGACGATGATCCATGCCGTAGGAGCGCGGACGGCCTTGTCCGCGAGAGCAAGCGGCCTTTCATCACCCCTCCCAAGAAGGGCCACGGCGAGCATGAACGCGGACGAGGCCGTCCGCGACTCCTCCAGCGAGTTGCTAGCCCTCTCGTATGAGTATCAGGCCCGGCACGAGCTGGAGCCTGCGCTTGCCGCCGCGCGGGCTTCAGTGAAGCGATCGCCCAACTTTGGATTCGGCTGGGCCCGCGTTGCTGAACTGGAGTTCAGCTTCGGTCGGGCCGGCGCCGCGCACGAAGCCATTCAGCGAGCCCTTGCGCTAGCACCCCGTAATGCGAATGCCCACACCATAAAAGGCTTCGTCCTCGCGGCCAGGAACGACATCCGACCTGCCATTGCCGAATTTGACGAAGCCATCCGGCTGGACCCATCGCTCGGCAACGCCTGGCTTGGCCGCGGCCTGTGCAAACGCCGCCTTGGCTGGTTCCAAACGCGACCCCTCACCCCGGCCCTCTCCCCTTCTGAAGGGGAGAGGGAGAATCGTCAGGCCGATTGGCTCTCAGACCTCCAAGCCGCCGCCGCCGCCGAACCTCACCGGGCCCTGCTCCGCAGCTACGCCGGCAAAGGCTTCGCCGAAGCCGGCGACACCCGCCTGGCAGAAAAGGAACTCCACTTCGCGCGCGACCTCGATCCCAACGATCCCACGCCCTGGCTCTACGAGGCGTTGCTCGAACAGCAAATGAACCGCATCAACCCCGCGATCAGCGACCTCGAGACCTCACAGGAGCTCAACACCAACCGCAGCCTCTTTCGCTCGCGCCTGTTGCTCGACGAAGACCGGGCCGTGAGCAGCGCCAATCTCGCCTCGATTTACCGTGACGCCGGCATGAGCGAAGTGAGTGTCCGCGAGGCTGCGCGCGCCGTCACCTACGATTACGCGAGCGACTCCGCGCATCTGTTCCTTTCCGACAGCTACAACGAACTGCGCGACCCCACTCGCTTCAACCTGCGTTACGAGACCGTCTGGTTCAATGAACTGCTGCTGGCCAATTTATTGGCCCCCATCGGCGGAGGCCGGCTTTCTCAGCACCTTTCCCAGCAGGAATACTCGAAGCTCTTTGAGGCCGACGGCCTTGGCTTCGCCAATTCCACCACGGCGCGCACCGACAAAATGCTGACTGAGTTAGCCTCCCAATACGGCACTTTCGGCGGCACCAGCTACGCGATGGACCTCGAATACCACCTCAACGACGGCGTCCGCCCGAACAACGATCTCGACAGCATCGAGTGGTACACAACCATTAAGCAGCAGGTCACCCCGGAAGACACTGCCCTCGTGCTCGTGAAATACGAGGATTATCATTCCGGCGATAATTTCCAATATTATAACCCATACGACCCCAATCATCATTTTCGCCCGGATTTCCGGTTTGACGAATACCAGCACCCGATCGCCGTGGCTGGCTGGCATCACGAATGGTCCCCGGGCATGCACACGTTGCTGCTGGGCGGCCATCTTGAAAACGAACAATTTTTTAGCGACCGCCAAGCCCCGCAGCTTGTATTCGACGAGGCAGCGCCAGGTTCCTTCCTCGACACCTACGTCGTTCCATTCGATGTCAAATATCGGAATGAACTTGATATCTACACCGTCGAACTCAACCAGGTGCTTCAGTGGGAAAGGATCACACTATCCGCCGGGGCCCGCTATCAATCCGGCGGTTTCAAAGCGAACGCCGTGCTCGACAACCCCACGCCTCCCTTCCTGTTCATCGGAAACCCCACCAGCACAGTCTCTGACGAAGATTTTGAGCGAATCACCGGCTACGGCTATTTGACCCTGGAACCCGTGGACCGGCTCTGGCTGACGGGCGGGCTTGCCTATGACGATCTGACTTACCCGAGCAACTTCCGCAATCCGCCTCTTTCCCCCGGCCAGGACAACCGCGAGCGGATCGGCCCAAAGGCAGCCCTGGTTTGGAGTCCGATACCCGAAGCTACCCTGCGTGGCGCGTTCAGCCGCTCTCTGGGCGGTGTCAGCCTCGACGAAAGCTTCCGCCTGGAACCCACGCAACTCGCAGGGTTCCCACAGTCCTTTCGCAGCCTCATTTCCGAGTCGCTGGTGGGCTCTGTGGCTGCCCCCGAGTACCAAACCTACGGTCTGGCCTTGGACCTGAAATTTCCCGAAAGAACCTACGCCGGTATTCAAGTGGAACGGCTGGAGTCCGACCTGAGTCGCGAAGTCGGCGTTTTCTCGTCAACCAATGGGCAACTGGCTCACTACAACAGTACTACAACCGAACGGCTGAACTATCGGGAGGACGCCGTATCGCTCAACGTGAACCAACTATTGGGCGATCAATTCGTTCTCGGGGCCGCCTACAGGCTCGCTCAAGTGGATCTTCTGGACCAATACCCCGACGTGCCCACAGCAGACATCAATGAAGCACTGCCAGATGCGAACCATACAGTCCACTCATTATTACACCGGGCCACCGGCTATCTGCTCTTCAATCATCCCTCTGGTTTCTTCACCCGGGCCGAAGCCCATTGGTATCACCAGCATAACTCCGGCTATGCGACCCCATTGCCCGGCGATGATTTTGTTCAGGAAAACATTTTCGCCGGCTTCCGCTTCGCCCGCCGGCGCGCTGAACTCGAACTGGGTTTGTTGAACCTTTCCGGCGGCGACTATCACCTCAACCCTTTGACTCCGTATGCCGAACTGCCGCGAAAGCGCGTTTTCCAGGCCAGGCTTGCTTTCCAATTTTGAATTTTGTTATACTTACTGGACAGACCCGGTAACACGTTCACGTAGCGCATTTTTGTGAATTTGGTGAGTCTGTGCATTCATGGCATAACGTTATGAGAAAGCTTCTCCTGGTTTTGGTGGCTGCTACGCCCCTTTGCCTCCGCGCGCAAGTCGGTCCCGGCTCATGCCTCAGCTACAACGGCACCGCGCAAGCGGTGACAATTCATGGATTCGGAACCAATGCGCCTACGACCGAAGTCACGGTCGAATTCTGGCAGAACGTGACGGCCATTCGCCAGCAATTTACTTTTGACCTCAACCCAAACAACGACAGCGACCGTTTCAGCGCTCACATCCCGTGGAGCAACGGTAATATCTATTGGGACTTTGGAAATATTTCTGGTGCTGGTCGCCTGCAATATTTGCCTACCAACTCGATCATCGGCACCTGGCAACACTTTGCATTGGTCGCTAGCCAAAGCGGCAATTATATGCGCATTTACCGCAATGGAGTGCTCGAGGCTCAAACCAACAGCATGACGCCGTTCAGCCGGTACCCTGCGGACCTGGAACTGGGAAGCAGTCTGCAGCCCTACCTGGGACAACTTGATGAATTCCGCATTTGGAATGTGGCACGCTCTCAGTCGCAAATTCAGTCCAACATGAACCGCACTCTGACGCTGCCCCAACCCAACCTGGTCGCCTACTGGCGCCTGGACGAAGGAGCCGGCACCACCGCCAACGACTCCAGCGGCAACGGTTACACTGGCACACTAACCGGCGCACCCGCCTGGACGGTTTCCAGCGTCCCCTTTGCTCCGGATTTAGTCACCGGGGGAGCCGCAAGCATCACCAGTTCGAACTCAACTCTCAATGGTTCCGTCAACCCTGGCAATCTAGCCACGACCGCCTGGTTCCAGTGGGGAACCACTATCAGTTATGGCACCAACACAATTCCGATTACCCTAAGCGCTACCAATTCCGCATTAACCATCACCAACACCATCAGCGGACTGGCTCCCGGCGCCACTTATCACTTCCGTCTGGTGGCCACCAATAGCAATGGAACCACCTTCGGGACGGATTCTCAATTCACAACGCTGGCTCCTTTGCCAACCGTCACGACTTTGTCTGCCTCGGGGATGACCGCCGCGATTGCATACCTCAACGGCACGGTTAACCCAAACGGCTACGTTACAGCCGCGTGGTTTGATTTTGGAGTAACGACGAATTATGGCAGTAATACCGCCACAAATAGTGTCGGCAGCGCGAACAGCAGTATCGCAGTGTCCCAGGCCCTCTTTGGTCTGGCTCCAGGCACCACCTACCATTTCAGAGTCGCTGCCACCAACACCTGGGGAACCAGCCACGGCAGTGACCAGGCTTTCACTACTCTTAGTACCAATGCACTGCTTGCGGCCTTGACGCTGAGTTCCGGCCCATTGACCCCGACTTTTAGTTCCAATCTCACTAGCTACGCTGCCACCGTGCCGAACAGCACTAACACAGTCATGGCCACACCTACCAGTGCGGATACGAATGCGACCATCTTTGTCAGAGTTAACGGTGGGAACCTTATCGCGGTAAGCTCCGGTTCGCCCAGCGCCTCACTGTTCCTGAATGTGGGGCATAACGAAATTGATATCTGGGTTTATGCTCAAGATGACGCCACAATTACGGCTTACACCATCACGATCACGCGGACGGCTCCGCCGGTGGTTTCGACCCTGGGCCCCTTGTACGTCACCGGCACGTCTGCGACACTCTCTGGCGGCCTAACGACCTACTCCCCCACCGCGACCTGGTTCGACTGGGGCACCACCACGAATTATGGCAACCATACTGTTACGAATGCTCTCGACTACACCGTCCTTGGTTATGTTTCCGCCAGCGTGACCGGTCTGGTCCAAAACACGACCTATCATTTCCGAGTGGTGGCCAGTAATAGCGACGGCGTAGCTTACGGGGCCGACTTCAGCTTCCTTACACCTTTCGGGGCACCATACTATCCCGAAGCCTACACGTTCAGCACGCTCGCCGGCTTCTTTTACGCTAACGCCGATGGCGCGGGCAGCACCGCGCACTTCGCTTTTCCACAAGGCGTCGCCGTGGACACTAATGGGAATGTGTACGTCGCGGATAGCGGGCACGACACTATCCGCATGATCACACCGGCGGGTGTAGTGACTACTTTGGCTGGTTTTACGGACGTTTCAGGCAGCGCAGATGGAACCAACAGCGCCGCCCGCTTTAATTCTCCTGAGGGGGTTGCCCTGGACAGCGCGGGCAACTTGTATGTCGCCGACTTTGGTAACTACACCATCCGGCGGATGAATCTCTTAGGCACCAACTGGGTGGTGACCACGATCGCCGGTCTGGCGGGACAGGGGGGCGCCGTGGACGGCACCAATAGTGAGGCGCGTTTTGATTCCCCAATGGGAATCACCGTGGACAGCGGGACGAATCTCTATGTCGCGGAGTTCGACTACTCCATCCGCAAGATCGCTCTTGCCGGGAGCAACTGGGTGGTCATTACCATCGCGACCTTACCGTCGTTCCCTGTCCCTGAAGGGAGTCCGTTCAAGTATCCGAGAGGCATAGCCGTGGATACAAATGGCAGTTTGTACGTTTCGACGCTTCCCGCGATCTGGCAAGTCAGCCAGACCGGCACCAACTGGGTAGTAACCGCCATCGCGGGTTCGAACCAGACAGGGAGTGCGGACGGGACCAACGGCACTGCGCGGTTCACCGCGGCCACCGGCGTCGCATTGGACACCGCGGGCAATATCTACGTGGGGGACACCGGGCTTGCTACCGTTAGGAAGATCACACCGATGGGGACGAACTGGGTCGTAACGACCATGGCCGGTACTAACGGCCAATTTGTCACCCCTACTTTCGTTGCAGTTGACACTGCCGGCAACGTATATGAGGCGGACAGCGGCGATAATACGATCGGCAAAATAACCTCTGCGGGCCTCGCCATCAGCCTCGCGGGCGACCCTGAGAGCGGTTCCGGCAGCGCAGATGGCACCGGGACCGCAGCTCGATTTAGCGGCCCCACCGGCGTTGCAATTGATCGTGCAGGCTACCTGGATATTGCTGACAACCTGAACTATACGATTCGTCAAGTCACGTCTGCTGGCGTGGTAAGCACGATTGCAGGGTCGGCCATGAACTACGGTTATACAAATGGCGTCGGCGCCACAGTGCGCTTTACAGGCCCGTGGGGCGTTGCTGTGGACAAAAGCCGAAATGTCTATGTCACCGACGCCGGAAATAATGTCATCCGTAAAATATCGTCCGCCGGAGTCGTGAGTACAGTAGCTGGATCTATAGACCCGGGAAGCACTGACGACATCGGAACGGCTGCAAGCTTTCATTACCCATTGGGCATTGCCGTTGACGGTGCAACAAATCTCTACGTGGCGGACACCTACAACTTCACCATTCGGCAGATCACCCCCGACGGTCGAGTGACCACCATAGCAGGCTCTGCCGGAAACGCCGGGAGCGTGGATGGCACTAACAGCGATGCCCTCTTTCAATACCCCGCAGGTATAGCGGTGGACAATTCGACTAATCTTTACGTGGCCGACTGGTACAACAACGCCATTCGCAAGCTCTCAAGGGTGGGGTCGAACCTATGGTCAGTCACCACCATTGCTGGAGCAGTGCTCAATCGCGGTTACGCGGACGGTATGGGGACTGCAGCGCAGTTCAACGGTCCACAGGCCGTCGGCGTGGACAGCGTGGGTAACGTCTATGTTGCGGATACTGGCAATTCTGTCATTCGAAAGGTTTTGCCGTTTGGCACTAATTGGATTGTTGGCACTATTGGCGGGCTCGCGGGAAGCGTTGGGACAGCCGACGGGGCAGGCAGCTTGGCGCGATTCTACCATCCTTCGGGGCTGTGTGTTGACGCCGCAGGCAATGTCTATGTGGCTGACACAGACAACAATACGATCCGCAAAGGGACCTTCATCCCCGCTGGGCCGACCAATCCCGTAGCCTTCACCCCGCCCGCCATGAACGGCTCGCTGGTCGTCACGCTTAATCCAACCAACGCCAACGGCCAATGGCGATTTCCATGGGAGTTTGGCTGGCGCAACAGCGGCCAAGCCGCGACGAACCTCGCCGCGGGAGATTACGGGATCCAATGCCGCGACGTTCCCGGTTGGACCGTCGTGCCTTTCCCCAATACAGTCAGCGTGACGAATAATGGAACGACATCGGTTACCAACCAATACTATCCTTCGCTCAGTTCACCCGATGCCACCAGCGGTGGCACACTTACAGTGAACATTGGCCCCAGTCCGCCCTCCGGCGCAGGCTGGCATTTTATTGGTGACAGCTCGCCGCCGTTCCCGCCAGGTTACCCCACCTTCTTCACGACCAACCTCTTGCCGGGAACCTATCTGATCGAATTTGCGCCAGTCAGCGGATACTCCAAGCCTTCGAACCTCTCGGTGGAGGTAGTAGCAGGCCGAAACACGTTGATTTCAGTCAATTACACACTGGCGGCGGCACGTCCTGATCAGGTGTTCTTCCCATTTCCAGTGCCGCCCAGCAACATCAGCAATTTGAACGCGTATCCCTTCGGTTTCAACGGGCAGTTGCAGACTGATGCGGGTTACGGCAGCGGGGTAGTCGTCACGACCAACGTGGTGTTAACTGCCGCGCACCTGGTTTTCAACGATCAGACTCTAACCTATGTCAGCCAGGCTTACTGGTTTTTCGAGCAGGAAGCTGGAGTCTATTCCCCGCAGCCTCTAACCAATCGCGGCTGCTATGTGCTGTCAGGTTATGCTGCCCAGCGCACAAATGATTTCCAGCATCACTACGGCATTGATGAATCCAGCCCCGCCTCGCGAAACCTGGACGTGGCGGCCATTTTTTTCCAAAACCGGGTACCGTGGACAGGTTATGGAGGCTATCTGCCCTCCGATATCATACCCAATCCGTGGCTTGCCGGAAACAGTCTGAAAATGCTCGTGGGTTATCCGGTGGATGGCTCGTTATTTGGTGATACCACCATCACCAATGGGGTAATGTATCAAACCGATCCCCAACCGTATCAACTAAGCCTTGCCACGGACCAGGTCAACGGCCAGCAGGAAGTTTATACTGCTCCCTGGTTCCTGAGTTATCCAGGCAACAGCGGCGGGCCGCTTTACGTGCAGTTGAACGGCTATTTCTACCCTGCCGCGGTCTATTTGGGCACCTTCTATAACGGCTCGACGTATCAGTCGCTGGTGCGAGCCATTAATGGGGACGTCGTCAATCTCATCACCAACGCTGCCACGTTGGGTACTTTCGGCGGCAACAGCGTCGGTGGTGGCGTGATCACCTTCGTAGCTAATGGCTCATTGAGTCCGACCAATTCCGCGTGGGTCCAAGTGTTTCTGGGCCCGCCATCAGCGTTAGGTGCAGGAGCAGGCTGGCGGTTACACAACGATTCGACCTTCGGGACCAATCCGACCAATTGCTTCTCCAGCAGTTGCTTTTATACGCGCGAAGTGACCACCAACGGCGCTTCAATCGAGTTCAAGCCGTTGCCCGGCTGGGACCCGCCAGCCAACCAAACCAACTCGCTCACTCCGGGACTGGTAAACATCTTCACCAATTTTTACACTATTCCGGCTTCCCTCACGGTCAGTCCAGCCACCAACCTGGTTTTCACCGGCTACACGGGCGGGCCCTTTAGTCCGCCACTCTCTTACACGCTGACCAATTCCGGCCAATCTCCCCTGGCATGGTCCATTCTTAAAAACGATAGTTGGCTCGGCATCACGCCTTCCAGCGGCACCATCGGGGCCAATGCAGCGGCCACTGTGAGCTTCAGCATTCTCCCAGGCGCCGTCTCTAACGGGATCTATTCGGATACGCTTATCTTCACTAATCAAGTCAACGGTCTGGGCACCACCATTCGGGGCGCCAGCCTTTCCGTTGCCACTCACCCGCCAGTTCAGTTCGTTGCCGCCAGCCGCATTACCAACGGCGTACTCGCCTTGACCCTAACCGGTCTGGTCAACCAGCCCTACGCCATCCTGAGCTCGACTAATATCCTGCTGCCCATGAGTGCCTGGGGCACAAACCTGCTCCTGACCAACAGTTCCGCCGGCCAAATCACCTTTACCAACCCGCCTTCAACCAACAAGCAACTCTATTTGCGCGCGAGGGAACTCCATTGAAACGATAATGGGTTGCCCCGACCATCTGCCGCTCTCTTCGTATCGCGCCCTGCGCCTCTGCTTCTTTCCGCCGTTGCGTTAAAGGCGTTCTCTTTGACATCTCGGTTCCTATAAAGGTTGAGGCGGATTCTGGTGGCTCGCGCCCGCCAGAACCCGCCTGAGATCGAGGGCTGGTTTAACTTGTTTATTGTCCGACCAACCGGAAGAACTGCTTCGGCTGCGAGCGCGGCCAGATCACCTGGTATTGATTTCCATTCAAAGTAGCAGCCTCTGGCAAGGGCGCCCACACGGCTTGCGCCCCCAGGTCGTTTGCGGTTTGGACGCTAAACCCGCCGAAGAATGGTGGCGAGGACGGCCATGAGAGCACGACGTATGGGCCGAAGGAGGTAATGCTCAACACCGGCTGCACGAGTTCGTAAGCGCCAATATCGCTGCCGTCGCCGCCTGCGGCATTAGGCACGCTCAGGTTATCGTAAGGCCGCGGCCAGCCTCGAGCGTCCTTAGTCACCCCGAAGCTCTGACCATTGTCAATAGCCAGGCTGCCAGCCAGCAATGCATGAGTCGGCGTTTGGCTCCCATTGTTTTGGAACAGCCCGAGCTTCGGATCGAGCGGCGCCGCGCTCGAGCCGGTCAAATCGGTAGCTGCCCAGCCAATGCTGCCGTTGGTTTGCCCGATAAGATTATAACCCAGCGAATTGAACGTGCCCTCCACATCGTTTGCCCACACTTTACTGCCGAAGGGTTTGCGTCCGGTATTGTTCGCAATGAGTGTGTTCCCAAGGGTGGTTGTGCCTCCACTGGTCCACAGGCCGCCGTAATACGAACCAGGAATCGAAAGTACAGAGTTGCTACAGATGGTGCACGAGATGAGGGTCAGCGAGCCTCCGTATTGGCCAATGCCGCCCACTGATGTGGAGCCCAATCCGCGATTACCTGAAACGGTACAGTTCGTCATGCCTAGTGTGCCAGTATTCATCACTCCCACCGGTTCTCCGCCCGCGCCGCACGTATTGCTGCAAACTGTGCTGTTGTTCAGCGCCATCGTTCCCCAGTTATTTACCCCCATACTTATGTTGCCAATGATGACACACCCGTTCACGACAAGATGCGAGCCATTCCTGATTGCCTGGCCGCCGTTTGTGATCGTAAGACCTGAAAGGTTCACATTGCCGCTGTCAATCTCGAAGACGTTGTTTCTGCCGCCGTCAATGCTCAGGAGATTTGCCCCTGGGCCAGCAATGGTCAGGTCCTGCGTGATGATAAGCGAGTTGGTCAAGTAGATAGTTCCGACCAAGCCTGGGGGGAACAATACCGTGCCTCCAGTTGGCATCGAAGCGAGCGCAGCCTGTAGCGACCCGGCGCCGGAGTTGTTGAGGGTGGTGACAAAAGCCGTCGAGGGGCTCATCGTAGCCGATTGTAAAATCGTCTGATTGTTTCCAACCGCCACAAACCCGGAGTTGCCGAAAGCGACGCCATAAAGCTGCTGGCTGGTGCCGGAAGCGCTGGACGACCAAACCAATCCCGCACTTGAGGTCAAAATCGTGCCATTCGCGCCCACCGCTACGAACCAGTCGTCTCCGGCAGTCACGGCGTAGAGTGTGTTCGCCGTGCCTGAATTTTGCCAATTCCAGTGGGTGGCGTCGGGTGAGGTTATGATCTGACCGAAGTCTCCCACGGCCAAATATGTGCCGGCCTGATAGGCGATGCCGCGCAAAGTTCCGGAGGCAACGGCCGGGCTCCGATCCACCCATGTGAGCCCGTCGCTGGATGTGAACACCGCGCCAGAGTACCCGTCCGGAACAGCAAACGCACCGACCGCGACAAACAGGCCACCAGCATAGGTAATTGCATACAGGTCGGGGGTGGATCCAGCCGGCAGTGGCGTACCGGTCCACGAAATGCCATCGGCGGAGGTAAGGACAGTTCCTCCACTCCCAACTGCGACGTACCTGCCGTTTCCGTAGGCAACACTTCTCAAATCCAGGCTGGTGATCACTTCTCCGCTGTTCCAGTTTGCGCCGTCCGGCGCGGTCCAAACGTCCCCGGCCGCACCTACGTCCACGAACTGCCCGCCGCCATAAACAACACCATAGTCAGGATCTCCGCCGAAACCGATGGAATGACTGATCCAATTTGCCCCATCGCTTGAACTGAGCCCATAGTTCTGAAAATCAAAGTAGCTACCATAGGGGATGTTCCCGACGGCCACGAATGTTCCATTACCAAAGCTCACACCGTTGAGCTGGCCTGAGGTTTGCGAATGACGAACGATCCAGTTGCCTGGAGGCGGCATATCAAATCCGACTTGCACGACCGCGGAACTGGCGTCGTGACTGACCTGAGTAATAGTCATCCTATTGTTGATAGGCACAGTTTGGCCATCGGTTAGTGCCTGAAGGAAAAAGGTGTAGGTCCCGGGCGTGCCCATGGCGCGATGAATGTTCACCCGATTGGCGTATTCGGAAGACAGGTTTGCGTCGTATCCTGCAGTTTGCCGGTACGAGATGTAATAATAATCACCCACGCCGGTGGGAATCTTCAGGACTTGAGGAGAAGCTGTGCTGGCCGGTGAGGTTTCCAGTGAAGCGAGTGTGTATGTGCCGGCTCCGGTGACGTTGATGACCTTGCTCGAGGGCAGCCAGCCCATTTCCTCTTTGTGTGCCGCATTGACTTGGCGCAAGCCCACATTAACATAACCCATTGGATCCGATTTGTCGCAGTATTCACAATCCGGCTGCTGATCGTTATCTCCATCGTGCTCGGTATCAGCCGTGGCATGGTTCATTCCGAGATTGTGCCCGAGCTCGTGGGCAAAGTCGTCGGCCCAAGTACAACGGAGTATCCACACGCGACTCCCAGGCATGTCACCATACCCATCATAGGTGCCGCAGGCCGAGCATGGTGGGAGCACATACACGAAGTGGTCATACCCA
>PSRM01000076.1 GCA_003176045.1 Verrucomicrobiota bacterium | reverse complement strand
ATTACGCCAGTTTGTGCCCTTTGCTGTACGGGTGCGCCGCGCTGCGCCTTTCAGGAGAGAGAAGTCTATGGCCAGTGGCAAAGTCAAATGGTGGGACAATGGCAGCGGTTACGGCTTTATCGCCCGCGATTCCGGCAAAGATGTTTTCGTGCATCATTCAAACATCGTTGGCTCCGGATTCAAGGTTCTGACTCCGGGCGAGCCAGTCGTTTTCGACATCATTGAGACCGACAAAGGCCCCAAGGCCGAGAATGTCCAGCGGGTCAGTCCTACCTAGCCGATAATTGGCCTTCGAGCCGGGGCAAGCAGCACCTGCCCCCGAATACGTCCTGCGGTTGTAGGGGACGACGTAAAGAGTCCCTTTTGCCTTTGGCTGGACGTGAAAGGAGTCCTTACGCCGTCACCCCAAGAGGCTATCGGCGGATTTGATCGCTTGGCATTGGGGTGCATCTTGATACTCCCACCGCGAGGAGCGCGGCATTTATGCCGCTTCACCGTTCGTAGCACGATGAATGCCTAATAACCCCGGCGCTTCCGTACGTTCGGGGCGTGAAGCGGCATAAATGCCGCGCTCCTTGCCCGAGGCGGTCGCTATCGTAGTATCAAGATGGCATTGGGAATCCTTTGCTTTGCGCCTGGAGGGTTCGGAGCTATCCTTCCCAGGTGTTCGACTCACACAGTGAACCGATAACGAGACTATACGTGCATGTGCCATTCTGCGCGCGCAAGTGCTCGTACTGCGCCTTCTTTTCAGAAGAATTGAGTGGGAGTTTGGTTGATCGGTACTTAGCCGCTTTAATTCGAGAGCTGGAAATGGTGGCTACGAATCTGAAGCCACGGACTATTTTCTTCGGGGGAGGGACTCCCTCTTTGTTAACCGTTCGCCAGTGGGAGCAAGTGTTGCGGGCCATGGAGCGGTTGGGCCTGCATGGCGCCGCTGAATGGACTGTGGAATGCAACCCCGCCACCGTATCCGAGGATAAAGCCCGGCTCTTGAGGGACTGGGGTGTGAACCGGATTTCGATGGGCGTCCAATCCCTGGACGAGGAACTGTTGGATCGCCTCGGCCGGGTGCATAGCCGGGAGATGGTCTTCAGGTCCTTCGACCTTTTGCGCCGTGCGGGTTTTGAAAATTTGAATCTTGATCTAATGTTTGCCATACCCGGCCAAACGATGCAGGTCTGGCGCGAGACATTGAGAGAGGCGACGGCCATGGGGAGCGAGCATTTGTCTGCTTACGAGGTCATTTACGAGGAAGACACGCCGCTTTACGCTCAGCTTAAAGCCGGGGAGTTCGACGTTGATGAAGATCTTGCCTGTGCGATGTATGAGGAGTTGATCCAGCAGGCGGATCGGGCCGGCTTCCAGCAATACGAGGTGGCTAATTTTGCGAGGCGTGGGGGGCGGGGGTCGAGGGGCGAGGGGCGAGGGCCGAGGGGCGGAGCGCCCAAACAGGAAGGGATTGTTCCTGACTACGCATGCCGGCACAACGTGACCTACTGGCGTGGTGGCTCCTTTTACGGGCTAGGACCCAGCGCAACCAGTTACGTCCGGGGAGTGCGGATGAAAAACTGGTCAAACACCCAGATTTACTGTGAACAAATCGAGAAAGGCCGTCCGGCTACCGAATCTAGGGAGGAGTTGGAGCCCATGGCCCGTGCCGGCGAAACCGCAGCATTCGGTTTGCGCATGACGGCTGGCTGGCCCTTTGATGATTTCACGAGGGCAACCGGCTACGATTTGCGTGATCATTGGGGGCAAGACATGGACGAGCTTAGCGCTCGAGGATGGGGCCATCGTGACCGCGACCGGTTTGGCCTGACTCCGCAAGGTTTGAGGTTTGCGGATGCCGCGGCAGAGCTTTTCTTGCGACCGGACAATGAAGACTGAGCAATTGGTCCGTCCTGGCGATGAGCACACGGTTATGCTTGACCCCTCAATTCGCGTGCATTCGCGTACCCCTGCTCGCGATTCATCGTAGTTCGCGGTTTAATTATCCCTGATGACCCGCACAGGAATTTGCTCAATTGCTCGCCGCCTGATGCTGCATCCAGCCGCTCCTTACAACGAGCACGCCGTGCGCCAGGAGGTGGAAAAGATATGCAAGGAGCACTCATTAGATTTCGAGCACGACACGTTCGGAAATGTCCTGGCTAAACTGCAGCGGGCGGGCAGGGCTCGAGACCTGGTTTTGGCTGCTCACCTTGACCATCCGGGTTTTGAAGTCATTCAATTACTCGCAGACGGGAGTGTTTTAGTCCGGTTTCTTGGAGGTGTGGCAGACAATTATTTCCGTTGCGGAGTCCCAATACGCCTGATGCCTGGAAATATAGCCGCCAGGCTTTGGAGGCGAAAGGATGGCGAGAGGATTTTCGAAGCCAAATTGAGCGGCGCAGACGAAAGCGGCGGAATACGCCGCACTCCAAACGCTTCGCGAATACCCAAGGGCGTCCTGCCGCGCGAAGCGTTTGGAGTGCGCGGCACTCCCGCGCTTTCGATCCGTCCAACTTCACCAACTCTCACCCTTCCGAAGTTTGCCGTCTGGGAGCTCGAAGATTTTGCTGTCCGTCACGGCCGAATCCATGGCCGGGCGTGTGATGATCTAATTGGAGTGGCCGCGATTTTGGCCACCTTGATCGAGCTGAAACGGACGAGGGCGCGAGTGAACGTGATCGGAGTCATCTCGCGGGCTGAAGAGGTAGGCTTGCAAGGCGCCTTAAACCTGGCTGCCGCGCGGGGAGTGCCGGCGAACTCGCTGGTTGTTTCTCTGGAGACCAGCCGGGAGTTGCCAGGCGTGAAAATGGGTGAAGGAGTGATCATACGTGTCGGGGACCGCACTTCGATATTCGATCCAAGTGCCACGCGATTTTTGATCGAAATTGCCCGTGAACTCAAGAAGACCCGAGGCGGCTTTCCTTTCCAGCGAGGGCTCATGAGCGGCGGCACCTGCGAAGCCACCGCTTACCAGGAGTTCGGTTTTCAAACCGCCGCACTTTGCGTGGCACTTGGCAATTATCATAATTGTGCCGAGCGGAACCGGATTAAAGAGGAATTCGTAGCCGTGCATGATGTCTGTGGAATGGTGGACCTCCTGGTGGCTGCCGCCCATCAGATGGGTCATTACAATGAAGTGACGGGAAGGCTTGCTCAGCGATTGCGCAAGCTTCTCGCCGAGGGCCGGGCGCGGCTCAAAGCCACCGCTCGATGAAGCATCTCACATGGCAGCGATTGGATGAGGCTTTGGCCGAATACAAAAGGCGGATCGCCGGCGTCTGATGAGACGGAGAGGACAAACGAATGGGGACAAGCGAATGGAAACAGAGACAATTATTTATTCGTTTGTCCCCATTCGTTTGTCATTCCTCCGCCGCTTTGAAGCTTGGAGTAAAGCGACTGTGACCTTAGGATACGCGCTGTGACCAGAATGTCTTTATTCACATTTCGCCGTTTCCTCATCGCGTTTGCATCGTTGTTATGTGCTGAATTGATGGCCACCACGCGCGCCGCATCCGTTTCGGACCCGCGTGGCGGCCAGTTCATCGGATTTACAGGCTTTTCCAGTTTTGAAAAAGCGGCCGGTGCCAGGAGCCGGGAAATTGTGCTCACTTCCCCTGTTATTTTATCAAAGATTAAGTGGAACGAACTGGTAGCCTCCTGGAACGCCGACACTCCGGACGGCGCGTATCTGAAGATCGAAGCGCGCGGCATCTATTTGGATCGCTCGACCAAGTACTTCACGATGGGCCTGTGGTCCAGTAATCCTGCCCGAGCGCCGCGGGAATGTGTTCTGCACCAGAAAGATGAAGACGGAGACGTGAAAACCGATACCTTGGTGCTCAACCGGCCCGCCGAACGGGTCCAAATTCGCGTCACGATGGGAAGCTCCGAACCCGAAATGCCGAAGTTGAAATTCCTGGGTCTTTGCCTGACCGATAATCGCGTTCATCCCGACCCCTTGCCCGCTAATCGCGCGGCCTGGGGAAAGGAACTTGCCGTGCCCGAAAGGTTCCAAATGAATTATCCCAACGGGAAGGTGCTTTGCAGCGCCACGACTACCTCGATGATTATGAGCTATTGGGCGCGGCAACTGCATCGGCCCGAGATGGAGCATGACGTGCCCGACATTGTGAAAGCGATCTACGACGCCAAATTTGACGGCACGGGAAACTGGCCTTTCAACACAGCTTACGCCGGCTCATATCGCGGCATGCGCGCGTATGTCAGTCGCTTCAGCGACCTATCTGAAGTCGAAGATTGGATTGCCGCAGGCATTCCGGTTGCGCTATCGGTTTGCTCGGATCGGCTCAATGCCCGCGGTCCGGGCCCGAACGGTCATCTCATCACTTGTGTGGGTTTCACCCCTGAAGGCGACCCGGTCATAAATGATCCAGGCAAATCAAATCCCACTCGCCGGGTTTACCCCCGCAAGCGCCTGATCTACGCCTGGTCTTACTCCCAAAACGCTGTGTATTTGATGTATCCAGAGGATTCCGAAGTTCCCCAGGACCGCTTCGGCCATTGGCAATCATGGACCTCACGGCAGCGAGTCACGCTGGAGCGATGAGTGAACCACGAATCCACACGAATAAACACGAATGCCAATTAGCAACGCGCTGCCTTGAGTTTGGTGTTTGGTGTTTGATGTTTGGTTTTTGGTGTTTGGAGTTTGGTGTTTGGTTTTTGGTGTTTGGTGTTTGTATTCGCGTTTATTCGCGTTCATTCGCGGTTGAAAAATGTTTGCCCAGCGCCTTCGGCGCGCGCGCTCGGCCCACAAAACCTGCAAGCACAAGAATCGTAACGAGATACGGCAATATCTGTATGAACTGGACCGGCACCTCGGCTCCTCGAAATTTCACGCCCTGCAACTGAATCTGCGCGGCATCTGCAAAGCCGAACAGCACACAAGCCAGCGCTGCTGGAATGGGCCGCCACTTTCCGAATATCAACGCTGCGAGCGCCATGAAACCGCGTCCAGCAGCCATATTTCGCGCAAAGGACGAGGAGAGGAAAGTGGACAACGTCGCGCCCCCGGCTCCAGCCAAAACGCCGCTGGCCAGCACCGCCAACCAACGAATCCGATTGGCAGGTATGCCCGCGGCTTCCAACGCTTCGGGATGCTCTCCGGCAAATCCCAGCCAAAGCCCTGCCGGCGTAAACTTCATCAAATACCAGCAAAGCCCTACAACTATCCAGGCAAGATACAGGGGTGCCGAATGGAACTGCTCCGGGTACGAGATCTGAGGGGTGGACCCGGTGACGCCGTAAAGCATCTTGCACAGGAATGGCGTTAACCCGAGCGCCAGCATGTTGATCGCCATGCCGGCAACGATTTGGTTTGCGCGGAAGGGAATGACCAGAAGAGCATAGATAAACGCCATAGCCAACCCTGCGCCCATCCCGATGAGCAACCCGAGCCACGGTGAATGGGTGGCCACAGTTCCAACCGCCGCGCCGAGCGCCCCCATTAGCATAAGCCCCTCCAGTGCGATATTGATCACGCCCGACCGCTCGCTGAGCATCCCGCCCATCGCCGCAAAAATCAACGGAGTGGAGAGACGCAGGGTTGAAGCAAGTAATTGGGAAATCATCGCCATTAAGACTTCGAAACACCAAACACTAAACACCAAACCCCAAACACTAAACACCAAACCCCAAACCCCAAAGACCAAAGACCAAAGACCAAAGACCAAACACCAGAGAAGCTCCAAACACCAGATTGCAAGACTCGCAAGCGGCGGGGATTGGTGCTTGGAGCTTGGTGTTTCCCTGGTGTTTGGTGTTTGGTGTTTGGTGTTTGATCAGAGTTCATCCGTGTTGATCCGTGGTTTTGATCTGAACCAGTTGGTGACCGGTTCGGCGGAAACAGCTAAAATGATCAATCCCTGAAACACCAGCGACACCTCGCTGGTGATGTGTTCGGTGCTGAAATCCAGCTCGCGCGTACCCTGATGAAGCGCGCCAAACAGGAGAGCTGCCGCCACTATCCCAATCGGTTCGTTCCGGCCCAGCAACGCGACCGCGATTCCGATAAATCCATATTGCGGCGAGAACTCGACCTTGAATTTGCCTGCATTACCTAAGACCTCGGCGACGCCTACAAGGCCGGCCAGGCCACCGGCGATTGCCATCGCCAAAATGCGCATCTTTGTTGCGTCAATTCCGGCTGCGCGCGCCGCAGGCTCGCTCTGTCCCACTGCTCGCAGCTCATACCCGAGGGCGGTGCGTCGAAGAAACACCCACACAATTGCCGCTACCAACAGAGCCAAAGGCAGGGCAGCACTCACCGGCGCGTCGCCGAATACACCCAGACGTGGAATCATATAAGCAAGACCAATTGGCCTTGTTTCAGGATTTTGCGATTCCGGATTTTTTAGAACATAAAGCGCGACATAGGTCGAGAGACCCACTGCGACGAAATTGAGCATGATAGTAACGATCACTTCATGGCTGCCGCGCCTGGCTCGGAGCCAGCCCGGAATGGCGCCCCAAACCGTCCCTGCTGCCAAAGCGGCCAAACTGGCCAACAGGGGAGCCATTGGCCACCCAAGTCCTGGCAACAACGCTCCAATTGCTGCGGCCGCGAGCGCCCCAAGATTGAGTTGGCCTTCTGCGCCGACATTGAAGAGCCCCGCCTGGAACGCCACCGCCACCGAAAGCCCAGTGAAAATGAGGGGCGTAGTATAGAAGAGCGTCATGCCGATATTTTCACGTGATCCGAAGGCTCCACGGGCCAGGATTTTGAGTACCTCCCACGGATTCTCGCCGGCGATCCACGTTGCCGAAAGACCCAGTGCAAGGCCGAAAGCAACGGCCAGAAAAGATTGCGCCAGGCGTCTCATTCGTGAGGGTTCAGGGTTCAGGGTTCAGGATTCCGAGTTCACGTTTCACGTTTTACGTTTCACGTTTCACGTTGCACGCATCACGCATGGATTAAGATTAAGAGAAAGATTAAGATTAAGAAGACAGAGTTTCGGCGTGGCTCATCCGCCGCCCATCCTCAACCCCAAGAGACTCTCTGAAAAGTTTCCCTTCGCGAACTCACCGGCGATGCGGCCTTCGTACATGACCAAAATTCTGTCTGATAACGCCATGATTTCTTCCAGCTCAGATGAAACCAGCAACACGCCCGCGCCTTCATCCCGCGCTTTGATAATCCGGCGGTGAATGAATTCCGTGGCGCCGACATCCACCCCGCGGGTAGGCTGGGCGGCGATCAGGAGTTTGGGTCGCCGCTCAAATTCGCGGGCCACAATCAGCTTTTGCTGATTTCCTCCGGAGAGATTGCCGGCGCTCAGGGCGAGGTTTGCTGGCCGGACGTCATACTCGTTCACGGCCTTTGCCGCCGCGGCTTGCAGATTGGACGAGCAAATAAAGCCCGCGCGATTAAACGCAGCACTGTGCTGCAATCCCAAAAGAAAATTGTCCCGTAGCGGCCACTCAGGCAGGAGGCCTTCGTGCAACCGGTCCTCGGGAATTAAGGACACGCCAAGGTTGCGAATTTCCCGGGCTGTCATCTGCGTCACGTCCATTCCCGTGATGCTGATACGACCGGCTTTGCGGCATTGCGGTTCCCGCGGATGAAGCAATGCCTGAAGCAGTTCGGATTGACCATTGCCCTCGACTCCTGCGATGCCCACAATCTCTCCGCTCCGGACTGAGAATGTCACGTTGGACACCCGGTGGGTGGCGCCTCTGGTGCCTGAGACTACCAAAGCTTCAACTTCGAGAGCCGCTTTGCCAGTGGCCTGTGTCGGCGGTGCCTGGACATTCAAAACCACCTTGCGACCCACCATCAAGTCTGCAAGTTCCTGCGGACTGGTTTGGCTGGTCAATGCCTCACCCACGACGCTGCCCCCGCGAAAAACCGTCACCCGATCTGTGAATGCCATGACTTCTTTCAGCTTGTGCGTGACGAAAATAATCGTCTTACCCTCGTCCCGAAGCTTCTTTAAATTGGCGAAGAGGTCATTAGTTTCCTGTGGTGTCAGCACCGCCGTCGGCTCGTCCAGAATCAGGACGTCTGCGCGGTGATATAGCAGCTTGAGAATTTCGACTCGCTGCTGAATCCCGACTGGGAGCTGCTCGATCGGCGCCTCCCAATCCACGGACAAACGATATTGAGCCGCCAAAGCCTCCAAGCGTTCCCTCGCGTGCTTCCGCCCAAGAATCCCCCACGCCCGGACGAGGGTCGGGGGTCGAGGGTCGGGGGCACCCTCGCGGCGCATCGCGCCGCTCGGCTGTCCTCGACCCTCGACCCTCGACCCTCTCCGCTCCCGCCCCCCTCGCCCTTCTCCCTCCGCTCCGAGTATGATGTTATCCAACGCCGAGTACGGTCCCGCGAGCATGAAATGCTGGTGGACCATTCCTATCCCTTGTGCAATGGCATCGCGTGGCGAGGACCAAACTTGAGGCTGGCCGCGAATCAGAATGTGCCCGGAATCCGGACGATAAAGCCCGTACAGAATCTTCATAGCCGTGGATTTGCCCGCCCCATTCTCCCCAATGAGACCCTGAATTGTTCCCGGCTCAACGCGAAGGTCCACTCCCGCGTTCGCCAATACAGAGCCAAACTGCTTGGTGATGCCGCGTAACTCAACCGCCACTTCCGAGCCGGAACTAATCATTTCAACCGCTAATTCACGCTAATTCACGCTAATTTGAAACAAAAATTAACGTTTATCAGCGTTTACTAGCGGTTTAAAATTCCTCTGACTCAGCGGTTAAGTTTGTAATAATCCGGCACCTCGATTTTTCCATTCATGATTTCCGCTTTCAGCTCATCGGCCCGCTGACGCACTGTCTCGGACAGGATTTTGGCGTTGTACTGATCGAACGAGTAGCCTACGCCGTTATTGGCTAAGCCGAACCTTTTCACACCTCCGCTAAATTTGCCTGCTTTGGCCTCCTCAATGGTCGAAAAAACGGCCTCATCCACTCGTTTAAGCATGCTCGTGAGGATCAAGCCTGGCTTTGTCCAATCCTGGTTGGCATCCACACCAATTGCAAACTTCTGCTTCTGCTCCGCCGCGTCGAAAACCCCTAAACCCGAAGCGCCGGCAGCGGCAAAAATAACATCTGCACCCCGATCATATTGGCTTAAGGCCAATTCCTTCCCCTTTGGCGGATTGTTCCAGGCTTCGCTGGTTACGCCCACAAAATTGGCCAATACCTCGACTTGTGGATTGATGCGTTTTGCCCCGGCCGTGTAACCCATTTCAAACCGCCGGATCAGCGGAATGTCCATTCCTCCCACAAATCCCACCTTGCCAGTCTTGCTGGTCATGGCTGCGATAGCACCGACCAGAAATGCGCCTTCGTGCTCCTGAAACATGAGGGAACGGACATTTGGCACATTCACCTCTGAATCCACTATCGCGAAGTGCTTCTGCGGGAATTGCGAGGCCACCTTTTTGACCGCCTCCTTTTGAGCAAAGCCTATCCCGATGATCAGATCGAAGTCGCGCTGGGCGAACGCCCGCAGCGATGGCTCGAATGCGTTATCATCAGCGGCTTCGACGTACTTCAGGTAGATGCCCAGTTTGGACTTTGCCAGATTGGCTCCTTCATAAGCGGATGAATTAAAAGACTTATCGTCCTTGCCGCCGCGATCCAGCACCAGGCCGACTTTGAAATCCGCAGCGGTTGAAGGACTGAGACACGCAGCGAATAATACTAGAAGCGCAAAAAGCTTTCGGCTCACCCGCATGTGTCTATCCGCAAATGCCACTATGGTCAAGCCAAGCCGATTGGAGCGCGGACTTCAGTCCGCTTCACCTCACGACCGTGGTGTGGGCTTGATTTGTCCAACGCCTACTCCCAGAGACACTGAAGCGGCGTAAACGCCGCGCCCCTCCTACTTGGCCAGCACAAACTTTTCGACGCGCCCAAACTTGCTCCACTCGGTCACGATCAAATTGCCGTCCTGATCAATCGACGCGCCGTGCGGCGAGTTGCAGATGCCTTCCTTCCATTCATCCGGCGGCAAAGCGAAATTGGCGCGCTGTTTCTCGTTTGGATTATCTCCAACCTGAGCCGCTATCCGGCCTTCTTTGTCTAAAACAGTGACTCTTCCTTTCAACTCGGGAAAAACCGCGTAATCCCCGCGAATCTGTACCGCCGCTGGCATGCGCAAGTCCTTCTGGATGACCTTCACGAAGTTCCCGTCGAGATCCCAATATTCGACGCGGTTATTGTTTCGATTGCACACCAGCAGCAGCGGCTTGCCCTGGCGGGTGTCAACGGCGATGCCGTGGCACGTGTTGAACTTGCCTTCTTCAGCTCCGGTGCCGCCGAACATTTTCACGAACTTCCGATCTTTGTCGTACTTCAAAATGAAGTTGGACCCGTAACCATCAGCAATAAAGATCGAGCCGTCCTGTGCCACCGTAAGCGCGCATGGTTGAAATGCCTTCGGCTCCTTTGAGGCATAGAATTCCACTTCCTTGGGGAACCCGATTGCCCAGAGGCGCTCACCCTCGAGTTTGAGTTTGACAGCCTCATGATCGGCTGGGCGCGCGCCGTAGATGTATTCCGTGCCATTTTCCTCGCGTATTTCCAGGCCGTGAATCCGAGTGGGACCTACTGCCCGCAGAAATTTGCCTGCGGGCGAGAAGACGACGACCCCGCGCTCCGTATCGGTAGTGACATAGATATTGCCGGCTTTATCAATGACTGCTCCACCGTGGCATGGACCAAGGGATTTACCGTCGGGCTTTTCATCAAAGAAACCAGAAGCGATCGAGAATTTAAGAGTCTCAGCCTGAGCCAGGGCCGAGATGGATACAAACAGAGCAAGCAGGAGAATTCTGGCGTGATGCATGGCCTTTGCTTACCTGTTTAGCCGGCTCGAAACAAGAACATTTGTAGGGGCGAGGACCGCCTCGTCCCCGCACAGGGTAGGGCAGGCTTTCCAGCCTGCCGGTTCGCGGCGCTTTTCAGCGCCGCGTTCCCAGATTGCGCAGAGATTCAGGGGGCTGGAAATCCCCCTGAGCCGGCAGGCTGGAAAGCCTGCCCTACACTCGTGGCGCGCCCAACAGCGCACTCTCGCAGAGGTAACCAAGGGCAAGGGCAATGGAGCGCGGGATCGCCGGCTCCCTCATTCCGATTCCTCTTTGCGATGCGGGGACGAGGCTGTCCTCGCCCCGCCTCAACGAGCGTCACTCCCGGCGCATTCCCGCGGGCTCCGGTACAGCCGTCTGGAGGACGGCTTCAGGTTCGAGTAAGCGCACGATCGCGTTGGCCGCCCGCTCGGTGGCGCCCGATGGACCCAGAGAAGCGGCAATTTCGCCCAGGCGCGACTTCACGCGGTCTCTGCGCCCGGGGTCCTCCAGTAGCTCAAGCGTGGCTCGAGCGATGTTCTCTGGCGTCGCCGCGCCCTGGATAAACTCCGGGAAAACCGGCTCGACAGGTTCGGATTTTCCCAGGCTGGTCAGCAGGTTTGGCAGCGCGAGGTGTTCCACTTTCACAAGCCGACGCCCGAGAAAATAAGTCATCGGTGAAGTCTTATAAAAAACCACTGCAGGCACGCCGAACAAAGCACATTCCGACGTGATGGTCCCCGACTTCGTAATGGCAATGTCAGCCTGACGCAACGCGCTTTCCAGACCACCGACCTGAACTTCAATTCGTGGCGATTCATGGATTATGCGTGCTACCTCGTTCGCAACCGGCTGGCCCGGAGAGGCCATCCCGATCGGGCGACTAGCCATTGCGCGCGCCGCCTGCTGCACCAATTGTTCATTCGGAAGCACCATCCGGAAAACGGTCTGCCTTGCCGCCGCAATTTTCTGTGCCGCTTCCAGGAGAATCGGCACATGCCTCCTGACTTCCCCCGACCTGCTCCCCGGCAGCAGCAACACGCTCGCGGCCCCATCTGGGGCCTTGGCATTTAACTTATTTAACCCATTTAACTCATTTAACCTTTTTAACCCTTTAAGATCCCCGCCTCTGCCATACCGATCTACCAGCGGGTGCCCGACGAATTCGACCCTGAGCTTAGGCACCCGTCTGGAGTACCACTCCTTTTCAAACGGAACGATACTCAGCAAGAGGTCGTAATCCTGAGCAATCTGATATGCCCGCCCTTCCCGCGAAGCCCAGACCTGCGGCGATACATACTGCACGATTTTCGGCTGCCAATCGTGAAACCAGTCGTTGCGCGAAGCCACATAACTTCTGATCGCACGCGCGAACCGCAGATTAAACCCGCCGAAATCTACGCAAATGATCACGTCAGGTTCCCGCTCGATCGCAAGGTGGACGAGGCGTCGAAATGCGCGCCGGAAGAAAGGGAATTTTTTGATAACGTCCGTGAATCCAACCACCGCGTGCGTCGTGAGATCGAAGGCCAAATCCACACCCCCTCCCGCCATCTTCGGCCCACCCGCACCGCAAAACCTTGGCTCAAGGCTTGCATGGAGCGGTTGGTAATCTGTCGTCGGAATCGCCTCCACGCCCGTCAACTCACGCCGCAAAGCCTGCACAAGCTCAGCCGCCAGCAAGTCCCCACTCGCCTCGCCGGCGATGAGCATCACGCTTTTAGGTCTCATGTGTTGCAGCCAGGGCTGAAGGCCCGTTTCATACCAGCCCAGGGCAGCGCCCTCCGTGGTTAAGGATGTCTCGATTAGCGTTTATTAGCGTCTATTAGCGGTTTAATCTGTTCTGTAATTTCAAAAGCCAAATCCAGCGCCCGCTTAGCCGATTCCCCGCTTACCATCGGCGTTCGCCGTGCCGCCACGCACTCAATGAAGTGCTCCAACTCCAGCTTAAGCGGTTCCTCCTTGGCGAGCGGCACGGGTTCGCGAACGACGCGCTTCCCGGCGAACTGGCTCACGATGGTCGAATCTTTTCCGCGAAGCAGCTTTTTCAAAAGCGAACTCTCTTCCTCGCCGTCCCGCGCGATGCGGTAGATGAAGCCCGCTTGCGCGCGGTAATCGAGGGAAATATAACTCGGCTCAGGGCCGCCACTGAACACTCGAATCTTTCGCATCCGCTCGGGGCTGACACGGCTGACCGTGAGGTTGGCTATGCAACCGTTCTGAAACCGAAGCCGCGCATTGGCGATGTCTTCGCTTTTGCTCAATACGGGGATGCCGACCGCATCCACGCTCGCGACCGGCGATTTGACGAAGGCCAGCACGACGTCCAGGTCGTGAATCATCAAATCCAGCACCACTCCAATGTCCGTGCTGCGGCCCGGGTAGGACGAAAGACGATGGGCCTCGATGAACTTAGGTTCGGTCACTACTTTTTCGAGGTAATTGAAAACCGGATTGAACCGCTCCACGTGGCCGACTTGCAACACGCAATTCCTGCCATGCGCTAGTTGCACAAGCTCAGTCGCTTGGGCGGCATGTTCGGTCATTGGCTTTTCGAGCAGCACATGTTTCCCTTTGTGGAGAAGGCCTTTGGTCAGCTCGAAGTGAGTCGTAGTCGGCGTGACAATGCTGACCGCATCACTGGCCTCGACAGCCTCCTCCAAGGATTCAAAAGCCCGCACCTTATATTTTTCGGCCAGCTTGTGGGCCGCTTCAGGCTCGATATCGTAAATTCCCGTGAATTCGACCTTTCGTGCTTGTGCCAACTCCGAATAGATCCGCGCGTGCTCTTTTCCAAGAGAGCCAGCGCCGAGGACGGCCACTTTGACATGGTTCAAACCCATTGGTTCCATGTTGCTCTCATTTAACCGCCCTGCCAACCGCAAAGGAGGTTGAAATGAACAACAAAGTAACAAAGAAACAATTTCTGCTATGCGTTCTCTGCGTTCTTTTGCGGCTATGTTTGTTTTGAATTGCTCCACTCAATTCGGATCTCGGGCTTCGGATTTCGAATTTCCTCCTTCGCCTCTCGCCCCATTCGCTTGTCCCCATTCGTTTGTCTATTTCGAACTTCGGATTTCGGATTTCGGGACTTCGGGCTTCGGATTTCGGATTTCGCCTCATCTTTTTCCGCCTTGCGCCCCACGCCCCTCGTCCTATCGTATCCACATGCCAATTGTTGGCTACATCCTGGCCGCCATTTCAGGGTATTTACTTGGGTCGATACCGACCGGGTTCCTGTTCGGCAAGGCCCGAGGCATAGACATTCGCTCGGTAGGCAGCGGCAACATCGGGGCGACGAACGTTGTCCGGGCCCTCGGCAAACCGGCTGGCGCTTTTGTTTTGCTTGCCGACGCCCTCAAAGGCTGGCTGGCAGTGGTCGTCACGGCAACACTCCTTTCCCACTGGTTCAGCCCGATCGCCGGCGTGAAAACCGTGGCCACTTACCGCATCATCGCGGGAACGGCGGCCATCCTTGGCCACAACTACACGTGCTGGCTCAACTTCAAAGGCGGCAAAGGCATCGCCACCTCGGCTGGCGTGCTCCTGGCACTGGTGCCTTTGGCGGTGCTGATCTCCGTGGGCGCATGGATTCTGACTTTTCTTTTGGGCCGCTACGTTTCACTGGCCTCCATCGTTGCGGCGTTCGTCATGCCCTTCGCAGTTTGGCTCACGCCACATCAGATTGCGGCCATGATCTATGTCACCGCCGCCCTGGCCGCCCTCGCCATCTACAAACACCGGGCCAATATCAAACGGCTCCTCAATGGGACCGAGAGCAGGTTTTTTGTAAAACGTGCAGCGGGAAACGTGAATCGTGAAATGTGAATCCGCCTTCAGGACACGAAACCCAATCCCGACACCAAGGGGACGCGCCGGTCGTTCCTCACCGTTCGAGTGCTCGCACCGACTCACCGACTCACCGACTCACCGACTCATCCGCACAATCCACAATCCGCAATCCGCAATCCGCAATTGTAAGCATTCTCGGTGCCGGCGCCTGGGGCTCCGCGCTTGCCCGCTTGCTCAACCAGGCTGGCCATCAGGTCACTCTCTGGGGCCACAAATCCGAATGGCTGGACCAAATCAAGCAGACCGGCCGGAACGAGAGATTTTTACCCGGAATTGAGTTGCCTCGAGAATTAGTCCTCGAAGCAGACACCGCGAAAGCGGTTAAGGAAGCCGAGTGCGTTGTCGTGGCCGTGCCATCTCAGGTGTTTCGAGAAGTCACGCTGCCTCTGGCCAACTATCCGGGACTGATCATCAGCGTCACGAAAGGTATCGAATACGAAACGGGCCTGACCATGTGCGGAATCCTTGCTGATACCGCCCCGTGCGCCACATGCGTCGCGCTCTCGGGACCGACCTTTGCCATCGAGGTCGCCCGTGGTATTCCGACCGCAATCGTTGCTGCCAGCCGCGATTCAGCCGCAGCGGCGCGCGCCCAGCAGCTCTTCACCGGACCCTCCTTCCGCGTCTATACCAGCCGAGATGTGCTCGGGGTCGAACTGGGCGGCGCCCTTAAAAACGTGATCGCCATCGGCGCAGGCGTCTGCGATGGACTCGGTTTCGGCGACAACTCCAAAGCCGCATTGGTGACGCGAGCCATTGTTGAATTGCGCCGCCTCGGAGTCGCCTGCGGTGCCGAAGCCGAAACCTTCACTGGCCTGAGCGGCCTGGGCGATCTAGTGGTCACCTGTTTCTCCCGCCACAGCCGCAACCGCGGCTTCGGCGAACGCGTAGGTCGCGGCGAAAAGCCCGCCGACATCGCCGCCAGCACGCTGGCTGTAGCCGAAGGCTATCCCACCGCCCGCGCCGCCTGGCAACTGGCCCGAAGACACAAAGTCAGCGTGCCCGTAATAGATGAGGTGTACGCGATGCTCTATGAAGGCAAAGATGTTGCGCAGGCGGTTCGGGATTTGATGTCGAGAGATTTGAAGGCAGAGTGAAGACGAACGACCGCTTGGGAGTGCGGCGACATGTCGCCGCTTTGGAACTGCGCGACATGTCGCGCAGTTCTTTGTTTGGACGCCAAAGGCGTCATTCATACCAGCCCAGGGCGAGCGAAGCGACGCCCTGGGTACACGGCCCAAAGCACGACTCCAAGCGCTGAAGGCGCGTCTCATCTCCCGGACCCAGTCGGATTATGATTCATGAATAACCCTCGATGCTAAGTGCGCGCTCGAACGAAAATAGTAGCAGCCTGCGCCATCACACTCTGCGCCTTCTGCACCTGGGCCAATTGGCCGACTCGCTCAATTTCCCCCGGAGCTACGGCCGACAAAATAATCGTTCTGAAAAGCCAACGGCAACTCAACCTTTATTCGAAGGGCCACCTCCTGAAGACTTACAACGTTTCCTTGGGCCGCCCCATCGGCCCAAAGCAACAGGAAGGCGATAACCGTACACCCGAGGGCCTATACACGATAGAACTTCATAAAGCCGACAGTTCCTTCCACAAAGCGCTCAAAGTATCCTATCCATCCACCGCCGATTGTCAGGCTGCCTCCAAGCGCGGTGTTAAGCCAGGAGGCGACATCATGATCCACGGCCTGCGAAACGGTCTGGGCCTGATCGGCAGGTTGCATCGGCTCCATGACTGGACCGCTGGTTGCATCGCTGTCACCAACCCCGAAATCGAAGAGATTTACCGCGCTGTGCCTGATGGAACGCCTGTTGAAATCAGACCCTGAGCCGTGAAAACGATTAGCCTTTTGGGGATAGACGTAGAGCTGATCAAGATCATCGCCGGTGACCCCGAAGGCTTTAGCGACCGCTATGGTGCGAGCCTGGGCGAGTGTGTGGAGGAGGCGAGGGATGTCGTGCGGCAGACCGAAGCGTTCTACCGGCGGGTGCCACGCGATCCGCCGTGGATCGGGTACTTGGTTGTGAACACCGATACTGTCGTTGTTGGATGCTGTGGTTTTGTGCCCGCACCTTTATCAGAAGGCACGATCGAGATTGCGTACGGCACTTGGCCTTCGTTCCAGCGTCAGGGCTATGCCACGGCCGCGGCATTAGCGCTGATTGAGATCGCCTCGAAATCCGGGATGATAACCAGAGTAATCGCGCATACACTGCCGGAGCCGGGTGCCTCGACGAGGGTTCTCCGGCGCCTGGGGATGGTGTGCAGGGGAGAGATTGAACATCCGGAAGATGGCAAGGTTTGGCTTTGGGAAAAGAGGCTGAAAAAAGAATTGGGCTGACACATTTTCGTGGAAACCTTACGTTTCGTGCGACCGAGTGACTTTTGCTATGCCGATCGAGATTTTCAAAGCCAGCCGGTGGACGCACGGCAACCACTTGTTTCCGACTTATATCGAAGTGAGCGACAAGGCTGTAACACGCCGCAAAAGGTCCTGGATTAGCCGGGATGAAATGTCCATGAGCATCAGCAAGGTGGCATCGGTGCACATCAAAACAGGATTGATCTGGTCGGAGATATTGATTGAATCTTCCGGCGGCACCGATCCCATGGTCAGCCACGGACACACGAAAGCAGATGCAATCCGCATAAAAGAGTTGATTGAAAATGCGCAAGCCGAGTTGGCCCGAAAGCCGGAAGCGATAGAATGACTACTGACCACTGACTACGGACTACGCACTACTGACTACAAACTACTGACTACTGACTGCCGACGAGATTAAGATTAAGAGAAAGAATAAGATTAAGAATACAAGCCTATGAAGAGACGCGAATTCCTAAAGAGATCACTAGCTGCTTCCGCTCTGACGGGCACGGCTGCGGGGGCGCTGAGCGTGGTTGCTGCTGATCGCGAACCAAGTGGCAAACGGGAGTATTACGAATGGCGGGTGTACCATCTCAAGAGTCCAGGCGACGCGGCGGTGTTGCACGAGTACCTGCAAGGCGCGGCCATCCCGGCGCTCAACAAGCTCGGCGTGAAGCCGGTGGGTGTGTTCACGCAGATGGAGCGCAAGGTGGCGCAGGCGAAAGAGGAATTGCGCGATGAGTCGGCGGTGTGGATGCTGATTCCTTATCCGACACTGGAAGTGTTCGCGACGGCAACCGCGCGGGTGAACGCACAAATGGAATCCGAAAAAGCGGGCGCCACTTACCTGCGCGCAGCGAAGAGCAGTCCCTCTTTCGAGCGCATTGAAAGCTGGTTGATGCTGGCTTTTTCCGGCATGCCCAGAATCGAGCTGCCGCCCTATTCGCGCGAGAAGCGCGCGCGCATGTTCGAGGTGCGGACCTACGAGAGCCACAGCGAACTCAAAGCCCTCAAAAAGGTTTCGATGTTCAATTCCGGCGAGATCGAGGTAATGCGCAAGGTGGGCCTGGGGCCTGTCTTTTATGGCCAGGCGTTAATTGGCCACGCGCTGCCGCACCTGACTTACATGTTGTCCGCGGAAAATGAGGACGAGCACAAGAAGCACTGGGGCGTGTTCCGCGATGATCCGACGTGGAAGAGCATGAGCGCGGACCCGCAATATGCAGATACGGTGTCGAAGATCACGAACCGGTTCCTGGTGCCTGCGGCTTACTCGCAGGTCTGATTTTTAAGGAGCGCGGACAGCCTTGTCCGCGCGGACAAGGCTGTCCGCGCTCCTATAAACTACAGAGGACTCCGCCGCGGCGAACGCCGCGTGTGCGATGGCCAGTCGTGCCACAACCAAGCGGTCAGCAACCTCACCTCCTGCCGGACCACGCGGAGGGGAAGAAGCGAAACTGATTACCAGTTTGAAATCATAAATCATAAATCATAAATCATAAATTAAATGGAGCCTCGTTACCCCGGCTGCTACAATTTTAGCGTGGCGAAGAACTGGCGGCTTTTCATTCTGGGCATCTGTTGCCTGGCTGCTCCGTTTGCGATCGGCTCCCCTCCGCGCTACACCGTAGATCGGATTTGGACTTCAAACGAAGGGCTGCCTGAGAACGCAGTCATCGCCATGACGCAAACCCGCGATGGCTATCTTTGGCTCGGGACGCTCAATGGATTGGCCCGGTTCGATGGCCTGCAATTTTCGATTTTCGATGAAGGAAACACTCCAGAGTTGAACAGCTCGAGAATCGTGCGGTTATTTGAGGACAGCCAGGGCAATTTCTGGGTCGGCACCGATACCGCGGGTGTTGTTCGGGTGGATAAAAGTGGACGTATCACCCGCATTGGGATCGGCAGGCAATCGCACGAAGGGCGCTTAATGGGCATCTGCGAAGACCCTAACGGCGCGGTTTGGCTTTACAGCGCCGATGGCCAACTTGGCCGTTACAGGGCGGAATCCGACCGCCCTTCGGGTCAGCAGGGGCATCTTGATTTTTGGGGACCTGATAATACCACGAGCACGTGCCGCACGATAGTCGCTGACGATTCGGGCCTGGTGTGGATCGGCACCGATTCAAGGCTCACAGCTTATGGGCCATTCAGTGGTGGAGTATCGGTTGGTTTGCCGGTGGCGCACGATCTAAGCGGGGCAGGGTTGGGAAAGTTGGACCTGCTGCTGGCGAGCAAACAAGGAGGATACTGGCGATTTTCCAACCGGCTGATTCAGAAATGTCGCGGCATGAAAGTGGAACGCCAATTTCCTTACCGCTGGTCAACCAATGCGTCGGTTTCGGTCGCTTGCGAAGACCGCCGCGGCAATCTAATCGTCGGCACCTTAAGCGAGGGTTTGTTCCTGTTCGACAGCGCCGGCCAGGTTTCGCACCTGGGCAGGGCCGAGGGACTTTCGGACGATTACATTCTATCTCTCTGCGCGGACCGGGAGGGGACTTTGTGGATTGGCACGGATGGCGGCGGGTTGGACCGCGCCAAGCCGGAAGTCTTTGAGCTGGTCAAAGGTCCTGGCGGCGCACCCGCGCAGACGGCCTGCGAGGATAGAGAGGGCGGGCTGTGGATAGGCTTTAATGGCGGTGGCGTGGCTTACTGGAAAGATGCACGCCTCACCCGAAACGGTTTGCTAATGGGTTCGGCCAGTTATGTGCGGGCTGTTTTCGTTGATCGCTCAACCAATGTTTGGGCCGGCACACGGGGTGGCCTTTTCCGGTTGAGCGCTGGCGCCTGGACCGAGGTCCCCATGGCCACTGTCGAGAATGGCATCGCTTCGATCAAGCGACTGCCCCCGATCTCGGCGATTTACCAGGACGGCGCTGGAGCGTTGTGGTTTGGCACGCAGGACGGCCTGATACGGAAAGAGGGAGATCGCTGGCGCCAGTTACTGGGCGCAACCGATGTTCGCGCCCTGGTGGATGATAAACAGGGCAATTTCTGGATCGGCACTGAGGGCGGCGGACTGAACTTATTGCGCGATGGCAAGCTTATGGTTTACAGAAAACCTGAAGGTCTGCCTAGTGACAACATTTTCTCATTGTATCTGGATCGGGAAGGAATGCTCTGGGCGGGCACTTCGAGCGGACTGGCGAGGCTGAAGGATGGCAAATGGACGCGCTACTCGAAAGACGAAGGCCTCATCAGTAACAGCGTCGGCTTTATCGCCGAGGACGAGGAAGGATTCTTTTGGATCGGTTCCAACGCCGGGTTGATGCGAGTGCTGCGGAAGGACCTTGCCGGTTCGCCAACGAATACGATCCGGGTCCGAAGCTACGGCAAAGCAGAAGGGCTGCCTGCCGGCGAATGTACTTCCGGCTCGCAGCCGGCAGCTTGCAAAACCCATGAAGGCAAGCTGTGGTTTCCCACGATTAAAGGGCTGGTATCCATTGATCCTGCGCGGCTGGCGCCCAACACCAATCCGCCTCCGGTGCTGATCGAAACGGTCCGGATTGATGGCCGTTTGCAGCAAACAAACAGCCTGCGGGCGCCCGTGCCGCAAACAATCATCGTGCCGCCGCGCAGCGAGTATTTCGAAATCACCTACACAAGCCTGAGTCTGTCGGATCCTGAAAAGGGCCGGTTCCGCTATGGCCTCGCGGGCCACGAGATGGCCGAGGCCCCGGCCACAACACGAGCGGCCCGCTTTCCACTTCTCCCGCCGGGAAATTACACGTTTCAGGTCACCGCCTGCAATGAGGATGGCGTTTGGAACCGCAATTGGACCACACTGGAGGTGACGGTTCTTCCTCCATTTTGGCGCACATGGTGGTTTATGAGCCTGGCAGGCGTCGCCGTGCTGGCGGTGGTCGTTTCTTTTGTTCATTACGCCTCAACCCAGCGCCTGCAACGCCAGATCGCCGCCCTGCGCCAGAAAGAAGCCATCGAAGCCGAGCGCGCCCGCATCGCTCGGGACATTCACGACCAGGTCGGCGCCAATCTTACTCAGGTCTCCCTTTTGGGCGAATTAGTTGAAAGTGACAAGGATGACCCGAAGGAAATCGCCGCCCACGCACGCCAAATTTCCCAAACCGCCCTCGAAACGACCCGCGCGCTGGACGAGATCGTGTGGACAGTGAATCCTTCTAACGATACATTAGACAGTTTGATTACTTATCTGTGCAAATACACGCAGGAATACCTCGCCATGGCAGGCTTGCGCTATCGGCTCGAGGCCCCCGAGGCGCTTCCTCCCACTCCGATCTCGCCTGAACTGCGCCACAACGTGTTCCTCGCCGCCAAAGAAGCCGTCAATAACGTCGTCAAACATGCGCACGCGCAATCCATGTGGATGCGTCTGCAACTGGACTCGGATCGTTTTGTGCTGGAAATTGAGGACGACGGCCGCGGCCTGGACGCCGTCGCGGAAAAGAAAGGCCGCAACGGCCTGCGAAATATGCGCATGCGCATGGAGGAGATTGGTGGTAGCTTTGAGGCTGGCGCCTGCGATGGAAAAGGCACAAAAGTCCGGCTGGTGGCGCCGCTGGCGGCGCAGGTCAAACGTGAAACGTGCGATGCGAAACGTGAAGCGTAAAACGTAAAAACATGAAATATAAAGAACATGAAACGTGAAACGTGAAACGTGAAGCAGACGACCACGAATTTACATTTAACCCGTAATCGAAATAGTGACTTAAGGCGCGAATTCCATCATTCGCCTGCCCCCCATCCGCTTGCTGATATCGGATTTCGAGCTTCGGAATTCGGATTTCGGACTACGACCCTCGACCCTCGACCCTGGACCCTCCTCCCATGCCTATTACCGTTTCCATTGTAGAAGATAACGCGCAGCTTCGGAATACCCTGGCCCGCGTCATTAGCCGGGCCGAAGGCTTCCGGTGCGTCAGCCATTACGGTGACGCGGAATCGGCGCTGGAAGCTCTGCCGAAAGACAGGCCAGAGGTGGTGCTCATGGATATCAACCTCCCTGGCATCAATGGCGTAGAATGTGTTCGCCGCCTCAAACAGACCTATCCTGAAATGCAGGTGATGATGTTGACTGTGTATGAGGACACGGAAAGCATCTTCAACGCCCTGGCGGCCGGTGCGGCAGGCTACCTTCTGAAACGGAGTAAGAGCGCCGAGCTGCTGGAGGCCATTCGCGAAGTGCATCGCGGAGGCTCGCCTATGACCACCCACATCGCCCGCAAAGTGACGCAATCTTTTCAAAAAACCACTACCTCATCGCGCACGACCGACAGCCTCTCCGAGCGTGAGCAGGAAGTCCTCAACTGCCTCAGCCAGGGCTTTCTCTACAAAGAAATCGCCGACAAGCTCGGCATCAGCTACGAAACCGTCCACACCTACATCCGCCGCATCTACGAAAAACTCCAGGTCCGCTCCAAGACCGAGGCGGTCGCAAAATTTTTGGCGAGGTAGGCGCTTTAGGGGATCAACCACACACGTTTACAGTCAGGAAATAGTCTTCGAAGGTGGCTGGCGTCGTGATAAAGATTTCACGCAACTTAAAATCTTGACTCCCTGTACCAAACCTCTAAACTCGACTCAGTTAGAAACTCGGGGTTACCTGTGAATTCTCATATTTATCTTAAACCCAAATTGAGTCTGACATGCTGGGGTTTGGCAATTCTGGTATCAGCCGGCGCACTTTCTGAAAAAACATTCGGGCAGGCCTCCATGACGGTCGGGCCGAATATCAATATTACGAAAAGTTCGGTCAACAACGCCGAGGAGTGCATCGCCATCAATCCCGTCAACCCGGCGAATTTGTTTGCCGCCGATACCTGGTTCGGGGCGGTTCGCTATACCCTGGATGGCGGTACCACTTGGAATGATAGCAACGTGTCGGCGTTGCCAGCTTCCAATGGAGACGTTTCCGCCGTGTTCGACGCTTTCGGCAACCTTTTTCTGGTCGAGTTGACAACCTCGAGTGCGGCCGGTGCGGTGGCGCTAAGCACCAACGGCGGCGCCTCATTCAGACTTCTCTACACAACTGCCGCAAGCATTGATCAACCGACTGTTGTCACAGGTCCTTCATCCACGCCCGGACCGGGCAGTGTCTGGATCAACTATACGCCCAGCTCGGGCGTCGCTGCCGCACAGGGCGCATCTGTCACGGGCCTGGGAGCTGTCGGCGCCTTCGGGCCCGTCGAATTGACAACGCCTCAGGGCGATTTCGGCGATATCGCCGTCGGACCCGCTGGACAGGTCATGATCGCTCACCAGAATGAAAACAGCGGAGGAGGCCCCGACACGATCCAAATCAACGTGGACGCCGACGGCTTGGGCCCTGGCGCCCTCGGCCCGGCGATCAACGCAACCGCGACGCAGGTCGGAGGATTTGCCTATATTCCCGCCCAGCCCCAGCGCAGCATTGATGCCGAGGCGGGGCTTGCGTGGGATTGCAGCGGCGGGCCGCACAATGGCCGCGTGTACCTCGTCTATACCGATCGGCCGTCAACAACCAGCAATGACACCGATATTTATGTCCGCTACTCAGACAACAACGGTTCGACGTGGAGCAGTTCTGTGCGTGTGAACGATGATCCCATCGGCAATGGCAAAAGCCAATTCCTGCCAAGAATTGCGCTGGACCAAACCACCGGATACATCGCCGTCTCCTTCTACGATTGCCGCAATTCAGCCGCGAACAACACGCCCGAAGTTTGGGCCAGCGTCAGCACCGATGGCGGCCAAACGTTCTTGCACAACGTCAAAGTCAGCGCCGGAGTTTCGAGCGCTCTTGTGACTGCCATCGCCAACACGGGCTTCGATTTTGGCGACTATACCGGCTTGGCCTTTCACGCCGGCAGTTTTTATCCATGCTGGGCGGACAACTCGAACAGCACTGGGGACAATCCCGCAGGGGCGGGAGGCAACTTTGATATCTATACTGCGCGCGTGACCGTTCACCCAGCCTTCGTAATGTCCAATCTCACCGCAGCGACATGGATGAACCAACCGCTGCGAATCTCTGCGGCCAAGATTCTGCTCTTGTGCTCGGATCCGGACGGGGAAGCGCTGAGCTTGAGCGCAGTGAGCCCTCTGAGCACGAATGGCGCCTCGCTAAGCCTGAACTCGGGGATCATTACCTACACTCCTGCCGCAAACTTCGTCGATAACGACCGTTTCACCTATTGGGTGAGCGATCCTGCTGGCGAGACCGCTCCCGCGTATGTTTTCGTGAACGTCCGGCCACTTAATCTGCAATCTTTGAACATGTTGCCGCCTGCTCCCATCGCTGGCGGTTATCAGGTGAGTTTTCTGGGTGTGCCCGGCTACAGCTACACCTTGCAACGGGCCGCCTCGCCCACTGGCCCGTGGACCACTTTGGCTAGCGTAACCACGGACGTGAACGGGTTGGGCACATTCGCGGATACAAATCCCCTCGGAGGCAGCGCGTTCTACAGGACCACCTATCCATAGGCATACGTTTCCACTTGCTCCATGCAAGCCGCCGTGCGCGGTTTCGCGCCGTGGATGTCCCAAGCGCGACAAAATGGATGCGGAGCCATATCTTATGGACTCTGGGCGGCATCCTTTTGCAAAAGACAACCGAACACAACCAACATCGGCGCCTCCAAGCACAAATTCAGCCCCGGGTGGGGAGAGGACGAAAACTTTGTCGCGAACTTTGTCCAAAACTTTGTCGAATCCTGCTCCGAATGACCGAGTCCCCACCTCCCAAGACGCCGCCTCTAAAGTTCAAGGTTCAATTTTCAAAGCTCAAAGTTCACAGCCAATGAGACAGTCCAATCTCTGTTCTCTCCGTTTGCTTCTGTTCAGTTACTCTCCTCTGGATTCCCGGACCGAACAGTGCCCTCTACCGCATTCTATAGGAAGCGGAGCGAGATGCCCCCTGAGCCGTCCGCTAGTGTCGCGCTAAAACACCAATTTGAAATCAGCAAACAAATTCAAGTCCCTCGCCCACAATGACTTAGCCCCGCCAATCGCAATTCCATTTGAAAATTTTCCATATAGTAGAGAGGCGTGCTGTCAGCAGCGCGCCCGCGAGATAGAAAAAGACTGAAGACAGATGACACGAAGCCCCGGGCCTTGTTACCTGACACCTGACACCTGACACCTGACACCGGCCCTGGCTGCCTAACATCTTGCCCTGATCCCACCCTCGACCCTCGACCCCCGACCCTCATTCCCTCATTCCACCGTTCCACTATTCCCGCACCAAATGACACGCCACAGCAGTCCACAGCAATCCACAGCAGTCCCACAAGCTCAGCACCCCACCCCCCTTGGATTATCATTCTGCCCCCATCATTTTGCCTCAGTCTCCCGACATCCACTGCAACTCCACCGCAAAAACGCCGCAAACGAACTGCAACTCCGCCGCAAATCAGCGACCGAATTTCCACCCGTTTACGCCGGTTTGCACCCATTTGCGGCCATTTGCGCCAAAAAAACTCGCCGGAACTTTTTGACTTGTCGTTTAAGCAATGGTCACAGGCACTCACATGCAATACCTCCACACTCACAGGTGGAAAAAGCCCGCGGGGAGAGCGGAAACTTCGTCGCAAACTTAATCGCAAACTTAGCCGTAACGCCATTTGCCATGTGTCGTTTGCAATTGCCGCGGTCTTGTGGTCTGTGGTCCGTGGTCGCTTTTTCGACCCTGGACTTCTCGTCGCGCCGGAGGCTTGCCGTAGCCGGATGGACTGCCCATCACGAGCCCAATCCCGGCCCTGACCGGCCCTCGACGGACTTCGAAATCGTTAAAATGGCCCAAAAGGCCGGAAAGTCCCATGTACCCCACCCCCCCTGCATTTTTGGCCGTTTTGGCCGTCGAACCTATCTATCCTCAATCATCCTGATGAGGCGCAGATCTCCCCACATGACACCTGATACCACACCTGACACTTGCTTTGATACCTGACACCGACACTCCCCCTCACACCTGACACTCGACACGCCCCTCACCTACATTTTCGCCGCGTATCCGGAGCTCACCAATGAGCCCCACCGATACGTCGCCAGTTCTTTGACATCTTAAACAGGGTTTGATTCCGAGCATACCTGCCAAGGCGCAGCCGCCCAGGGCGAGGCGTCGGCCACCACGCCGGCGCCTCGCCGCCCCGAGCAAGTCGTTGAGCAAACTGAGGCGGCGGCTGCGATGATTCTGGCTTACTGAGGCGTAGTGCCTAACTCCGTTTCGACGCCTTAATGAGAAACTCGCGGACGAGGCCGTCCGCGGCTCCGAAGTTTCGGACACCCGTCGAAAGGAGTTGCGGACGGCCTCGTCCGCAGGAGCTGTTTTGGTGTTGGAAAAGTCTGAGAGATTCACGCCGAAAAGGAATTCGGCGCTCCGCAGGAAGCGCGTTTCCACTTGCTCCGTGCAAGCTGCCGTGCGAAGTTTCGCGCCGTGGATTTCCCAGGCGCGACAAAATGGATGCGGAGCTACATCTTATGGACTCTGGGCGGCATCCTTTTGCTGTGCAGGGCTGCCATGGGAATGGACCTGACGCCTGAAGCCGTTGGGGCCCGGACAAGTTTTCCGGGTAACACTCACGCGGAACATTTTTTCGAGGCCGAAATTTGCGCGGACTGGGATCTGCCGTGGCGTTGGAACCTCGGCTCGGACTGGAATCTTCTGACCAGATTGGATACTTCCGCAGGGTGGCTTCAGAATAGGAATGTATATTCCTTTCTCTGGACCCTTGGCCCGGGTCTGGCGTTGGGACGCGAGCGTTGGCCCGTCCGGCTTGTCGGTGGCGGCAGCCCGACGCTGCTTAGCCGATATGAATTCCCTGACCACGATCTAGGTATTCCATTGCAGTTCACTTCGTATGGAGGATTGGAGTGGGATATCACTTCGCGCTTTCGGCTGGATTATCGTTATAAACATATGTCTAATGGAGGTTTGGATGGGCACAATCCGGGACTGAACTTTCACTCGGTGGGGCTGAGCTACGTGTTCTGACAAGACCACGGACCACAGACCACAGACCACAGACCGAAGCAGTTCGGGCGTGTAAATGAGCAAAGAATCTTTGTAGTCTTCGCGGAATATGAAAACAACTGATGTGTTGAAAGCCTTGGACCAATTTGATCTTGGAAACGGCAAGAAAGGAGCTTTTTATTCTCTGCCACGGCTGGAGAAGGCCGGGGTAGGGCCGGTCTCGACATTGCCGGTTTCAATTCGGCTGGTGCTGGAGTCGGTGTTGCGGAATTGTGACGGGCAGCGGGTGACGGAGCAAAACGTGCGCGCATTGGCGAACTGGAAGGCCAATGCCGAACGCGTCGAGGAGATTCCCTTCGTCGTGGCCCGGATCGTGTTGCAGGATTTTACCGGCGTGCCATTGCTCGTGGACCTGGCGGCCATGCGCTCGGCGGTCGCTCGCCTGGGAAAGAACCCGAAACTGATCGAACCGCTGGTGCCTGTGGATTTGGTGGTGGACCACTCGGTTCAAGTGGACTTCTTCGGCACCGCAGAGGCCCTGCGGCGCAACCTGGAGATGGAATTTCAACGGAATCGCGAGCGATATCAGTTTCTGAAGTGGGGTATGCAAGCCTTTGAGACATTCAAGGTCGTGCCGCCCGGCATCGGGATCGTCCATCAGGTGAATCTTGAGTACCTGGCCAAAGGGGTGCTGGGGGCGGAGTGTCAGGTGTCAGGTGTCATGTGTCAGGTGTTCTATCCGGACACCCTTGTAGGGACGGACTCGCACACAACCATGATTAATGGGCTAGGTATTGTCGGCTGGGGCGTCGGCGGTATCGAAGCTGAGGCGGGCATGTTGGGGCAGCCGGTTTATTTTCTGACGCCGGATGTCGTCGGGGTTCACTTGAAGGGCGCTCTGCGGCCGGGAGTCACCGCGACGGACCTCGCGCTGACGATTACGCAAATGCTGCGCAAGGCTAAAGTCGTCGGGAAATTTGTGGAGTTTTTCGGGCCCGGAGCGGAGGCGCTGCCGGTCGTGGACCGCGCGACCATCGCGAACATGGCCCCAGAGTACGGCGCGACGATGGGTTTCTTCCCGGTGGATGCCGAGTGCGTGAACTACCTGAAAGCCACCGGCCGGAGCGAAGAGCATTGTCGCGCATACGAAAATTATTATCGCGCCCAGGGATTGTTCGGGATGCCCAACCTTGGCGCCATCAATTACTCTCAGCAACTGGAGCTGGATTTGGCCTCGGTGGCCCCGAGCGTGGCTGGACCAAAAAGGCCTCAGGACCGAATCGAGCTGCCGGCGCTGAAGAATGAGTTCACCGCCGCGTTCAGCCGCGCGACGGCAGAGAACGGCTTCGGCAAGACGCGCGAGGAACTGGGCAAGAGTTTTCGAGTGACGCTAACAAACGGTTTCCATCCCGGTGGCGGCAGCCAGGAGCCGGTTTCGGCTCAGGCTGGGCGCGCGGGCAATACAAATCCGCTCACCGAGCTTGAGATGGCCAATAATCGGCCCACACCTGATGTCGTTACCGAAACGGTCCCTGGGAGCGAAGGTGAGATTCGGCATGGAAGTGTCCTGATCGCTGCGATCACCAGTTGCACGAACACGAGCAACCCCTCTGTAATGCTTGCAGCCGGTTTGCTCGCCAAAAAAGCGGTCGAACGTGGTCTGGCGGTTAACCCACTGGTGAAGGCATCGCTGGCGCCCGGCTCGCGCGTGGTGAGCGATTATCTGCAAAAAGCGGGCCTGCAGCTTTACCTGGACAAGCTCGGCTTCAATCTTGTGGGCTATGGCTGCACCACTTGCATCGGGAACTCGGGTCCACTGCCCGCGCCCGTGGACGAAGCCATTTCGAAATACGATTTGGTAGCGGCCTCGGTCCTTTCGGGCAACCGCAATTTCGAAGCGCGTGTGCACCAGAGCATCAAAGCCAATTTTTTGATGTCACCACCGCTGGTAGTAGCTTTTGCGTTGGCAGGGCGAGTGGATATAGACATGACCCGCGAGCCTCTGGGAAAGGGCAGGGGAGGGGAAGATGTTTATTTGAAAGACATTTGGCCTACGACACAGGAGATCGGCGAGCAGATGAAGAAGGCTCTTGAGCCGGAGGTCTTCCGCAGGCTTTACCGGGATTTTGCAGCGCAAAATCCGAAGTGGAACGAAATCCCTGCCACAACCGGTGAAGTCTATAGCTGGGACTCTGAAAGCACTTACATTCAGGAGCCCCCATTCTTCAGCGAGTTCACTTTGCAGCCGGACAAGGTGCAGGACCTGACCGGCGCGCGGGCCCTGGCCATCTTCGGCGACAGCGTCACGACCGACCACATCTCTCCCGCCGGCAGCATCAAAAAGAGTTCACCCGCCGGCCAATATCTGCAAGAGCACGGCGTGGCGCCTGCTGACTTCAACAGTTACGGATCACGGCGCGGCAACGATCGGGTGATGACACGAGGCACTTTTGCCAACGTGCGCATCAAGAACCTGATGGTGCCGGGGACTGAGGGCGGGCTGACGCGGTTACTGCAAATGAATTCCGGTGGGGGCGGGAGCGAAGCCGTTTCCATTTATGATGCGGCGATGGCGTATAAAGAACAGAACACGCCGCTGATTGTTATCGCTGGCCAGGAATACGGCACCGGCAGCTCTCGAGACTGGGCGGCTAAAGGAACTGCCCTGCTCGGAATCAAAGCCGTGCTGGCTCAAAGCTTCGAGCGCATTCACCGCTCGAACCTCGTGGGCATGGGCGTGCTGCCGCTCCAATTTAAAGACGGCGCGAGCGCCCAAAGCCTGAAACTCGACGGAACCGAAACCTACGACGTTCTCGGCCTGTCGGCCGGCCTCAAACCGCAACAGGATGTGAAAGTGCGAATCACGCGCAACGACGGAAACACGGAAACAATCGAGGTCAAATGCCGGATTGATACGCCCATCGAAGTGGACTACTTCAAGCACGGCGGGATCTTGCCCTTCGTCCTGCGGCAACTTCTGAGCCGATAGAACCGAATTTTAACGCAAAGACGCAAAGGCGCAAAGAAACCGAATCAACCGCGAATCAACCGCATGTACGCGAATCACGGAAATCATTCGCGTCTATTCGCGTTCATTCGCGGTTAGTCTTCTTCTCGTTTGCGTCTTTGCCTTAAGTCATTCACCTCTCTACCCTGAAAAACTGATTGCTGGAGGCTGCGGGGACGGAGACCTGGAAAAGGCCAGGGGAGAGTTGTGTGATGTTGGAGCTGGCGAATAAGTAAGGTCCAGGCGCGTTGGTAGCGCTGAGCAAAGTGAATGCGGAAGCCGGATCACTGGCGCTGCCAGAGAATGTCACAATCGCATTACTATTGCTGACGATAAACGTTGTGATAAACGGAGGGGTTATTACGACCGGTGCGATAGTGCCTTTAATTGCCAGATCGGGGGCCGAGTTGCTCAACACGTCAAAAATGTACCAGGTCCCGGCAGAACTGGTGCCGCCCCAGTTCACAATTCGGAAAGTAACATTCGTGCCTGCCGGAACGTTCTGAAGCGCTGAGATGCTCGAAAGATCAATCGGACCGAGTTGCGCGCCGGAGCTGGTATTGTTCGTGTAGAAAAACGTCGCAACATTATTGAACCCTCCCGATCCAACTTGGTATTGCAACAATCCATTGGTGCCCCCAGTAGCCGAATGGCGATAATCGAACTCGCTGATGGAATCAAAAGAGACGGTGTAGCCGCTATTGGCGGAGATTCCGAACGTGGCGAATTGGTTTGCGCTGATAGCGTTGGCTGAAGAGCTGCTCGTCCACGTATTGCCGCCCCATGCCCGCAAAGCGGCAGTGCCGCTGGTGCCGATGCCCGAGCCGCGAGTCAAACCCGCCACGGTCACATTTGCGGCGTTTGTTGTTGGCGCCATTGGAGAAGGGCCGTAGTTGGTTTGTCCACTTACATTCCAGCCCGCCAGGGTCGTTACCACTGCGCTTGCGCTCACGGTTGTGAAGGTCTGGTCCATGCCATTAGCAGCGCCGAGGCTGTTGGTGGCGCTCAGCCGAAAGTGGTAGGTTGTTCCGGCAATTAGACCTGAAATGCCAGCGCTGACAGGCTGAGCGGTGCTGCCGTTAAGCGTACCGCCCACTGCCGCAGTTGACCCGTAGCTGGGGGTCAACCCGTAGTCGAAATGCGCCGTCGTCGCCAGGCCGTTGGGATTCACTGTACCGTTTAGAGTGGCGGAGTTGGTAGTCAGGTTACTGCCACCTCCGGTTGTCACAGTCGGCGGGCTCTGAACATTCGAGTTGGTTACAGTAAGGCTGGCGGCCCGCGTGGTGCTGCCTGAGCCACCGCTCAGGTTGTTGAATGAGATCGTGTCCGAATAATTGCCGGCGCCAAGGCTATTGGCGTTAGCATTAATTGTTGCCGTCACCGAGACGCTCGCCCCGACAACCAGCGTCCCGCTCGCAGGCGATAGCGTCAGCCAGTTAGTAGTATCGGTTGCGGTCCAGTTCAATGAAGCCGCTCCGGAATTGGTAAGTGCATAAACCTGGCCGCTGGGCGCAAAAGGCCCGCCAGTGGGGCCGGTCGAAGCCAGACCCGTAGCCGGGCTTACGGCGAGCTGGCCTACACTGCCGGGGGCAAGGCTAAAGAGATCACTCAGATCCGTCGCGTTTGCCGCATCGCCCAGCATCGGACCTACATTAAAGATTTCCTCGAGCGTGCGCAGCGTGGAGCTGTGCGAGTAAGGGATGTTGTTCGAGTAACCGCCTGCTTTGGCCAATGGCGAAAGCACGATCATTCCGATCGGGCCATCGCCGCTTCCGGCCTCATCCCAGGTGATGAACACCGCCCCGTTGTTGCTGTAGGCTGCCGAGGCAAGGATCGCGGGCAAATTGTTGGCCAGCCACGTATCACCATTCTTGACTTCATCCGTCGTGGCGCAGCCGCTGCTGTTGTGCATGTCATCGCAGAGGTTGGGCGTGATGAAGTTGTAGCGGGCCACCAGGTTGCTTGAAAGATCGCCGGCCAATTGTGTATAGGGACGCACATTGGCAATGCACGAGGCAGAATTGGCGTTGTTCGTGTTCGTTATATCGTCGAAATAGACCATCGGCTCGTGGCGCGGAACATAAAGGTTCGTGTTTGAGAGCGGGCAATTACATCCGCAAATGTCCTCCTGGTAAGAGCGCCAGGAAATTCCCGCCCGCGCCAACAGGGACACGAAATGGTTGGTCGTGTTTTGGTGAGCTGAAGCAGGCAGCAAGTCAGACGTGATGCCGAAGTTGGTTCCTGCTTCCAGCCACAAATAGTTGGGTAGGCTCGGATGCAGCCCCGGCGGGTTGTAATACTGCTCCGCATGGGAGGCCATGGGCAGGACCGTATTATTGATGTATGGAGCGGAAGAGCTGCCGAGGATCGAAGACCAATTATGGTTTTCCATCAGTATCATGAACACCGTCTGGATTCTTTGCAAAGGCGCTCCGGTTACCACAAGGCTCACAGGCACGTTGAGGTTGCCATTTCCGTTCGAAGTATTGGCGAAGGCAATAACATCCGAATACGAATTCGAAGACAAGTTGCTTGCGTTGGCGTTGAAGGTGGCCACGACATTGGTGGTTGCCCCGGCAGCCAGCGTGCCGGCTGTGGGCGTTATTGAAAGCCAGTTGGCCGCATTTGTAGCGGTCCAGGTTAAGGAGCTGGAGCCGATGTTATTCAGGGTAAATGCTTGGCCCGAAGGAGTGAAGGGTCCGCCCACCAGGCCAGTGCTTGAGATACCTCCCGAGGGAGTTACGTAGAGATAGGGCACTCCCGAAGGCCCGGTCACCGATAGGGTGATGAACTCCACTGGCCGCATGAATGTGCTGCTTTGGTTTGCCGAAAGGGCAGCCACCTGGTTCGAAACGATCAACATGTCTGTCCGGGTGAGCGCGTTCACGGTGACTGCCATGTTGGTCGTCAGGCCGGTTGCAGCCGTGGCCGCCGGCGTATTGGTCAGCAACCGGCAGCGAACGGTCGCCGTCGGCACCAGATTTGGCTGAAACCAGAAGTAGAGGCTGACGGAATCGCTCAAAAGTCCGGACAGGGCTACACCGTCGTATTGCACGTAATTCACACTCGGGCTTGGGTAGGTAAGAACCACGTTGGTGTTATCTGCCATCACCTGCGCCGTCATGGTTTCTGTGCCATTAAGGAGGTCCTGATACGTGCTGGTTGCGTGGGAGGATCCCTCGGGCACGGTGGTAATGTTCGGGCGATAATTCACGTCCAGAACCCACGAGCCGGCGTTGTTCATGTAGGTTTCCGTGACTGGGTGCAGCTCAAAATGGCGTTCCGCAGGGTGTTCTGTGTAGAACCGGAAGATGCCGCGAGTTTTCTCCAAGTGGCCACTTTCTGACCCCAGATAACTGAGTTGCGAGGACGTCGCATTGATAACCTCAGCAATGATGGGTGACTCCCCCGCGTTGTTGTTCGTGCTCCCGGTCCCAGAGGAATCGAGCCCCATGTCATTATGGATGTCGCCGTCGCTCGAGATGTTATTATGGGGAAAAATATATTGCCAATAGCTGGTCCCATACTGCGGGTACTGAGCGTCTGCCAGCGGCGAGATCTGGATGCTGTCGGCCTCCCAAAGCGATGCCATCCAGGCGATTTCGGGCCGCGTGTTGGTGATTGTTGTGGTGGCGCTTGCGTACTGCAAGCCAGCCAGCATGGTGCCCGTCAGGGCTGCCTGCAGTCTAAACGTCATAACTTCTTGAGAGTGCTGCCCCCAGTTTACCGAACGTACGTCAATTTACAAGCACAATCCTTTGACAGCTTCGGGCAAGCCAGGCGTAGCGCAGATTTCCAAATCTGCTGTCTCGCACGTTTCCAACCTGCGAACGTGAATAGGCTACGATGGTTCGAATTTGCAAATCACCTGCTACATTCTTTTGACAGCTTTGGCAACTTAGGCCATGTTCGCGAAAAGCGGAGATTTGCGTTGTAGCAGGAGAGTGAGTAAAAGCAAATGCAACGAGTTGAAGCGCAAAATCGAAAATCGCAAATAACAATCGCACATAGCGAATGGGAAAAGCTCTAATAATCGCAGAAAAACCTTCGGTAGCCAGCGACATCGCCAAAGCACTGGGGGGATTCAAGAAACAAGACGATTACTTTGAAAGCGACAATTACGTGCTTTCGTCCGCCATCGGCCACTTGCTGGAGTTGACTCTTCCGCCCGGCGTGGAAGCGGCCAAAGGAAAGTGGTCCTTTTCGAATCTGCCGGTCATCCCGCCCCATTTTGAGGTCCAGCCGATCGAAAAGACCGAATCGCGACTGAAACTTTTGACCAAATTAATCAAACGCAAAGACGTGGACACGCTGATCAATGCCTGCGACGCTGGAAGGGAAGGGGAATTGATCTTCCGCAACATTGCTCGATTCTCCAAGGCAAAACAAAGAATCAAGCGGCTGTGGCTTCAATCCATGACGCCAGCCGCCATTCGAGACGGGTTCGGGCGTCTGCGCGAGGATGCGGACATGCTGCCGCTGGCGGATGCGGCCGTGAGCCGCGCTGAAGCGGATTGGTTGGTGGGCATCAATGGGACTCGCGCGATGACCGCGTTCAATTCGAAATCCGGCGGATTCTTCAAGACGACCGTTGGCCGCGTGCAAACCCCGACCCTGGCGATTGTGGTCGAGCGCGAGCATCGGATCCGCAAGTTTGTCTCGCGCGACTATTGGGAGGTGATCGGCACGTTTAAGACCGGAGCGGGGGACAGCGCGCAAAAAGCGGCTCGCACCGACGAGGGCGTCCTCGCTCCTGACGAATACATCGGCAAGTGGTTCGACGAAAAATTCGTCCGGCCCGAAAAGGACGGGGACGTGGACCTGAAGCCCGAGCGGCTATGGGAGGCGGCCAAAGCAGAAGCCATCCGGACAAAATGCCTCGGGAAACCAGGCATCGTCACCGAGGAGAGCAAACCCACCACCAAACTATCGCCGCCTTTGTATGACCTGACGCTTCTGCAACGTGAAGCCAATGGCCGCTTCGGGTTCAGCGCCTCGGCCACACTCAAATTGGCGCAGACACTTTATGAGCGGCACAAGGTGCTGACTTATCCCCGAACCGATTCGCGAGCACTGCCGGAGGATTACGGGCCAACTGTTCGGAGTACGCTTGAAATGCTGACGGGAACTCCTTACAAGCCTTTTGCCGAAACCATCCTCAAAAATGACTGGGTCAAACCCAACAAACGCATCTTCAACAACGCCAAAATCTCCGACCATTTCGCGATCATTCCCACTACGGAACCGGCCCGGCATCTAACCGAGGCCGAGCAGAAGCTCTACGACCTTGTCACAAAGCGCTTTTTGGCTGTGTTTTATCCCGCGGCGGAGATCCTCGAAACCACTCGCATCACCCGGGTAGAAGCGGAGCCCTTCAAAAGTGTTGGCCGGGTGCTGGTGACGCCTGGTTGGATGGCTGTTTATGGCCGGGAAGCGGAGGACGAGGGCACACCTACCCTGGCGCCCGTGAAACCAAACGAACCGGTCCAAACGACCAACGTGGAAGTGAAACAAAGCCAGACAAAGCCTCCTCCGCGTTTCACTGAGGCCACTCTGCTGAGCGCCATGGAAGGCGCCGGCAAATTAGTCGAAGACGACGAATTGCGTGAAGCGATGAGCCAAAAGGGCCTGGGCACCCCGGCCACGCGGGCGGCAATTATTGACGGTCTCGTTTATGAGCAATATCTGGTGCGTCAAGGCAAGGAGTTGCACGTCACGGGAAAGGCGTTCTCCTTGATGGAGTTGCTCAATGGGCTGGGCGTTCCAGAGTTGACCAAACCTGAGTTGACCGGCGACTGGGAGTATCAGTTGCGCCAGGTCGAACACCGTGAGAAAAGCCGCGACGAGTTCATGAGCGGCATCGCCGATATCACCCGGCACATTGTGGACCGGGCCAAGCGCTTTGAGTTGGATACTATCCCCGGTGATTTCGGAGTGCTTAAAACACCATGTCCCAAATGCGGCGGCGAAGTTCACGAACGCTACAAGGCCTATCAGTGCGTCAAATGCGACTTTTCTATTTGGAAGATTATGTCCGGGCGACTCCTCGAAGCCGAAGAGGTGGAAAAGCTGATCACGGAAAAACTGGTCGGCCCGCTCCAGGGATTCCGCAGCAAAGCAGGCCGTCCTTTTGCGGCCGTGCTGCGCCTGAATGCTGAAAACAAACTCGAATTCGACTTTGGCCAGGACACTCAGGAAGGCCAGCCAGGGGCTGAAGCCATTGATTTTACCGGCCAGCAACCGGTGGGAAAATGTCCGAAATGCGGCGGCCGGATTTTTGAGACCGCAATGCACTACGTCTGCGAGAATACCCTCGGCCAGAAGCGCGCCTGCGATTTTCGCCGCTCCGGCAAGATCATTCTCCAGCAACCCATCGAGCGCGCGCAAATGGAAAAGCTTTTGGCCACAGGCAAAACAGACTTGCTACCCAAATTCATTTCCAAGAAAGGCCGCCCGTTCAAAGCGTTCCTGGTCATCAAGGATGGCGCGGTCGGATTTGAATTCGAGCCCAGGCCCCCGCGCGCAAAAAAGGCCGGCGCCACGGCAGAGCAGGGGACTAAAGCTCCTGTAGTTAAACTGGATTTCACCGGCCAGGAATCCGTTGGTAAGTGTCCTAAGTGCGGCAGCAAAGTTTTCGAAACCGATGCCGCCTACATCTGCGAGAAATCGCAGGCCGACAAGCGCCCCTGCAAATTCAAGATCAACAAAGTCATTCTCCAACAGCCCATTGACCGGGCCGAAGCGGCGAAGTTACTGGCCGAGAGCCGCACCGGCCTGCTCAAGAACTTCATCTCAAAAGCCGGCCGTCCCTTCCCCGCCTACCTGGTCATGGACGAGACTGGCAAAATCACCTTCGAGTTCCCCCCGCGCGAAGCGGAAGTAAAACCGTAAGTCACTTCCTCAACCGCCCCACCCGTGTCCGCTCGTACAGCCTCGCGACCGGGATCTCCAGTTTGATCTCCGGCAATCTGAGCCGATTTAAATGCCTTTCCCCTCCTCGTCTTGTGATCTGGCTTCGATCTTTCCGTCCTTTTTCCGGCTGCCTTTCTGCGCCTTTGCTTCCTTGCGTCTTTGCGCTAAGCCGTTCCCCTCCGGGCCATTTCCACCATTGTCGCCGACGCAAATCGCGTCTATATTGCTTTGCGTGGGCCGATTGACCAAGCAGGAGCAATTGGTTCTCTGCATCGTTCTGACTTTATTGCTGGTCGGCTGGGCGGTTAAGACGTGGCGTGCCGCACATCCACGAGAGCAGATTGTCGAACGAGCGAAACCATAGGCCGGCGAATGTTTGCCGCGGATAAAAACTGTCCGCGCTCCGGCCACACGCGGAAAGAATCCAGAGCATAACTATGTACGAAACGGAGTTCGAGGAAGCGATAAAACGAATTCGAGCTAAAGACAACCGGTACGATCCCGAAGCCTACTGGCTGGTCCGCAAAGGGCTCGACTACACTCAAGATACATTGGGCCGCGGCCGCCGTGGCCGCAGCCGCCATGTGAGTGGCCAGGAACTGCTCAAAGGGCTTCGGGATTATATGCTCGCCCAGTATGGACCGATGGCACTGATGCTCCTGGAGGAGTGGGGCGTGCGCTCGTGCGGCGATTTTGGAGAGATCGTCTTCAGCATGATCGAGGCCGGTTTGCTCGGCAAAACCGACAAAGACTGCCGAGCCGATTTCGAAGGCGGTTACGACTTCATTGAGGCTTTTCGGAAACCGTTTTTGCCTCAGAGCACTCAACCTGCCCGGCAAACCACGCCCGGTTTGATCCAGCCTGATTTGCCCGGCGGCGACACCCGGGCATGGACGCCAAAGCCGCATAAAACCTGAAATTTCAAACTCCGAACTTCAAACATCAATAAATTCCAAACTCCAAACTTCAAGAGAGACGCTCCACGCCGGTTTTGACGCTTGAAGCTTGAGGTTTCCTTGAAGTTTGGAATTTGATGTTTGAAGTTTTCCCATTTCGCCCCATGCCTAAAACTAACTCATCCGAAATCCCTGCTCTACCTTCCGGCGTAAACATCACCGTGCTCGACAACGGTCTGACCATCATCGTGCGCGAAGACCACAGCGCCCCAGTAGTGTCCGCCCAGGCCTGGTGCATGGCGGGCAGCATCCATGAGGGCCGCTGGCTTGGTGCCGGTCTGTCACACGTGCTCGAACACATGTTATTCAAGGGCACCAGCAAACGCTCCGGCGCGCGGATAGATCAGGAAGTGCAGGAGGCAGGCGGATACATGAACGCCTACACCTCGTTTGATCGCACGGTCTATCACATTGATGTGCCCAACACCGGCGCCCGGGTCGCTCTCGACATCCTTTGCGACATTATGCAGAACGCCACGTTGCCGAACGAGGAGATGACCAAGGAGAAAGATGTTATCCGGCGCGAGATGGACATGAACGTGGACGATCCGGGCAGACGCGCCAGCCGCCGATTGTTCGAGACCGCTTACACCAAAAGCCCATATCGATTCACCGTTATCGGCTATCAGGATATCTTCAACGAGTTGCAAACGAACGATATTCTGAATTACTACTACGAGAAATATGCGCCGAACAATGTCTTCTATATAGTCGCGGGAGACATAAAAGAGGGCGAAGTGGTGGGCCAGATTAAAGAAGCCTATTCGCAATCGCGCGCCAAACCCCTGCCGCCAGTCGTCTTGCCAGTCGAACCGACGCAAACCGCTGCCCGCGTGGTGATCGAAGAAGCGCCCATCGAGATGGGCTACTTCCATTTTGCCTGGCACATCCCGGATGTTCGGCATCTGGATGTGCCTTCATTGGACGTCCTGGCGGTGTTGTTAGGCCACGGCCGCAGCTCACGCTTATTTCAGCAGGTGCGCGAAAAAAAGGGACTCGTCCATTCGGTGGATGCCTGGACCTATAGTCCGGGAAATCCAGGACTCTTCGGTGTGAGCGCCACCGCAGACGCCGACAAATTCCAGCCGGCCCGCGACGCCATCCTCGCCCAGATCGAGAAGATGAAAACTCTTCGAGTGCAACCGAAAGAACTGGACAAAGCGGTCAAACAGTTCATTTCGGGCCTGCTTTCCACCCGCAAAACCATGCAGGGCCAGGCGCAGGATCTCGGTGGAAGCTGGCTGGCTGCAAACGATCTCAACTTCTCAGAGCGATATCTCGCAGCCATCAAAAAGGTAAAACCCGCCGACATTCGGCGCGTGGCACGGAACTACCTGACCACCGAAAACCGGACACTCTATGCTTTGTTGCCTGCGGGCAGCGCGCCAAAGCCAGCCCTTCAGGTACAAAGTTCCATCGAGAAGCCGATCCGCAAGTTCGAATTACCGAATGGTCTGCGCCTTCTGGTGAAAGAGGACCACAGGCTCCCATTTGTGGAAATCCGGGCCGTGCTTCAAGGCGGCGTGTTGGCCGAAACAGAAGAAAAAAGCGGCCTCACACATTTGACGGCGAATATGCTGCTCAAAGGCACGCGCAAGCGTTCCGCCGAGGGCATCGCAACCGAAATCGAATCAGTGGGAGGGTCCATTGATAGCTACGGAGGGAACAATAGTTTCGGCGTCAGCGCCGAGGTAATGAGCAGCGATTTCGCCAGGGGCCTGGACTTGGTGACGGATGTTTTGCTCAATCCAGAGTTCGCGAAAAACGCGTTGGAGCGCGAGCGCGAAATTCAACTCGCGGGCATTCGAGCACAAAAGGATCACTTGTTGCAGAGCGCCGCCAAAGCCATGCGACGGGCCCTCTTCGGCAATACCGGCTACGGCCTGGACGTGCTGGGCACAGAAGCGAGCGTGCCAGGACTCCAGTCAGGCGATCTCCGTGCTTTTCATAAGCAGTTTGCAGTCCCGAGTAACTGCGTCCTTGCCGTCTACGGAGATATAAAGCCGGAGGCCGTCCAGCGCGCTGTGGGCAAGGTCGTTCGTGCATGGCAGGGGGCGGCTCGAGCTACGCTCCACGCTCCACGCTCCACGCTCCACGCTCCACGCTCTTCCCCCGTCCATGTGAGCGAAACCCGCGATAAGAAACAAGCCGTGCTGGTCATCGGATTCCCTGGCACCACCTTGAGCGATCCGGACCGTTATCCTTTGGAATTATTGCAAGAAGCCTGCAGTGATCTCGGGTCCCGCCTGTTCCTGCGCATCCGGGAAAAGCTTGGGTTGGCTTATTTTGTCGGCGCACAACATTTCGTCGGCCTGGCTCCAGGTTATTTCTCTTTCTACACAGGCACCGTGCCGGAGAAGGCGGAGCTTGTGGAAACGGAACTCCTCAAAGAAGCCGAGCTGCTCCGAGCGGAAGGGTTGGCTCCCGAAGAATTGGCGCGCGCCAAAGCCAAGGTCATCGGCCAAAAGAAAATCGCGCGCCAGGACCTCGGCGGCTTCGCCATGGCAACCGCTCTGGACGAACTCTACGGCCTCGGCTATGCCCATTCCGATTCCGAAACCGGCCTCTACGAGGCCGTGACTCTCGAGCAAGTTAAGAGCGTTGCTCAAAAGTATCTCCAGCCACAGCAGGCCGTGATCGCGATCGTCAAACCTGCTCCGTGAAAGCGCCTCCCGCCTCCGCATATTACCGATTGGGCTGGTCGCCAACGCCTTAATCCGATTCCGGTTTCGAAACACATTCGCGCCGTTTTCGCCATCAATTTGTTACTTGCCTTTTGTCCTAGGAATTGATACCCTCGCAGGCACTTAATCCGGAATTCCTTTCAAGCATGCACTACGCGGATGCACATGCTTGGGACCCGGCTTGTCTCGGCAAGACGGGGCCAAACGGATCAGGCTCTGCGAGAATTCACAGAGCTCGACTCGGAGGGAGGAATTCACCCTCGAAACAACCAAGGAAGGCACCCGCTTCCAATCAAACAAAGGAGTATTATGATCTCTACAGCGTTATCTCGTGTAGTACACAGGCAGGCAATGATAGGCGCTTTGATGGGTCTCGTGATCTCAACTTTCACGGCGCACGCCCAGCAGCAGTGCGTCGAAACCAACGGCGTCAAAGTTATCTATCCGCCAAACCTGGACGGCGGTCTCGACGTCCTGGACCAGAACGTTTTGGTTTTGGCCGACGATTTCCTTTGTAACACCACCGGACCAGTCTCAGACATTCATATCTGGGGCTCCTGGCTTAACAACAGCAAAGGCGTCATCACCAATTTCTGGCTGGGCATCTACAGCGACGTTGCCGCCGTCACTAATCCCATTACTGGCCAGTCCACCAACAGCCACCCGGGAGTGCTTCTCTGGTCTCAGTCGTTTGGCCCAGGGCAGTTCATCGAAACGGTATATGGCAGCGGCAGCGAAGGCTTTTATGATCCACGGCCGCCGGCTTTTATCGGCAGCGATACGCTGGCCTATTACTACTGCTTTTATCCGACCAATCCGTTCGTACAGACCGGAACACCCAATCAACCGACCAACTATTGGCTGGCGGCCTACGCTCAAGTTGCCGACCAGGCCACTCTCTATGGGTGGAAGACCACGCTGGTGCCGTACAACGATGCTGCGGTCTGGGGCAACTTGACCGCTACCGGCGTCCCGCTTGGCGATTGGAAGCCGATGACTAATAGTCAAACGCGCGCTGCGATCAATCTAGCCTTCAAGCTCACGACTCCAACCAATACGCCGCCTCCAACCGACTGCGTGGACACCAATACCGTCAAATACGTCCAATGGCCGAACGTGCAAAATGGTTACGACGTCTGGAACAGCAGCACCTTTCCGCCAAACGTGACGGATGGTCCGTGGCTGCTGGCGGACGACTTCGTTTGCACAAACACAGGGCCGATCACCGACATTCATCTTTGGGGGTCATGGTTGAACAACTTCGTGGCCTCAAATAGCATCACGTTCTGGTTGGGCATTTTCACGGATGTGGCGGCGAATCCACCGACCGAGCCGTTTAGTCATCCAGGCAACCTGATATGGAACCAGTGCTTCGGACCGGGGCAGTATTCGGAAATGCCGTGGAGTCCGGCCTCCGAACAATTCATTGATCCCGGCCCGCCTTCGTTCCTGGGCACCGATAATGAGGTTTGGTATTACTGCTTCTTCCCCACCAATCCCCCGACGCAGCAGGGTTTGCCGGCGGCGCCAAAGCGATACTGGCTGGCGGTGTATGCGCTGCTCCCGGCTGGAACGGCCGATTACTTCGGCTGGAAGACAACAACCAACGTTCAGAACGATGTGAGCGTGCACTTGCCGTTCAACCCTCCGGCTTGCCCGAACCTTGCCACAGGGACAGTGCTGGGCGGTTGGTTGCGAACCTTTGCCCCGGGTGTACCTCAGGCACCGCTTGATCTGGCGTTCAAAATCACGACCAGGACCAACGGTTGCATCGTTCCGGTGGCTTGCGCAGTGGACAAACAGGTCGAGTGCGGCTCCTCCTGGTCCTTCGACCCTCCGTTCGTCGGGCCGGACCCCTGTTGCCCCACTCCGCCCTCGGTCAGTCTCGTTATCATTACCAATAGCAATGCCACCTGCGCCCAGAGTTACAGCGGCATTTTCACCGTCACCGATTGCATAGGCACGGTCCTGGGTGTCTGCACGCAAAAGGTTAGCGTCGTGGACACGACTCCCCCAACCATCACTTGCGCAACCAACAAGACCGTCGTGTGCGGGAGCCCATGGTCCTTCGATTCACCTGTTGCTGTTGATACCTGTTGCGGAACGAATATTACAATCAATATCGCCGGCACCATTACGAACAATCCCGCATGTCCCCTGATCGTCACTCGCTCCTGGACCGCAACCGATTGCTGTTCGAATACGAGTTCGCCGTGCTCCCAGACTGTGACCGTCGTGGACACGAATCCGCCAGCAATCATTTGTCCCACCAACATCGTGGTGCTCACCTGTAACACCAATGCCACAGTATTCTGGACAATCATGGCAACAGATACTTGCAGCAGTGTGACCGTGACATCGTCACCGCCCTCGGGCACCACCTTCCCGCACCGCAGCACCAACACCGTTGTGGCCACCGCGACCGATGCCTGCGGCAACACCAATACCTGCACCTTCAAAGTGATCATTGACCATCCCATCCTTGGGCCAATCACGATCGCTCGGTTCTTAACCAATGAAGTCGTGCTGAACTGGACCAACGGATTCCTGCAATCCGCCACTAACGTCATCGGGCCATACGTGGACGTAACCGGCGCCACGTCACCCTTCACCAACATCACCTGGCCGCCGCCCCCAACCAACCGGTTCTATCGCCTGCGTTGCGACGCGCCGTGAGGACTTGGAGTGCGCGGACGTGTCCGCGCCTTGGAACTGCGCGACCTGCCTGAAGCATATGCCCACAGCGCCGGGTGAGGGCACCCGGCCTACAGGGTGCAGCGCTGTGGACATGTAGGCCGGGTGCCCTCACCCGGCGCGCACGGAGGGAAATGTCCGAGCTAATGGTACATGCGCCTCCGATTGACTAGCCGCGCCTTTTGTCATAGACAAGCGCTTACTGTCCTGCCTAGAATTACCCGGTTCGCAGGCAGAAGAGCAACATGGCACGTCTGATCGTCAACCCTGGATCAACGGCAACTTGGGAGATTCAACTTAAGCCCGGCGCAAACTTCATAGGACGGGCTGCCGCCAACGATTTTACTCTCGAAGACAGCTCTGTCTCAGGCTCCCATTGCCAGTTATTGGTTGAAGAAAGCTGCGTCGTTCTGAAGGACCTGGGCTCAACCAACGGCACATTCATAAATCGCACCCAGATCAAAGAAGCCGTCCTTCAGGACGGCCAAAATATCCAGCTCGGCGGGGTTTCAATGATCTTCTACGCCGACACCCAAAGCAGGGCAGGCGTCCCGACTGCCCCAATTATTTCCGCCGCGCCCTTGCCGCCTGCATCGGGTCCAATACGAATCGCGACTGCATCATCAGTCCCACAGCCCGCAGCCACTCCGCCCCCAATCCCCGCTTCTGCGAGCTCTGACACCGTCCGTCTGGCCAGGCCCCCCGATCAGAGCCGCGACCGTGAGGGAGCGCCAACCCCGTCCCAACCACCCGTCCGCGTTCGCTTACCCACGGATCAGCCAACTCCACCTACTGCCTCCGCCAAGACGGCCGATCAGACCCGTCCCGCTGAGCGGGATGAGGGAGCGCCAACCCCCTCCCAGCCACCCGTCCGCGTCCGCCTAGCCACAACTCAGCCACCTCAACCGGCTGCCCTTGCGTCGGACACTCCCGTGGCAATGGTGGCTCAGCCCCCGTCTGTCTCTTCGCCCCTCGCCCCTCCGCCCCTCGGCGCGCCGGAGCGCAGCGCAGGCGGCTCGCCCCTCGCTTCCGGCCCTTGCAAACACCACCCGAAGGTTCCTGGCCGTTTCTTCTGCAACAAATGCAACCAGTTCTTCTGTGAGTTCTGCGTCACTACCCGATCCAGCGGCGGCGTTGCGCACAAGACCTGCCGTCATTGCGGGACCGAGCTGTCGTCCGTCATGCTGCCGATACAGCGCCCGGTCGAGAAAGGCTTTTTCGAGCTGTTGCCGGCGGCGTTTGGTTATCCGCTTCGTGGTACCGGATTTATCATGCTGGTCGTGGGCATCTTAATCCTCGCTGGCTTGAGGGTCGGTTTGATCATGGTGGGCATTGGCGGCTTTTTCTCCGTCAACGCCATCCTCATCCTGGTTGCGGGGGTTATCGTCCTGATCTATGCAGGAGGTTATCTCTTTAGCTACCTCCAAAGCATCATCCATTCGACAGCGGCAGGCGACCGAGAAATGCCTGAACTGCCAGGCATGAATATCGTGGACACGATCCTGCTCCCATTTGGCCGGTTTGTAGGCATCGGCCTGGTCTGTTTTGGTCCCGGGATTGGCCTCCTTATATGGGCGAACCACGACCGCGCCATCGGCGAGGGTTTCGTTTGGTCGGGCCCCTCGATTCTTGGCATCGCCGCGATACTCATTGGTGGCCTTTATTTCCCCATGGCTTTCCTTTCCGTGGCTATTCTCGATTCGATTGCTGCCGCGAATCCGATGCTGGTCATGCCTTCGATCGTGAAAGTGCCGGGGCAGTACTTTATTGCGACGTTTATGCTCGGGGCCGTCGTGGCTTTGCGTATCACGACAACCATTTTTCTGTTTTTCGTTTTTCCGAAAGGCTGGACCACTCATTCCATGGGCACACTCTTCGCCATGATCGGCGCCATCGTGGTTGTGAGCCTGACCACCTTTTATTTCCTGCTCGTCGCCGTGCATGTCCTTGGGCTTGTGTACGCAAGCAAAAAGAAGGAGCTTGGATGGCTGGATCATTAATGTGCAGTCTCTTGATCGCGTTAACTATTACAGGCCAAAGCGCCAGAGGACTGGCGCAGTCCAAAACCTGTCGGAATTTCCGGGACGCTCGTCGCTCGCGGAGCGTCTTGGACTGCGGTAGTCCTCTACCGCTTTCGAGCACGCCAATTGGGTAGGTAATTGTGAGCCACCACATTAGCCAGGTCGCCCGGTCTTGCCGCCGTGCCAAGTGGCTACTAGTTTACTCGCAGTGAACGCAAAGAATAAATTGGGTTGGGCTCCTGAGGAAGATCCCATCGTGCGCATGATCCTCGACGGCGAAGCTTCGAGTGCATCAGAAGCAGAAGCTCGGTATTTGGATTCGCACATCGAAGAGATCGTGGAGTTGGTGAACAGTCCAATGCCTGAGGAAGAGTTCCGAGCGCATCCTCTGATCATGATGTTGTTTGCCCACGGCAGCCGCGAGTGGGACGAATCTCTAGCATGACAGCCGACCAACGCCTGGTCGAGATCGCGACGGCTTTTGAAACGGTGGATCTGCGCTTTCTGGTAATGGGCGGCCATGCGGTGCGCTTCTACGGAGTGAACCGGGATACTCTGGATTTCGATTTTCATTTATCACTCGCGGCGAGAGATGGCCTGGCCGAGAGCCTTCAAAGAACTGGGCTTTTTGGAGTTGCAGGCCCAACAGAGTTGACGAGTTGGCGCGGCACCGATTTCCGAAGATTCCTTTTAGGACATCTACCGAACGGGAAGGAGGAATGGCTTGAATTCTGGTTTCACAATCACTTGCTCGCTCCTTTTGAGGAGCTTTACGCCCGTCGCGAGCAAGGTGCCGTCCTGGGGCAGCAGCTTCCTTTCATGGCTCTAGCGGATTTGATTAGGAGCAAGGAGACAGAGCGCGAGAGCGACTGGCAGGATGTTTCGCTGTTGGAGGAGATCCAGGATAATCGGCTCTTGGCCAAAGCAAGAGAGACTGAGCGGCAAATAGCGGCATTGGCAGGATTGCGCAGCCGACGCGGCTACCGGTCTGCGGAAGCCTTGGGTCTTTTCCAGAACCCGCCTGTCGTCACACAGGCGCTGGAATCCGCTCGTAATCCTATCACTAAAGCCCTGCTCCTTCCTTTGATTCCAGCAGCCTCAGATGCCTGTGCCTTAGGCCTTCCGGATATCATTTCTCGGCCGTTGCGGCAGG
>PSRM01000364.1 GCA_003176045.1 Verrucomicrobiota bacterium | reverse complement strand
GCATGGCGGTGCGGATGCCGGCTACCGGAGTTTTGTGCTTTGGTTTCCCGACCTGCACCTCGGAGTGGCTCTGGCAGGCAATCTCGGTTCCATCGATAACAGAGAGATTGCCCTGACCGCCGCGGAGATTTATCTCGCCGACAAATTACAGCCAATCAGACCTACACGCCCTGACAGCGAGCCGCGGTCCGTAAAATTGTCGGCAGCCGAGCTGGATCGATATACCGGCAAATATGAACTCTATTTGGATGTTACTGAGATTTCCCGGGTCGAGGACCATCTCGAGATCCGAGAGGACAACGATCCGCCCGTAGCACTGGTAGCTAATGGCAACGACCGGTTTTCTATGGGAAAAAGGAAGTTCGTTTTTCAGGAGCTGGATTCGGGGAAAGCATCCCAGTTCACAAATGACTGGAAAGAGACCTTCAAGCGAATCAATGTATCTGAAGAGAGGCAGCCCGATTTTAGCGCTTATGCCGGCGACTTCTGGAGCAGTGAATTGGAAACCTACCTCAGGATTCATTTGCGTGACGGGCAACTCGTCCTCGAACTCCATCGCCACGGCGAATTTCCCCTGCGCTATGTGGGCAGGAATCTCTTTGCCAGCGCCAGCAATCAATCCTGGTGGTTTGAACTCAAATTCCAACGGGATTCCAAGGAAGTGGTAACCGGTCTTCGTTTGAATAGCATCCTTTTCAGGCGATGCCTGCTCGACTAGGTTGTAAGGAAGCTTTCTCGCGTAACACTTTTCAATTGGCGGCGTCTAATAGGGCAGGAGAGCGCGGATTTCGCGCAGCGGATTGGTTTGCGAACCGATGAAAACACGAACGCTGATCGCCATTATCTATAGCCTGACGTTTGCCGGCATGGCCATTTGGTTGCTGCTCGAACACCGGGCCTGCGCTCAAATCCATCAGGAGAACACCGCGTTGCTTCAGCGCTTGAGCGAGGCGACCGAAAAGCTGTCCGAAACCCAACGCTCCCTGGATCGCGCTGCGCCTTCAGCCAATCGTATGTCCGAGGCCAGCGCGCCATTGGCAGCCTCGCCGGCAAGTGCAGCCGAGGAATTGCCGCGGCTGCGCAGCCAGGTCGCCGCGCTGCTTCAGCAGCATCAGCAAACCGAATCGCTGCGCGAGGATGCGCGCCAAACGCGCGAGGCGCTGGAAAATCGAAAGAAAGAAGATCGCGCCGCTCGGAGAGCGGCAAACCCTAACCCTTCGCAGCTTGAGATCGTGAAGGCCGAGTATTGGACCGAGCACACAAGACTCGACGTGACAGACGAACTCCAGGATCGAATCCGGGGCGACAGCCTTAAAGCCATGGCCAGCAACAATATCAAAGGCGACCCCGAATTCGGGCAGACGAAACATCTGACGATCGAGTACAGGTTCGGCGGTATTACCAGGACCAACGAATTCCGCGAGGGTGACGTGATCGCACTCCCGCCAGAATAGGAAACCAAGGTGCCCTCGAAGCCAACTGAAGCAACGCAAATGAACGAAAAAAGTTTCATGCCGGGTCTCGGCGGCGCGGTGGCTTTGGTCGCTTTGGCAACGGGGCTAACGTTTCAGCATCAAACCCATCTCAAACTGCGCGAAGAGCAAAAGGCGCTGCATCAACATTTGGACCGCGTAACCGACCTGCTTGCCGAAAACGAACGGCAGGCAAGTCTCCTTGCAACAGTCAGCCTTGCTCCATTTCCGGCAAGCGATCCCTCCGCCGAGTTGCTCCGGTTGCGGGCCGAGTTTCGTGTTCTTGATCAGCTAACAAATGAATTGGAAAGCGCGCGCAGCGAGAATACTCAAGCTCACGCCGCCCTGGACCGCTACCTCGCCGGCGAGACCGCGCCCCAACCTGTCGCCACCGCGGATTTCTGGCCGCGGGACTCATGGAGCTTTGCGGGTTTTGGCAGCCCGGACGATGCGTTGCGGAGCTCGATCTGGGCCTCACACAACGGCAATTTGAAGGCTGTCTTTGACAGCACCACGGGTGAATTCCGCCAGATGATCGAGAAAGATCTTGAGGGTAAATCCGCAGATGAAGCCGCCATTCGGGCCATGGACGAAGTCGGCAATGTTAAATCAGTTCATGTGCTCAGCCGGGATTTCCAAAGCGACGACACCGCCGTGATCACCGCCGAGTTCGACAAGGGGGATCAAACCAACACGACGAAGTTCCTGCTGAAGAAGGTCGGCAACCAGTGGAAACTTGCAGGCATGGATTAACCACGCAATGCTCCAAGTATTGCTTTTTGAGCCAGGATTCCCTCAGCCATTTTCCTCAGTTAACAAGTTAACCTAATTAACCCAATTAACTGCCTGGAGGGCTACCAATGGAACGGCCCTTTGGGCAAGCGCCAGTCCCGATTGCAGCACGGCTTCTCTTTTGGGGGAATGTTGTCCTTCGGATATTCCTTCGCGTGCTTTGCGCGCTCCTCGTCCGTGGCATAAAACCGCAACCACTTCTGCATGTCGTCCTCGCCCCAACTGCCTAGAAAATCGTGGAACCAGCCGCCGCGTGGATTGCGCCCGGGCAAATGGCACGGATCGCGCAGTCCTCGCTCCCAGAGTTCTGCATAGAGTTCGCGATCGGTTAAATGGTCGGTGTGCAGCACGTAAAACCCGCGCAGCGCCAGGTTGTGCAACAACTCCCATAAAATCGGCACCAGCGTTTCGTCCGTTATCTCCGCAGGTGGCAGCAAAGGAATGTTTTGCTCGGCCAAAGTTTGGGCCGGCGGAACCCAGTTCTCGGGTTCCATGGCCTCAAGCTCCGCTTGAAACGCGGCGTCGGACGGGGAACTGGCGGAATCCGAGTTCGGATTCGCGGCAGCGATCTCCTTATCTACACTGGCCAAACCCAGAGGATCAGGATCCGCATCATCGCCTTCAGGTGGATCACCAGGCACCCAGCCTGACAAGGCCTCTGGTGGAATCGGCGGCACCGGCAGATGCCGGTCACGATCATAAGGCGGGTCTTCATGCGGCGGAAATACGATATCCGGGTCTGTGGAGCGCCAAAGGTCGCGGTCCCCTTCATCCATATAAAAGCGCATGTAAATTTCTTCAGCCATCAATCCGATCGCATTATGCTCAGAAACTATCGTGGTGGTGTTTGTTTCGGCTTCGAGTGGGATGTCGGCGGTTACCCGATCGAGCCATTCGTCCCACAAAAGCGTATAAAGCTGGCGGTCGCTCAGATGGTTGGTACTGCAAACGAAAAAGCGGCGCGCCGCCGCCGCGTAGAGCAACTCCCACAGCCGGCCAGGTAATTGTGTGTCGCTCAGTTCGGATGGAGGCAGCGCCGTGTAGCCGTAGCGCGCGAAGATCTCGCGCCGCGTGTACCACGGGCAATCCTCCAGCGGATCAATGAAGTCCGGGGCGTCAGCAGGCATAACAAGCCAGTTGATTGGGTTAATTCAGTTTACTGAGTTAATTAAGTATGTGAGTTGATTGAGCGCATTGTCACACAGGAGCAACCGGAAATCCAGCGCCAGCGCGATTGTATTCACGAGAATCCAGGGCTAGTGACAAAGTCTGTAGGGCAGGCTTTCCAGCCTGCCGGTTGCGCCGCTTTCCAGCGGCGCGACTCTGGCAGGCGGTGGTTCAGGGGGCTGGAAAGCCCCCTAAACCGGCAGGCTCGAAAGCCTGCCCTACAGTGGTGGACTTTGTCACTGGCCCTGACGAGAATCGGCCATGTGCGGGAGCGGCTCGGTTGGCTGCGGCTCGAACGGCCAGCGCCTGGCGCGCCAGGACCAAACCAGAAAGCACACTCCACCCAGCGCGAGGGAACCCAACGCGCCCAGTTTCAGTTTCGTTTCGGTTGTCCAAAACAGAAAAATCCAGCCGGTCAGCGCGATCAGCGCTGGCGCAGGATAAAGCCACATACTGAATGGCCGTTCTGCGGCAGGTTTCAAACGTCGCAATAACATCACCGCTCCGATCTGCCCAATGAACTGCACCAGGATGCGCGTGGTCAGCAGCGCATCGATGAGGGTCGAAAGGTCCACGAAACTGAACACAATGGAAAGTCCGCCCACCAGCAGCAGAGATATATGAGGGAAATCCTTTTTGGGATGCAATCGGCCGAACACCTTGAAGAAGTTGCCGTCGCGCGCGGCGGCATAAGGCACGCGCGAATAGCCCAGCACCAGCGCGAACGTGCAGGCAAAGGCCGTCCAGAGAATCGCGACTGTAAAGATCAGGGCCGCTTGTCTGCCCCAAATGCGCTCCATAAAAAGCGACGCAATGGGCGCCGGCCCGCTGTCCGTCAGAGGCACAAAGTTCCGCCACGGCACAACCCCGATAATGGATAGGTTCATACTGAGATAGATAACTGCGACCGCCAGCAAGCTGATGATGATCGAGCGCGGAATCACTTTGGCGGGGTTCCGCACCTCCTCTCCGATGTAACAAATGTCGTAGTAACCGAGGTAATCGTAAACACCGATTCTGGCGGCAGCGCCAAGGCCCATCACGAAACCGAGCGACAGATCGAATCCGCCCTTCGGCACATCGAAAGCAATCTTCGGATCAAAGTGGCCAATCCCGCCCACAATGACCGCGGCCACGGTGATCATCGTGCCGATCCACAGCGCGACGGTGATCTTGCCGATGGACTTGATTTGCCTCCAGAGCAATGCAATGACCAGCACGCCGCTGCCCACGATGATCAAACGCATCTGCGGCGCTGTCAGCCCGGGCATGAGGAAGCTCAGGTATTGTTTCATGCCGATAAATCCGGACCCGATTTCCATCGGGCCGCTGATAATGAATTGCCAGATGAACAGGAAAGCCATCAACTGGCCCCAACTTTTGCGCCCAAAACCATCGCGCAAATAGACATAGCTCCCACCCGAGCTTGGCATCGCCGCGGCCAGCTCAGCCCACACGAGCCCATCGGGCAATGCGATCAGCAGCGCGATCAGCCAGCCCAGGATGCATTGCGGGCCGCCACCGTTGATGGCCGACATCAGGGCCGGGATCGTGATGAACGGCCCGATCCCGATCATGTTGGTCATGTTCAGCGCCGTAGCCTGCAGCAGACCGAAGCGGCGGCTCAGGTGCGGGTGATGGGTGGCGGAAGATTCCACGGGTCTAAATCACAATCGAGGATCAACCGGCTCACTCTCCAGTGCAAGCACGCCAAAAACACACTCGTGCACCCGGCGCAACGGCTCGCGTCGAACGAATCTTTCCAGGGCCTCAACGCCTAAAGCAAACTCGCGCAGAGCCAAAGAGCGTTTGGAAGAAAGCCCGCGGGCTCGCAATCGATCCAGGTTTTCTGGCATCGTATATTCCGGGCCGTAAATGATCCGCAGGTACTCCTTTCCGCGGCATTTAACGGCGGGTTGCGTCAGGCCGCGCCTGGTGTTGGCAATGAATTCGAAGGGTTTTACCACCATCCCTTCGCCGCCGCCAGCCGTGAGATTCTCCCACCACTGGATCGCTTCTGCCTCGCTCCCGGCATCAGTGACGTCCACCACTTGATAAGGTGTGGCCAACAACAGACCCGAATCGGCACAGCAAATTTTTGCCAGTGCATCCATGTGCCAGCAATGGTCCCGGTCGGTATAGACACGTCCTTCCGTGGCCAGCAGATGGAAGGGGGCGAGCTTGAGATCTGCAACGGACTGCACAGGCCAGCAATATTGTTGATAGGCGCGTACGTATTGGCCGGCCATCGTTTGGCGCTCTCGGTAACGGTCGGTTAAGGACCCCACGTCCAACCCGTTACGTCCGGCTGATTCGAGGGCGGCGATAACGTTCGTCAGTGCCGCCCTTGCCGCGGCTCCTACCGCCGCATACTGCTCCTGAAGCAAAGCCTGAGCTTTGGCGGACCAGGGCATTAGCTCGGCATCCAGGCAGACCCACTCGGTCTTGAATTCATCCCAGAACCCGCTCCCGGTCAGGGCGCGGCGAACAGACTCAAGCATTTCTGCTTCGAGCTTTGTATCATCGAAGAAGCGCCGGCCAGTTCGCGTGTAACAGATGCCGAAGCCCTCGCCGACAACGCCAAATCGTTTCCGGGCCACCTCCTCGTCCCGGCAAATAATCACCACTGCGCGTGAGCCCATGTGCTTCTGTTCACAAACAACTTTCGGCACACCCTGATGCCGAAAATAAGCGAACGCCTCGGAAGGATGTTCAAGCAGTCCAGGTTCTTTGGTCGTCTCAGAAGGCGACATGGTCGGCGGAAGATAAATGAGCCACTTTGGATTGGCAGCAAAGCGGCTCATGACTTCCAGCGCGGCAATCGCGTTCTCTTCCCGGATCGTCACGTTATGGTGCAGCCGTGTGGAAATGATCCGCTTACCCAGCACGTCATCCATGTCGAGCAAATCGTCCTGCCGTTGTTGGGCAGTCAGGATCGGTGCCTGGGCCTCAGCCGGAAGGAATGGTTTCGTAGGCTGGCAGTAAGTCCGGTTGGCGGGAACAGAGACGATCTCCTTTTCGGGGTAGCGCAGCGCCGTCAGCTTTCCGCCGAAGACACACCCCGTATCAATGTTGATCGTGCGGTTGAGCCACTCGGGCTCGGGCACCGGCGTATGCCCATAGACCACCATGGCTTTTCCGCGGTACTCAGCCGCCCAGTTGAATCTTATCGGAAGCCCGAATTCATCCGTCTCACCCGTGGTTTCGCCGTAGAGCGCAAACTCCCGGACCCGTCCCGAGCCGCGCCCCTGCATCGTTTCCTTCATCCCGGCATGAGCAACGACCAACTTCCCGTCGTCCAAAACATAATGGCTCACCAGAGCATCAATGAAATCGGCGACTCGCTTTCGGAAGTCCTCCGGCTCCTGGTCAAGTTGCGCCAGAGACTCTGCCAGACCGTGCGAGATCTGCACATCTCTTCCGCGCAATTTGCGCATCAGCTTCATGTCATGATTGCCGGGCACACAAAGCGCCGTGCCGGCCTCGACCATACCCATGACGAGCCTCAGCACCTGCGCGATTCCCGGACCGCGATCCACCAGGTCGCCGACAAAAATTGCCTTTCGGCCCGCAGGCGGACGGGCGAGCACTTTGGCAGGACTGTCCGGGTCTGGAGCGATTTCATACCCGAGCGCCTTAAGCAGCGTAAGTAATTCGTCATAACAGCCATGGAGGTCGCCGATGATGTCGAACGGCCCGTGCTCGTGCTTCAGGTTATTCCAAAGTGGCTGGCGCTCGATTTGTGTCGCATCCACTTCCTCCTCGCTGCGAAAAGTATAGACGTGCCGGAATCCCTCCCGTTCCAACCCACGAATCGAGCGGCGAAGTTGTTGGGATTGCTGCCGAATCACATGCGGCCCAAAATCGCGGTCGGTCCGCTCACGATTGCGCGCGTGGCACACCTTTTCGGGCAAATCGAAGACGATCGCCACTGGCAGGCAATGAAACTCCCGCGCCAACGCCACCAGCGGCTTGCGGGATTCGGCCTGGACGTTGGTCGCGTCCACCACGGTCAGTTTCCCTGCCGCCAGGCGTTTCCGAGCCACAAAATGCAGGACCTCAAAGGCATCTGGCGTGGCTGCTTGGTCGTTTTCGTCGTCCGAAACCAGCCCGCGGCAGTAATCGGAGGAAAGCACTTCGGTGGGCTTGAAGTGCTTGCGCGCAAAGCTCGATTTACCGCAGCCGGATGGGCCCATGAGAACCACGAGCGCAAGTTCTGGAATAGCAATTTTCATCCATTCGTCTCGCCGACTATTCTCAAGGCTTCCGCAAGCGCGGTCTGGTGGTGGGCGAAACTCTTCTCTCGGATCTTGAGTAAAATCGGACGCCAGACTTTCGCGCCACTTGCTTTCGCCGCAGAAATGATGGCCTCGACCGCCTCGTCTAACAGACTTCCGACGCTGCAGGTTTCGATGTTCGATAGCTCGCGATTCAAGGTGTCGATGACCCGCGGGTCACCACGCCGCGCCAATCCCACGAGAGCCTCACCACGAATCTCCGCGTCCTCTTCAGTCAAGCGCTTGAACAACGCGTCGCGCAACTCCGGAGAGTCCCAGTCCACAAGCGACCCGAGGCCGAAGGTCGCCCAGTTTTTTACATCACGATTTTCATCTGCCGATAATTCGACCAAAGCGCGTATCGCCCGCGCGTCCTCATGGCCAGAAAGGCTGCTGACGAGAGCGTAACGCACGTTGCCACTAGTGTGCGTCTGCCACTTCAACAACGGCCCAATCGCGCTGGCATCATTCAGATGTCCCAGTGCCATCATAATAGAACACAACACCTCCTCTGATGTCTCACGCTCCAACCTTCCGAGCAAGAGACCAACACATTCAGGGGCAGCAACTTTATGCCTCACTCCATTTTGACCCAGAATATCCGAGCCCACTTCGCGCGATTTGGCATCGCTGCTCTCCAAGAGATTTCTGACTTCGCCGAGAACTTGCGGCAGTCGGTGCTGTAAAGTCCATAACGGGTGCCAATATTCGTCACCGTCTCTATCCGCCTCACTTTGCAAAGTCAGGTGAAGAAGTTCCTTCGTTGAACGCGGATCTGAGCGGTACTTGGCCTCCCTCTCTTCTACGCCGATCATAACGAACCCTTTGTCAAGACCCCCATCTGCGTCGGGGAGCCGACCAACGAATCTTCGGGACCCACAGGAAGAAAGCGCACGTGATAGTCAAACCGCTGCGCAACACCATTCGCCCACGATTGGAACTCTGCGCGCGTCCATTCAAAGCGATGGTCCTTATGCCTGAATTTTCCAGCCGGTAGCTTCTCCCATTTCACGTTGTACTCCGCATTCGGCGTTGTCAGCACGACGGTTCCAGGTTTTGCGCACTCGAACAGTACCCGCTCGAACGCAGCCAACCGCGGTGGATCGAGATGCTCGACGACCTCCACCACCGCCGCCGCTTCGAAGCCAGCCAGCCGCTTGTCCCGATACATCAGCGAGCCGTGCATCAGTTGAATTCGCTCCTTTTGAAGCGAGGGCAGCCGATCCAGCCGCAGCCGGTCCTTTGCAATTTCCAGGGCGCGATAAGAAACGTCCATGCCCACGATGCGCTCGAACTGCCTTTCCTTGATCAATGCCTGCAAGAGCCGCCCCTCGCCGCATCCGAGATCCAACACGCTCTTTGCCCCGCTGCTCTTCAATGCGGCAAGCACGGCCCCGAGCCGCTGTTCGTTGAGACTGATCTTTTCCTCGACCGCCGCTTCCTCCTGGGAGTGTTTAGCCTCAGCTTGGTCCGGGTCAGAGGATTCCTCGCCAACCAGACGGGAAATGGCATCGTTAATCAGATTGCGGCGATACTTCAAATAACGAGTGGTGATGATCTCCCGCTCAGGATGATCGGGAAGCCAGCCTTCGCCATGGCGCAGCAGCTTTTGCACTTCGTCATCGCCGACCCAATAATGTTTATCGTTGTCGAGCACCGGGATGAGCACGTAAAGGTGCGTCAGTAGTTGGCGCAAAGTGACATTCCCCTGCAATCCAACCGTGAAATAGGAGCTGGCGCCCCACTCACTGAATTTTTCGTCCAAAGGTAATCCCTGCGCGCTTAGCTGGTACCCAAGCGGCTCAAACAGTCGTCTCAGGAACCCTTCGCCTCCGCGGCAAGGCAACACCGAAATTGTGGCCTGCAGCGGCAGCGGCGTTTGCGCTAAATCCGGCCGCTCCTTGCTCTTGCCCGACAGCGCGCTACCGAACACATCCGCGATCGCCACACTGAGGAAGGAAGAGGCCACGTAGGGCCGATCATTCACGTATTGTTCGAGCGAGCGTCCCTCGCCGGCAGGGCCGCGTTTGTTCCGGACCAAACCTACCGGATCAACCTCGAGCAGCAACGCGGCCGTGCAGCACTCACTCGTAGCCTGAGGATAAAAAACGTGCGCCTTTCCAAAACTCATTTCAAAGCTATGGAACCGGCCAGGATGCTTGCGAAGCAAATGCCCAAGATCCGTTGCCGGCGGCGTGGTGGACGTAATCGTTAACAGCACTGGCTTTGTTGTACTGGCAGACCGCCGCCAAATCAACCGCCGCGATTGACATCCTCCTCTACAGGATTATTATCTCTTCCAGCGCGGGTGTAGCTCAATGGTAGAGCTCCAGCCTTCCAAGCTGGCCACGTGGGTTCGATTCCCATCACCCG
>PSRM01000307.1 GCA_003176045.1 Verrucomicrobiota bacterium | reverse complement strand
GAGAGTCACATGCATCCGGTAGCGCCAGTAGTGTTTCGGGTTGGCGGGGATGTTGATGCGCTCCTCGGACGGATTTGCGCGACGCAGTCCCCCATCCATCCCCATAAGGTCTTGCAATTGGAAAATGCTCCACATGGCAGGGGAAGCCAGGTGCTGGGCGACGATGGCTTCGTTGACCCAGGGCTCGCAATGGCGGGGGGCTTCGCCCGGTCGGCCCAGTTCCTGGTTGTAGAATCTTTGGGTCAACCCGCGGTCTTCTTCCCACCACCCGCGAATGGTGCTCATGTCATGTGTGGACGGCGTCACGACGCTCAGATACGGAGCATCCTTGGGCCGTGAAAACTGCTGATTAAGAACCTTAGGCATGCGCTGCACTTCAAGCGTGAGCAAGCCAAGCTGCTTCATCACGCCCGGCACGCAGGCGGGAACCATTCCGAGGTCCTCACCGCAGATCAGCATGTTCGTAACTCGTTTGAACGCGGGCAGTTTGCGCAGTGACTCCATACGCCAGAAATCATCCTGGCGACGGTAAAAGTAATCTATGTAGAGATCCTTCAACCGCGCTTGGGTCTGGCCATCGAGGTCTTTGAAGGAGGACGTGTTTTCAATCCCAAGCCGGAAATGGAATTGCTGACCGTGAGAACCTTCGACCTCGAACATAAGAACATTACTAATGAGATCGTAGAGGCCAATCTTGAGCCTTTCATTGGGTTCCGTCTGGTCAAGATCTGCGAAATGGGCTTCTACCTGCCGCTGAGTGACGAACTCAGGCTTGAGAGTGTACTTGCCGGAGCTTTGCCGATTCAGGAAACGCGCTTTTACTAGTTCCTGATCGTGCCCGAAAATTTCCCAGAGGACCCGGTCTGTAATGTATGGCTGTGTGTAGCGAGGGTGATCAAACCAGATCCCGCGCTGCCTGAATTCACTCAACTGGACGGGGAGTGCGCGAACAAAATAGCCCAGGATGCCTTCGACCGCGTTGGCCGGGATGCTCCAGATCCGGAAAAAGCCCAGGATATGATCTATTCGAAACGCATCGAAATAGTTGCTCATCTGGGCAAAGCGCTGCTTCCACCAGGCAAAGCCGTCTTGTTCCATGCGCGGCCAATTGTAAGTGGGGAATTCCCAGTTCTGTCCCTTGGCCGAAAAGGGGTCCGGCGGCGCGCCCGCTTGCATGTCCGTGTTGTAAAGCTCGGGCTCCTGCCAGACGTCGGATCCGTGACGATAAACGCCAATGGGAATATCCCCTTTCAGGATCACGTCTTTCGAGTGCGCATATTGGGTTGCTTCGCGCAATTGGGCGTGCAAGTGATACTGAATGAAATAGGTCAGCCCGATTTCGTCGTAGGCATCCGAATTCTCTGAAGCCAGCGCCTGCACCTCATCTTTGCGCAGGCGCCGATTTGCCGGCCATTGGTTGAAGTCAGCCGTCCCGTGCTGATCGCGCAAATAGCAAAAGACCGCGTACGGAACGAGCCAATGCTTGTTTTGATCGAAGAACCGCCGGTAATCGTCGCTCGCGAACGTAGGTCCCTTCAACATCGCATACACCTCGCGCATGAAACCGAGCTTGGCTTTCATCACTGGGTCATAATCCAGTTCCGGCAGCGCATTAAGCCGTTGCCGCTCAGCCTCCAGCGCTTGCAGCAATTCCTCCGGCTCGGGCCCCTGAACCCTGAACCCTGAACCCTGACCACTGACCACTGACCTCTGACCTCTGTCCTCTGCCCCTCCCCTCGCCCCCCGACCCTCGACCCTGTCCCCCACGCTCTTCAGATTGAGATACATTGGATGCAGCGCGAACGCCGATATCGCAGAATACGGATACGAATCTTTCCACGTGTAAGTTGCCGTCGTGTCATTGACCGGCAAAATCTGGATGAGCTTTAGTCCAGTCTGCGCGCACCAGTCAGCCAGCAGCTTGAGGTCGGTGAATTCGCCCACTCCACAACTGTTTTCGCTGCGCAGGCTGAAGACCGGGATGGCAACACCCGCCCCTTTCCACGTGTTGGCAGGCAACGCCACAAAGCCATCATTAATGATCGTCTGCTTATTTGGTGACGCAGGATCGCGCAGGACCCGGTTGGACCCGTCCTCATACCGAATGAATTTCCCTTGCTCCACATCATAGACGCCATATTTGTAGGTGATCGGAAATGATGTGCCGTTCAAATCCACGCGAATGTTCAGGAATGGGTCATCAGCGCTCCGCCTGAGCAGAATTGGAGGGCGGACGGCCTCGTCCGCGTTTCCGAATGATGTATTCCAATTCCCCAACGCTGGACAATCGCCCAACAAGCACAGCGTCTGACCTTTGCCGAGAAGCGGCGCCTTGACTCGAAAAGTGTGCGTGACCAGTTGATCAGAGCCGCGACCGCTTGCCGCGCCGGAGCCAGGCGGAGGCGGGTAAGGGAGCGTCCCAAAACCGTCCGAGACCTCAATGTTGTTCTCCTTCAACAGCACCTTCCTAAACGGCTCCGTATAAAACACATTCTCCACATAACTTGGGTCATTCCAGGCATCTATGATCAATACGTCCTGCTCCTTAAACGATGCCGGATTGAACGCCCGATCCTCGCCCCAGTCATGCACCACGGACCCGTCCGCGGTGCGCAGAATATAGTGATAAGTGATGTCGGCATCCGGCGCCGTCCCCGGATTAAATGTCAGAGATCCATGCCAGAACTGGGGATCGAGATAACTTAGCGGAAATGCTTTCTCGATGAGCCCGTTGCCAAGCAGTTCGTGGTTGCCGGTTACAAACAACGACTGGCCCGGCTCTGTGTGAAAGCGCAGTTGGAAAGTGAGTTTCATCAGAAAGATTTCTAACCGCGGATTACACGGATTACACGGATTCCTTATCCGCGTATTCCGCGTAATCCGCGGTTACGCTCGATCTCAAGCACAGTCGCGCCAATATAACGCGTTCCATCGCCGGAATTAAAGTAATACACTACGATCGCGCGGTTCTTCGGCAGCGCCGCAGCCCAAGGATAGCCCAGATCTCCGTTGCCCCCATCGTCGCGCAGGATGGTTTCCTCTGCCGAAGCGGCGTTGGTACATTCGGCGTCGAGCACCCTGGCGCGAACCCCGAACGGCGGATGGCGATAGCCATAGACCAGCAACACTCGCTTGTCAGGCAGCCGAACAGCGTGGTGCGGATGGCCCTGAAAACCGGCGTCCACCCATTTTTCGAAGCTCAGGCCGTGGTTTTTCGAACGAGCAATAGCCGTATGATCGTCAAAATTCCCTGTCCGCATAAATGCCACCAGTTCATCTTTTGGAGTTTCGTAAAGCGAGGTCTCATTGAAAACGATCTTATTGTCGCCTGCCACGAGGCAGCCATATTTCCAGGTGTTGCCTTTGTCAGCCGATATGAGCAGGTGCGTGGCCGTGTGATCAGGCTTGCTGGTCATCTTACCAATAACAACCCAGTAAAGCCGTCTGTCCTTTCCTTCGCACATGGCCCCTCGATTGGCCGCTGGTAGAGGGTTGCCGAAAATATCCAGAGTCGCGTCACCCGGTACGTGCGGCGGAATGATCGGCCTCTGCCACGTCCGGCCACCATCCTGCGACCGCAGGATCGAACCACCCAAAAAAGCAAAGTTTCCCGTCCACCCGACATTTGGCAACCGGTCTCTGGACACGTTATTCATCATGGCCCACCCATAGGTGGCGCAGAGGATCGAGTGATCGCTCAATTGCACCATGCAAGGATCCTGCGAGCCGCCAAATGGATTCGCATAAATCAACTCCGGCGTTTCGCTCCACGTTTTGCCCTCGTCCCGCGAGCGCACCAGCACAAGATAGCTGTTTGGATCAGTATGAGTATAAGATGCAGCCCCGAACCGCCGACGGTCCGGCGCCCGTCTAAAGGCCACCAACAGCTCCCCATCCGGACGCCGCACGACCGATGGGAAAGAGCAGTAGAACCGCTCGTCCTTGTAGATCACAACGTCCTGGAGCTTGCGAACGCCGCTGGCACCAACGCAAACCGTCAATTGCGCGCAACCAAGCCCAACCACGGCAGGCATGAATATCCATGCTCGAACTCGGCTCAATTGGACATGCCTCGTCATCGCCACTTTCAATGACCGGTTACTCGCGGACATGCAAGGAAAATGCTCTGCGCTCGATCATTTTGCGTGTGCAACTTTGTGCTGCCACCGGGCAGGAGCTTGGCATTTATGCCGCTTCACCGTCCGCACCGCGATGAAAGTGCCAGATAACCCAGGCGCTTCCGAGCGTTCGGGGCGTGAAGCGGCATAAATGCCGCGCTCCATGCTCCCAGGGCCTCCGCCTGGATCGTAGAATCAAAATGCCCCATCCTCTTGCCTATTCACCTTTGCTTCTTTGACACTGTTCTGCCCAATCGGTAGCTTTTGGCCGATGTCAAGGTTGCCCTTTGAGTTGCTGCTGGCGTTTCGCTATCTCCGCCCAAAAAGGACCTTTGTCTCTGTAATTACCCTCATCTGTGTGCTCGGCGTCACCGTCGGTGTGGCCGTCCCCATCATAGTCATCAGCGTCATGAGCGGGTTTGATCACGATTTGCGGGAAAAGATTCTCGGGTTCAATCCACATCTTAGAGTGGTAGAGCCAGGCCGGACGATGAAAGATTACGAGGCCGTCGCGCGCCTGGTTTCCAGCAATCGCAACGTGCGCATCGTGGCGCCGCTGGTCATAGGACAAGTGATGGTGGAAACCGAGCCGGCCAGCGGCCAGCGGGCATTTGCCGCGCCTTTGCTCCGCGGTATTGATCCGAAACTCGAACCCAGGATCAGCGCCTTGTCCACCAACATTGTCTCGGGCAAATTCGACGTCTCCAATCGCGGCCTGCTTGTCGGGATCGACATGGCATCCGACCTGGGCCTGGACGTAGGCAATCGCTTGCTCATTCACTCCCCAAGCGAGCTGGAGAAACTCGAACAAATTCGCGAGAACAAGAACAAAGAGGGCCAGGAACTGATCATACCGGACGAATACGAAATTCGGGGCATCTTCGATGTCGGCTACTACGAGTACGATTCCAGGGTGCTCATCACTTCCCTGGAAGATGCGCAGGAGCTTTATGTCCTCAACGACAGTGTACATGGGCTGATCGTGATGCTCCGGGACGCTTACTCTGCCGATCTGGTGAAGGTGGAATTAGAAAAGATGCTCGGCCCTGCGTTCCGTGTGACGAGCTGGATGGAGGAGAACAAGAGCATCCTGGGCGCCGTGTCCGTTGAGAAGACGGTTATGTTCGTGATTCTGTTCTTCATAATGATTGTGGCGGCCTTGTGCATCGCCAGCGCGGTGATCACTTTCGTCGTACAGAAGACGCGCGAGATCGGCATGCTCAAAGCCCTAGGGGCTTCCGATTTACAGGTCTCAGGCCTTTTCCTGAGCCAGAGCGCGTTCGTGGGGACGGTGGGAGTCACAGCCGGATTGGGCTTGTCCATTTTGCTGCTGACGTACCGAAACCCATTCCTTGAGTTTCTGCGCCGCACAACGCACATCGAGATTTTTCCGGCCTCGATTTACGGCTTTGATAAACTGCCATGCCTGATCGAACCGTTCGACATAGCCATCATTTGCGGAGGCGCGTTGATCATTTGTGTGATGGGCGGTTTGATTCCGGCCTGGCGGGCGGGAAGACTGAAACCGGTGGAGGCGCTGAGGTATGAGTAGAAGCAAATCCGAAAACCGAAATCCGAAATGCCGAAGCGGCTTTGGCCATCAGCCCTGTAGGGCAGGCTTTCCAGCCTGCCGGTTCAGGGGGCTTTTCAGCCCCCTGAAGCACTGCCCCACGATGGCCTCGGCGCTGAAAAGCGCCGCGAACCGGCAGGCTGGAAAGCCTGCCCTACATTCCTGGCGCGCTTTGAGCCGGAATCCGTTTGGGATTCCACAAAATGCCTTATGAGCGACCCGCTGCTTTCAGCAAAAGGGGTGCACAAGACCTACCTTCTTGGCAAACGGCCGCTCAAGGTTTTGCGGGGAGTGGACCTCGAACTGCAAAAGGGCGATTTTGTGGCCCTGCGCGGGGCTTCGGGGGCAGGAAAGAGCACGTTGCTTCATTTATTAGGCGGGCTCGATACCCCTAATCAGGGGGAGATTCGTCTGGCAGGGAGAAATTTGGCGTCCCTGTCCCGGCGCGAACTGACCCGGTTGCGCAACCGCGAGGTCGGTTTCATTTTTCAGGCTTATTATCTGTTGCCTGAGCTGGACGCCCTGGAAAATGTCTGCCTCCCTGCGCGAATGGCCCGCACTCCGCCGGAGCGGGCCGAAGCGCGCGGACGCGAGTTGCTCGAGCGTGTTGGACTCAAGGAACGAGTTGAACATAAGCCTTATGAGCTATCGGGTGGCGAACAGCAGCGTGTAGCCATTGCCCGCGCGCTCATCAATAACCCGGACCTGATCCTGGCCGATGAGCCTACCGGCAACCTGGACTCGCACACCGGACAGGATATCATCGAACTGCTCTGCGCGTTGCGTCAGGAAAAGCAGACCACTCTAGTGATGGCGACGCATGACGCGAACCTGGCGGCGCGCGCGCCGAGGGTCCTGGAGTTGGTTGATGGGGAGATGAAGCGTGAAACGTGAAATGTGAACCAACTCGGTAGCAGCCGACGTAAGGAGGCACAAATCAAAATCCGAAACCCGAAATCCGAAATTCGAAGACATGACACCTGACACCCGACACATGACACATGACGCTAATTATTGGGAAGCCCGTTATCAGACTGCCGATATGCCGTGGGAGAAAGGCGAAGCGTCGCCGGGGTTGGTTGATTTTGTGGCTGCCCACCCGAAATTGTCCGGCTCGACGGTGTGCGTGCCCGGCTGCGGAACCGGGCATGACGCGCGGATCTGGGCGCGCGCTGGATTTCAAGTGTTGGGATTGGATATTGCACCCAGCGCAGTTCGCCTCTCGTCCGAAAGAACACGAGCCGCAGGGCTTAGCGCTCAATTCCAGGTCAGCGATTTTCTGCGCGACGAACCACCCTTTCTTTTTGATTGGGTATTCGAGCACACCCTGTTCTGCGCAATCCAGCCCAACCAGCGGGACGATTATATGCGCGCCGTACTCCGCTGGCTCAAGCCGGATGGGCAATATCTGGCAGTCAATTTCCTCATCCCGGACGAGGACGGCCCGCCGTTCGGCACCACACGCGAGGAATTGTGGAATCGCTTCTCTCCGAATTTCGAATTGTTGGAGGACTGGGTCCCGCGCTCTTATCCGAATCGAACCGGAGAGGAACGCATGTTTTGGTGGCGGCGAAAGGCCCCGACGCGCGGTTCTCTGAGCCACAGCCGGTCCATCGTCAAAAAGGGCTGAAATCAAAATGGGCGCCCCGCCAGTGCGGCCCCGCTGCGGGTGAGAGGGTGCATCCTGACGCTACCACCGCGGTTGAAAGAGGCCGCCGGGGAACGGAGCGCGGCATTTATGCCGCTTCAATTTCTTTTGCGAGATGAGCGGAGCAGGTAACCCTGGCACTTCCTTGCGTCCGGCGCGTGAAGCGGCATAAATGCCGCGCTCCGTTCCTCGGCGGCGTGGCCACTTGGCACTTGCCACTCGGCACTTGCCGCTCGACACTCCTCTTATGAAAAGCGCCTACGAACTGGCCATGGAGCGGCTCAACAAAACCGCCCCCACCGTCAAACTCACTGCCAAACAGAAAGAGCAGATTGCGGATTTGGAATCCCAATGCGCCGCCAAAATCGCCGAGCGCGAACTGTTGCTCAAAGACGAAATCCGCAAGAGCATCGAAAAGGGAGATTACGAAGAAGTTGAAAAACTGGAGAAACAGCTCGTCAGCGACCGCAAATCGTTGCGGGCGGATTTTGAGGAAAAGAAGGAAAAGGTGAGGCAAGCGGGGAGTTGACACGAATTCCACGAATTGGCACGAATTCGTGTTAATTCGTGCAATTCGTGTCATCCTCACATAGCGGTTTTAGGGCCGGGCTGCCCGCGCTCTCGTTTCCAAAGGTCAAAGTAATACAGCGCCGTTACCACTAAGCAGTGGCGGATTTTTCCTTTTACTACAAGGTGCGGAATGTCTTCCACAGGGGCGAGACTTGTCAGCAGGTCCTCTGCGTGATCCAGTTCCGTGGGATGAAGGCATCGGCAATTTTCCACCAGCACCGTGTAGCAAACGTTGCTCATGATGGCAGGGTTCGGAAAAACCTGGCCGATGATTCGGGCGTTCTCTCCTTCATAGCCAGTTTCTTCGCGCAATTCCCTTAGCGCCGCTGCTTCGGGCGAGGCATCGTGCGGGTCTATCATACCTCCGGGGATCTCCAATTCGATTGTGTCAGACCCGTGCCGGTACTGCTCGATCAGAACAATTTGCTGGTCGTCAGTCAGTGCGATCACATTGACCCAGTTGACTGAATCAATAACGAAGAAATCGTGCTCTTTTTGTGTTCGTGGCGAGACCTTGCGATCTGTGCGGATCGTGAACACCCGATAGTCACCCGACGGACGTGAACTGACTTTTTGCCAGGGCTTTAGCATTTACAATTTACAATTTGCGATTTACGAGGCTGCGGCATATTTAACCGCGGATTACACCGATTACGCGGATTATTGACTGGTGTGGGCTTGAATGTTTTTGCTCGGGTTTAAGCGAAGTCACCGAGCACGGTCACAAGCCCTTGTCCTTTGCAGCCCAACCCTGCCGCATCAGGCCGAGCAAATGGCCAAGAGCCTCCTCGTAGGAACGCTGCTTTTGATCCGCTAGCTGGCGCGCTCGTTTGTCGAGTTGCCCGGCCATCTCAGACGCCTTTTCCTGAGGACAGCCTAGCTCCGTCAAAACGTCCGTGAGTTGTCCAAGATCCATCGCGCTGGCATGCATCGCGGCCTATCCCGACGCGTGCCTTTCGCCCGGAATCGCGTAAATCGTAAAGCGTAAATCGTAAACTCCGGTTCTCACTTCACCGAATTCGCCGGTACAATCTTCACGCTCTCCACCCCCATCCGTTTATCCGGCCGATCGGGCGTGTGCGTTGAGGTCGTCGCTATCCGCTCCAGCACCTCATCGCCTTTGATGAGTTTCCCGAAGGCGGTGTATTGCCGATCCAAAAAGCGAGGATTGCCGTGGCAGATGAAGAACTGGCAGCCTGCGGAGTCCGGATCGCTCGATCGAGCCATGGAAAGCACCCCGCGATCATGATTGCGATCATTAAACTCCGCCTTGATTTTATAACCTGGATCCCCGGTGCCCCAGGACCGTTCTCTGGTCGGATCCTTTGTCAGCGGATCACCGCCCTGGATCATAAATCCCTTAATGACCCGATGAAAACAGGTTCCGTCGTAAAAGCCTTTTCGCGCGAGTGTTTTGAAGTTCTCAACCGTCTTAGGCGCCACATCTGGCCACAACTCAACGACCATCTCGCCTTCGGTTGTGCTGATAACGGCAATTTCCTTTGTGCTGTCAGAACTCATACCTGCTCAGGTGTTTGTACAGTTCAATGCACAATGGTTGCTGATTTTATGGAATCCAGTTTAGGAAACTCCTTTTTCAAGTAGGCGTTGCCTTCCATTTGAATCCGGCCCTGGTTAGGGGTTTCCCCGTAACCGCTATAAATCTTGTCCACAACATCCATTCCCTGTGTGACTTTGCCCAACGGCGCGAAACCCTGGCCATCCAGGAAAGCGTTGTTACCAAAACTGATGAACAATTGTGTGGTCCGGGTATTGGGTCCTGCAGTCGCGAACGTAATCGTACCGCGGGTGTTACTGGCTTTCACGGGATCGTCCGGAATGTTCGCTCCGCGCCAGGCAGCCGCTACTTTCGGGTCGGGATGGATCCCGAACTGGCACATGAACCCGGGAACTACGCGGAAGAATTCGACATCGGTGAAATAACCCGACTTAACCAGATTGTAAAAGCGGTCGGCTCCATTTGGCGCCTGAGCCCGGGTGATCTCAACTGTAAACGCGCCCGCGCTCGTGTCGAACTTGGCTTTAAAGGTATCAGGAGCTTTTTCGGTTAGTTTAACGGGGTCTGCGAAGCTCGTTTTGGATTCGGTTTTCTCGGTTTTCTCGGTTTTCTCTGATTTATTGGTCCCGTCAGCATGTGCCGAAATCACGGCAGCCGCCAGGGCGATGGCACAACAGGAGATGCTCGATTGGATTAGTTTCATAAGCCAGAGAATCTTCCATGGCTAGCGGCGGATGTCACGCGAGAAATTTTGCTTAAAAATTGAACAGGAGATAACAGAGGGAACAGAGGAGGAAGCACAAGGAGCGAGTTTGGCCTCATTCTTAATCTTAATCTGCGGTTTGCGGTCCCCCTCCGAACTCGAACGAGCCTCCGCTGAACCGCATTCAAGGTTCGAGGTTCGAAGTTCAAGGTCCAAGGTTCGTTTTTGCGCGGAAGATTAAGAGAAAGATTAGGATTAAGATTAAGAAGCCGGCAGCGTGCCTGCCTCATCTGACGGTGGCCTGCACCGTCCCCTGCCTGAACTCAATGAAGTTGGCGATGCGCCGGGGCACGACCACGGTCAACTCCGCCTGCTCACCTTTTTTCTTCCCGGCCAAAATAGTGGCGGCGGCCTTGATCTCACTGGTCGTTTGGCCATCAATGCTCGCCAATAGATAACCACGCTGTAACTCGGCACGGTCCGCCGGTCCGTTTTTTTCAACCTCTTCGATGAACAAGCTCTCACCGGCTTTGACGCCCATGCGCCCTGCCGTTTGCGGCGTCAGTTCCAGCAGCGTAAAGCCGAGTTTCTGCCGGATGAGGTCCGGGAACGAGAGCATGTGAACTTTGATGGTTTGTTGCTCGGCGCCGCGCCGCACCTTGAAATTGACCTCGTGCTCCGGCGACTGGCTCACAAGCCGATTGAACACCATAGGCGCGGGGACGGCCTGGCCGTTCACCTGCAACACCTGGTCGCCGCGGCGCAGCCCTGCTTTCTCGGCCGGACTGCCGGGCTGGATGAGACTTACCTCGAGCGAATTCCCATTCGTTTTCACACGGGCACCAAACCACAGGGACGCAGTGCTTTCGGGAGAGAGAAACATGGAAAGTGACTCGATGACCTGTTTAACAGGCACGGCGAAACTGACACCATGGCCGGACTGCGGGTTGATGGTCGCACAGTTGAGCCCGATGAGGTCCCCGCGCAAATTAATGAGTGGGCCGCCGCTATTGCCGGGGTTAATTGCCGCATCGGTCTGAAGCCAGTCGTCAATGTCGAGCGGTTGGTCGCCGGAAGCCGTTCGGCGGTTTTTCGAACTCAGGATGCCCTTGCTCACGGAACCACCTAGCCCAAACGGATTTCCCAGGGCCAGGACCGTTTCGCCGAGCAAGAGATCGTCCTCGGCGGCAAACTTCACGGCTTTGAATTTCTCGCCTGAGGCTGCTTTTATATGCAGCAGGGCCACGTCCCGGCTCTCGGATTCGCCGATTCGTTCCGCATCATACTCGCGCCCATTCCACAGCTTAACCTGGATGCGATTGGCGCGCCGGACGACGTGCTGGTTGGTCAGAAGGTAGCCGTCTTCCTGAACGATGACGCCGGAGCCAAGTTCCAGCCGCTTTTGGGTGCGGACTGGTCCGGCAGGCCAGCCGAAAAAGCGGCGCAGCATATCGTCATACGGATCGTTGTATTGATACTGAACGAGGGTTTCCGTCGCGATATTGACGACGGCAGGCAAGACCTGCTCCACCGCAATCACCGCTGCGTCCCGCCGTACGTCCGGCTCGGACGCAACGCAAACACCAAAAACCAAACACCAAACACCAGAGAAACACCAAACATCAAACTTCAAACTTCTAAAAAGGCGCCACTCGCGTGTGTTGAAGCTTGAAGTTTGAAGCTTCTTTGAAGTTCGATGTTTGATGTTTGGAGTTTGATGTTTCTTATCCGTGTTCATCCGTGTTTATCCGTGGTTTAAGGATTTTTTCCTTTCTTCACTTCTCTCAATCGCTGCGCATCCTCCGACACTTTATAAAAATCATCCAGCGGATAACAGCCCGAGCGCAAGCCATTGCGCGGAGCGGTGGTGCAGTCGCTGAACGTTCGGCAAATCTTCCGGTTGTCCAGGCGCCCGGTCGTCGTAGCATCCGCCAGGATCGAAGGATACGAGAGGATACTTCTGCCCAGCCCCACCAGATCCACGTGGTCATGCTTCACATAATACTCAGCCACGTGCGGCAGATATTCCTGCAAATAGGAATAGGCGGAGCCCACGATGATCAACTGCGGAAACTTCGCCTTAAGCTGCTTGACCACATTGATCTGCCGCGCCACTCCCACCAACGGGTCTTCTGGCGGCTGATAACCATCCGACGGCGGATAAATCGCGGGCCGCTGAATGTGGGGGCAATAATACGGGCTGCCCGCAGACAGATTGACTAAATTAATACCCATTCGTTCCAATAACGTCAGCAATTGGACAGTCTCAGTCAGATCGTACTCAAGCGGATTTTGGGAATTTAGGCCGAATCCGTATTGGTACGGCAAACAAAAATCCTCAGGCATTCCTGGACCCAGTTTGCCCGGCTCGGCAAGCGCTGGATTTGGCTTGAAAGGGCAAGTATCGAAGGCACTCAACCGCACACCGATTCCCAGTCCCGGGGCTTCGGCCCGAATACCCGCGACAATCTCCCTGAGCAGCCGTGTTCGGTTCTGGAGTAATCCGCCATAAGGCCCTGGCCGCGTGTGGGCGGCGAGGAACTCATGCAACAGGTAGCCATGGCAATGCTTGATATCCACGAAGTCCGCGCCGATTTCCTTGGCCAGTTTGGCAGCGCGGACATAATCGTCCACCAGCGTTTTCAGCTCGCTATCGGTAAACACGTGTCCATCGCTGGTCACATTAAACTTTTTGTCGAGAAGTGGATGGCGAAATGCGACGCGCGGCTCCCCGCGCTTTTGGTCGTTGGGACGGCAGAACCTTCCCGAGTGTGTCAACTGGAAACCGATGACCAGGTCATGTGTCTGCCCATATCTTTCCAAGTGGGCCTGAATCAACTGTTCGCGAAGATGTGCAATGCCGGGGTGATTCTCCCGATTCAGAATTAGCTGGTTGGGATTAGCTCGCCCATCTGGTCCAACCGCCATCGCCTCGCCGCCCCAAATCAGTTTTGCGCCGCTCTCCCCAAAACGCCGCCAGCGCCGCAGCATCGAATCGCTGATTCCGCCGGTCCTCGTTCCATCCCAACCTTCCATAGGCTGGACGGCCCAGCGATTGCCAATGGTCATGCCGTTACAGTGCAAGCTGGCCCTCAGCGGCGAGGCATCGCCCTGTGAGATCTGTCGCTCGAACCGAAGATCAATGCCGAGGCGCTGGATGTGTTCCCCGAACGCCTCGGCAGACTTCAGCGTTGGAATGCGGATAAAGTTCACTTGAAAAGGGTGCCGTTTTTAGGAAGAGAGTCTCTTCCCGGTTCATGAGCCCTCAGCACGCCGAAACAGGTCAGTGAGCGTTCCATAAATGTCTCCATTATCGCTGATTATCAAGGCGTCATCGTCAACAGGAATCGGAAGCTGCTCCAATCCACGCACGAACTGCCGGACTGCTGGCCCGGTATTGGCGAGAGCCTCGTTGCGGCAGTAGACCACAACCAATTGACGATCCAGTTTACGTACGACCCGCCCTCTCAAGAAGCCGCAATAGTCAGGCTCGTCCTTAAGAATGTACTGGTAGCCTCGCGGCACATTATCACGATGGCTCGTCTTAGCATCATGGAGTTGCCAGTTCGGAAATATCCAGAAAACGAACTCGGGATTCCCATGGGTTAGCTCTCGAATAGCAGACCGCCGTCCCGGGAAATGCTCAGCGAGAAATTCAAATTGGTTGGCAGCCTGTTCTCGGGTGATGGAGCCTACCGTGATCATCGAGCTACGGGCTCTAAGCTGGGTAGGAGTCGAAAGCCGTGGACGCTCGCCTTAATTAACCTAATTAAGCGCTTGCTTGAGTTCGTGTCCATTCGTGGTTTCAGGTTTTCGGGGTGGTCGCAAAGAAGCAGAAGTAGGGCATCGCTTTGGCCTCTCGTAAAATCATCAGCCCCAACTCCCGCGCATGATAATCCCCCCACATCGAAGACTCGCCGCACGGAATGCTTCTGCCGGGCGGAATATAGTCCCATCCTTTCGGCCTGTGATAGATGGAGTGCAGAATGAGTCCCTGATGTTTTGGATCAGTGGAGAGATAAGGTTCCTGAAATAAATGGCTCGCCACGGTTAACCCGGCCTGATAATACCGCTTTCCAGCCTTCCTGCGTCTAGTGCTGTTCAAATAGTTGCCGTAACGAATCAGGCCCTGGGCTGCAATCACTGCGGCTGAACTGTCCACCGGCTCATGTTCGTTGAAAGGGTCCGCTGCGCGCCCCGCCCAGTCACCTAGCTTAGCCAAACCAGGCGCATCCGTGTCCCAGTAAGAGACGCCATCGGTCGGCATTTGCTCGATCCAGAAATCGCAGCAAGCGGAGGCGACTTGCTCGAAACGGCGGATGAAAGGAGCGCGGACGTCCTCGTCCGAGGGAAAGGAGGTTCTGGTCGCTGCCGATTCGCGCGGACGAGGGCGTCCGCGCTCCTGCACGAACTCCGAGTCCGGCAGTGAGCTGAGAAACTCCAGTTGCTCAGCGTACCCGAGAATGATCCACGCCAGCCCGCGGGTCCAGGTTGAGAATGGCGAGTATCCCTGCTGCGTGCTCGGGCAGCGATAACTGCCGTCGTTCAAGTTGAAGATTGACTCGTGCGCCACGCGGCCGCGTACATCGTACCGATCTCGATCTTCGCCGAAATAGACATTGTACCGCGCCGTAGTTTCGGCGTGTTGAAGCAGACGCCCAAGCAAATTAATAGAAACATCGTTCTCACCCATCAGGCGGTGCCCAAGAAGATGGCTGAGCGCCAGCGATCGCATGCTGCGGATCGTATCGCTGAACAATGAGTGTGGCCCGTTGAACGAATAGACGTAGCCCAATTCTGGAGTCAGTTGCGTCCACCGCGCAGCCTGGACGGCGCCGGAAATTTTCAGAGCGAATTCGTAAAAGTTCAATTCCCATTCATTCGACGGAATTCGCCCCTCGCGCATCAACCGCCAGAGGTTGCCGTAGGTGCTTACGTTATTGAATCCATGATCGTGTACCCCAATGTGCGAGGCATGGGATGCCATTCTTTCGACCGTGCTCTTCCGCCCCAAAACCAGGAACTCGCGTTCGCCGGTAGCGTCAAACTGCAAGATCTCCGACCCGAACTGAAACCCTTGCGTCCATTCCGTCCAGCCGCGAGAAGTATATCGGCCCTTTACTGTAAACACCGGGGTGCCATGGTCAGGGCTCCATGTTTTCTGGATGCGGCGAATTTTTGTCGCGGAAAGCTCAAGAAGCCTCTGCGCAGCGGGTGCCAGAGTTTTCGCAGTAAGAGAGTGATTGATCCTAAGCACGGAACGATTGCCGCATTCTAGCAGCCCAGGTAACCCAGGGAAAGCGCGGACAGGGTCATTCGCGTTCTTTGTGTCGTCCTGATACTACCACCCTGGTTGTCAGCGGCCACTGTGGGGACGGAGCGCGGCATTTATGCCGCTTCACCGTTCGTAGAGCGATGAACAGGTCTGATAACCCGGACGCTTCCGTGCGTTCGGGGCGTGAAGCGGCATAAATGCCGCGCTCCTAAGCTGCACCCGCGCCCTTTTCAAATTCGCAATTTCGGAGAAGCGCGGCTTTCCAGGGTGGATTAGCATAGTCGTCACACACAGCGCTAAACACCCGTAGAAAGGGCGAGACCTATGAAAATTGTATCGAGCGAAGGACAATTCCAAGGAATTAATCACAACCGGGCAATGGAACCGGCTCATCAGCCTGTGTATGAAATGGTTACGAGGACGAGGACGAGAACGAGGACGATCGCGGCCGGATTGGTTGTGGCGAACCTGGCCCTGAGTGGGCTGCTCAGCAAGGCAGACAACTACAACGGAAACAACACGCCACCCGCGGACGGCGGCTACCGGGCCGAGGCCTGCGAAAGCGCCAAACAGTATCACTACGAGCACGCAGGCTTCAATGCCCCGGGCAACACGGGCGGCGGTAACTCCCGCGCCGATGTCAACACAGACACCAATTGGTTCCGCTTCCCGGTCAATTTCCAGGTCCACATGCTCAGCACCAACAAAATCGGCGCCACTACTCTCTACAAGGCGCAGATGGACCAACTGGATGTCACCAACTCCAATAACGGCGCGATCATGGGCCTTGACCCATCCACCAATTCGACCGGCGCAACCGCAGTTCAAACTAATCCCGCAGGCTGGTTCATTGAGAGCTTCTTCAATCTGAATCTGCGCCAGTCGCTGGATGGCGGCCACACCTATACGCCCCAGCCTACGCACGTGGTGCTCACCAACCATAACCCTCCTGTGTTTGCCATGGCGCCTTTGCTGCCGCCGCTGGGAGGACGATATGGTGGTGAGACCAACTCAAAAATCTTCTTCTGCACCAACTTCAGCTCCCCTTGTTGCACCAACGGCATCATTATCACCAATGTCATTCACACAGGCTTCAGCACCAATTTCCCGCCGCCGCCCCGCGGCAGCAACGCAGTCCACACGTTCAGCTCGACAGTCTCATTCAACATCTCAATGGACAACGGCCTGAGCTTCAGCGCGGCATCTGCTCCGGCCGTCGTGACAGTCAGCGTGGCCCACAGGACCAACGACCTGTTCGACCCCGATACGGGCCGGACGACGATGGTGTTGGATACCGAGATGACACAGTTGGACATTTCGGGTGGCACACTGCCCGCGGGTGTTAAGCTCCGTCAGAGCCCGGCCATGCCATCGGATGGCATAACGACTATTCTCAGCAATGGCCCCTCCAGCTACATGATCTCCAGCTCCTTCAACATCATGCCTGAGCTGAGCCTGGACAACGGCTCGACCTGGATTCCGACCTGCATCTGCAAACGGATGAAACACATCCCACCGCCGGATTATCCGAGCACGTGCCTTAGTAATGCCCCACTGGGCTTCTGGCGCCTCAATGAACTCAGCGGCACCACAGCCTTCAACAGTGGCTCTCTCGGCCCGACCGCCAATGGAACGGATACCAGCATCGTCCAGGGCGACCCTGGCGCTAACCTTACGGGCATGGGCGCAAACAACTTTGCTTATTCCTTCAACACCACCGCGTTTGTAGATATCAACTCCTCGAGCCTCAATCTCAACACGGTCACGGTCGCGGCTTGGGTGAGAATCCCAACCGGCTTCCTCTCTGCGATCGTCAGCCGTGGCACCAACTCCTGGCGGCTCTACATAGACAACGGTGGCCATGCCGTTTTCCAGACCGGTCAGGGCGGCGCCGCCGCCAGCACGGCCCCAGTGGATGACGCCCAGTGGCACATGTTGGCCGGCGTTTATACCTCCAGCACTTTCATCGAGCAGATCTTCGTTGACGGTGTGCTGGCTGGCCCCATCAGTTCCGCCACCGTTCCGGGTAATCCCACCATCCACACCCAGATTGGCGCCGCGCCAGACGGGAGCCAGGCTCGGTTCTTCGGTGACATTGCCCAGGTAGCCGTCTTCAACCAGGCGCTCACCGCCGCGCAGATCCAGACCCTCAGGACCGCCGCCGGCGGCCCGCCCTCATCGCCCACCCCTGTTTTGACGATCAGCCCCGGCTTGGGCACAAGCTTCGACATCACCTGTTTCTTCGGCACCACGGTGCAGCGGACCTATTCGCTAAGTTCTTCTCCCAACTGGACAACCATTGGTTCGAACGCCTCGCCCTACATCTTGACCGTCACGCCCACTACCAACGCCGCATTTTTCCGGCTTGTGCGGTAAGGTAGCGGTGCATGGTGGTTTCGGAGACAGGCTCGAGCTAGTTGAGCAGGTTCGTCACGGCGTGCGTCGCAAGAGACGATGCGGCTTGCGCACGCACGTTTCCTTCTGGATCCGTGATGGCGCCTGACAGCGCAGCCACAGGATTCGGCTGCTATCTCAAAGTCTCTTCAAATGAAATCCTCCGTCCACCGGAATGACCGCGCCCGTCGAGAATGGCAGAGCGCCTCGCAGGATCGCTTCCACGGCTAATCCGACATCCTCCGGCTTGCCCCAGCGCATCTGCGGCACAAGCCCTTCGGTGATTAGCTTGTCATACTTTCCCTTCACCGCGGCGGTCATATCCGTTTCCATAATGCCTGGGCGCAGGTCGAACACCTGTACGCCGTAGTTAGCCAGTCGGGCTGCCCAAAGCTGTGCAACCATGGCGAGGCCCGCCTTGGAAATACAGTACTCCGCCCGGTTGAGAGAAACCGTGTCGGCAGAGATGGAAGTGATGAAAATCAATTTGTAGCCCCCGGACAGCAGACACTCGCCGGGATGGTTCAGCCAGTAACGGGCCGCAAGTTGGGACAGGAAAAACGGGCCGGTTAAGTTCACGTCCATGACTTCCTGGTAACTGGATTCGCTTGTCTCGGTCACATCGGCCCGCGTACGGGGCGCCATGCCGGCGTTGTTGACCAGCGCATCTAGTCGGCCAACCTCGGAAATTGCCTGCTCAACAAGGGAAAGCCGATTTCCGGTAACCGCCAGATTGGCGCGCAGTGCAATAAACTTTTGAGCTCGATTTGCGCGTGCTGCATCGCACAACCGACACGTCTCTTCCGCCGCCTCCTGGTTAGCCGCGTAGTGGACCGCGACACTATAGCCAGCTTGGGCGCAACTCAGTGCAATTCCCCGGCCTAAGCCGCGGCTGGCGCCTGTCACCAAAATCACTGGAGTTTTCGCCATGACAAAATGTGCGGGTCTGGATTCGCGATTTGCAACCCTTATCTGCTGATCACTTATTTCTACCGATCAGCCTGACCTCCACTTTTCAGTACGGATTTTTGAGTTAAATTAGAACGCGTGAGAGCTGTAACAGTTCATCTCCCGGCAAACCTGTCCTCCTCGGATAACCTCCCCCGAGGGACGGGGCGGGCCGTTGGCCGCTACGCTGTTGCGATAGCGGCCTTCCTGCTGGCATGGGGCATCAGACGGGCCCTCGATCCCTGGCTGGGGAATGTGCAGCCGTTTGTGACTTTTTACGTGGCTGTGGCGCTAGCCTGACTTTCGCAACTGGAGAGCAATTTTTGCAAAAAGCCCTGATTTCCGGGGCCTCCCTCTTGAAAGTC
>PSRM01000085.1 GCA_003176045.1 Verrucomicrobiota bacterium | reverse complement strand
CCCATCTTCATGATCGGTCCCTCGTGCAGGCCGATGAACCTGAACCCGCCTTCCTCGAACACGAAACGGTCCTCCTTCCAAAGCCGGCCAAAATCCGTCGCGCCCGACTCGGACCACTTGGTGTCATGGTTGCCCGGCACGACGTGGCACGGGAGTTTGAGTCCATCGAGGAGTTCTTTGGCCAGACGCAGTTGATCTCGAGATCCATATTCGGTGACATCTCCCGAGTGCATGACGAAGCTCAGGTTGGTCATCGCGTTGATATCGCGCACCGCCGCGCGCAGGTCCTCCTCGCCGGTAGCTGAACCCACGTGAGTGTCGCTGAGCCACGCAAAGCGGAACGAGGCGGGAGTGGCAAAAACAAACAGCGGAACCAGGCATAGCCAGACGGCTATAGATGATTTAAGCAGCAAGCCTGGTCGCCTATGAGTCATGGGCTGAGTATTGGAAGTTGAGGCGGCTTTTTCAAGCTCGCGGTGATTGCTATACTTTCCCGACCGAGTATGGTTGCGATTGTGAGATTACGGTTTAAGCAAGGGATTGCTCTCGCACTTCAGATTGCGATGCTACTTGCTCTCGGTGCTGGCTGTGAGTCCATGATCGACCGCACGATTGATGCAAACCTGCCTCACCAAAACGATAACTGGATAAGGGAGTCCCAAGACAAAAAAGTCGCATACCCGAGCGCCTATTAATGTAGCAGCACGCTTGAAAACCAAGTCCTTATCAGGAGCTTTTTACGGAATTCCGGGCTTTTACGCGGGGTATGCGACGCAATCGCATCTGCAGCCTCCGGAAGAAACCATTTTGCGCCTGATGTTACCCCTCCTGCCCGCCGCTCGAATGTTGGATCTGGGGGTTGGCGGTGGCCGCACCACGCTGCATTTCGCAAAATGGGTGCGTGAATACGTGGGCACAGACTATGACCCCGACCTGGTGGCGGCCTGCCGCAGCCGCTTCTCTGGATATCCGTTACCGCTGAAGTTTGAGGTCTGCGATGCGCGCCAGATGCCGCTTTTTCAGGACCAGAGTTTTGACTTCATCCTGTTCAGTTACAATGGCCTTGACTACGGGACTCATGAGGAGCGCGTTGAAATACTGAAGGAAGTGCGCCGAATCGGAAAGCCGGGTGGCTTCTTCTGCTTCTCCAGCCATAACCTCAACGCATGTGCCGATTATTTCGATTGGGGGCGATTGCTGAGCCCAAATCCGGCCCTCGCGCTCCAAACCGCAAGACGCCTGGCGCGCAGGTTCCTCTACAACCGCCATCTGAACGCTAAAACCTTCCGAAACTCCGACTACATCCTCTTCGACCTTGGCCGGCGAACGTACTTTATCCGTCCTCGAGCCCAGGTTGCCGAATTGGAAAAGGATTTCTTCAACGTCCGCGCCTTCGGACTGGTCAGTGGCCGCGAGCTCGCAGCCGAAGAGTTGGAGAGGACGGCTGATGCCTGGATTTATTACCTGTGCCAATTCCGGTAGATCACCGGTTTCGTCAGAGTGCACTTGATACTGCCTCCGGACAGGAGCGCGGCATTTATGCCGCTTCACCGTCCGTAGCTCGATGAACGGGCCGGATAACCCGAGCGCTTCCGTGCGGTCGGGGCGTGAAGCGGCATAAATGCCGCGCCCCCGTCCCCCAGCGGCCGCTGCCAACCAGGGCAGTAGTATCATGCGCCCGGTTTCTTCACCTGGCCTCCCGGCCGGGTGGACTCGTCACGATAGGGCACATGAGCCTTGAAGAGCTGCATGGCTGCCTGGTTGGTGGCCGCCAGGTCCTTGTCCCCAGCCGCCAAGGCCAGGTCAATCGCCTTGGCGGCCATGGCAACGGCCTCATCGAAACGGCCCGCCTCGGCGTAGGCAGCGGCCAGCGTCCCAACCGACGCGGCATCTTGATATTGGGTGAGTTTGCACGCCCGCTCGGCCAATTGGACGGCCTGCGCGCCATTGCGCAGTTCGGGCACTGCGCCTGTGGCGCGAATCCAGGCCAGATTGTGCAAGACTAACTGCTCCTCTCCATCAAGATGAAGAGCTTCCTGGAGTTCGGCTGCAGCCTCGAGCATTTCGCCTTGCCGGATGTGTTTGTCGGCCAGGCTGCAATGTGCCTGCACAGCGGCCGGTCTGTCGCGGAACCGAACATGCGCCTGGAACAGCCGCATCAGTTCCTCGAGCTTGGCCGCCAACTCCAGGTCTGCAGTCGCCAGCGCCAGTTCACGCCCCCTGGCTGCCGTCGCGACGGCGTCATCGAACCTGCCAGTTTCGGCGTAGGCAACGCTGAGCGTCCGGACCAGGGTGGGATGTTGGTACTCGGTTTGTTTGCAGGCCAGCTCAGCCAATTGTGCCGCCTCCGCACCATCGCGCAACTCCGGCTGCGAGGCGGTTGCGCGGACCCAAGCCAAATAGTTCAGGGCCATCGGCGATTGAGGGTCCAAATCAAGAGCTGCCTTCAGTTCGGTCACAGCCGCGGGTAGTTCGTCACGCTGGAGGTGTTCTTCGGCGAGGCGGCAATGCTTCGCTACAGGAACCTTTATGTCTCGAAACGGGGTGTGCGCTTGAAATATTCGCATGAGGCCCTCGTATTTCGCCAGCCGCTCCTTGTCCCCGGCCGCCTGGACCAGCGTGCGCGCCTTGTCGGCCATCGCCACGGCCTCATCGAATCGCCCCGCTTCCGCGTAAGCAGCGGCGAGGGTTCGCAGGTGCACGGCGTCTTTGTATTGAGTTTCTTTGCACCCCTGCTCAGCTAACAGCACCGCCTGAGCCGCGTTCCGATATTGCGGTTCCACCGCCGTTGCGCGAATCCAGGCCAGATCGCGCAGAGTCACAGCCGAGGCGGCGCCCGTTCTGATAGCCTCCTGGAGTTCTGCCACTGCCTCGGCCATCTCGCCCCGCTCCAGGTGCAACTCAGTCTTCCATATGTGTTTCAGCGAAGGAACGAGGATGTCGGCCCACTTTCCTGTTTCCGGACTGTCAGCGGCCAGGGGGCTCAGTGCGCGCCGGCCAACCATTAGCTGCGAATAGCTCTCGTCACAGATGTAATTGAGGCGAAGCTCCTCGTAGATTGGCGGGGGGTAATAACCCATGCCATCCCAGGACCTCACAAAAACCAGCAAGTCAAAGCGTCTCTGAAGAAACGAGACAAAGTGGGCTCCGGTTTCGGAGGTTGCGAAGAAAGAGCCCGGCGCCCACATGATCGGATGCCCCAGCGGCGAGGGAAGTTTGAAAGCAGCGTACCCCCATTCCATGCGGGGCCCGAAAAATACGGACGCTTGCGGCGTCGCCTTGAGCACCCGCTGCACCTGTTCGAGCGTTTCACGAAATGAAGGACCAGCGTGAAGTCCTTTGAAGAAACCATCCGGCACAGCGCCTGGCATGGCGTACTCGAAGAACTCACGGTAACCGATGCTTTTCACCCTGTCGCGCGCGATGGCAAGCCCGGTTCCGGTGAAACCCAGGACCAGCAACAAGCCGAAGACCAATCGGCGCATCGGTCCGCCAAAAACCGGAGCGCGGACAGCCGTGTCCGCGCGAAGCACCGTCCGTGGGTGCTCGGGATCGGCAGTGCTCGAGCCAGAAACGCCGGCGACAGTTCGCTTCTTGCCGATGCGGACATTGCTGCGCCCGAGACGGGTGCGTTCCGCCCCGCTTTCCCTAGCCGGTTGCGTATGGGTTTGACTCTCATAGAGTTCGCTCGCCACAAGGATTGAGCCGATAAGCGCCGGAACAAGGTCAACCACTTTGAACTCGCCGTTGACCAGGAAGGGGTGGATCGTGGCCACGATGCCTCCCAGGCCAATCCACTGACCACCGGTCAGGAAACGGCCGCGGCGCTTCCATATCGCGAAAACGGCGGGCAGCAACGCGCCAACGGTGGCCAGGCCCGAGAGCCACCGCTCGCCAGCACTCATGCGTTCGATGAGCTCAGTCACCTCCGTTGCGCTGGCGCCGTATTGGCGTACGGAGAGATAACCCTTTAGTACATTGAGCAAAGTCAGATGATTGATCCACAGAAATACCATGAACAGGGCGAACGCGCATCCGGAGAGGAACAGCGCCCGCCAACGGTGTTGCTTCGAGCACAAGAAGACGATTGTGACGGCGATGATGCAACCTCCCGCCATATTTGGCTTCATGGTCGCCAGCAGAGCCAGCGCCGCCAGATAGGACACTCGGGACCTCCAGTCGGACGGGTGATGCCACAGCAGCGCGGCTGTGAGCAGGAATACCGCTGCCGATACCGAAGTGATCGGGTTATACCACCAGTAGCTAAGCAGAAGCGTGGATAACGACTGCACGGTCAAGGCCAGGACCAGAGCCAGTGCGCGGTCAGCAAACAACCTGACCCCCAGCCACACCAGCCAAAAGAAAGTTCCCACCGAAAAAAGGACCGTGAACAATATCAAGGCCCGCCACGACACACCGAAAAGTTTGAACGCGTAGCCTGCCCCGAGGATGAACGCCGGTGGCAGGGTGCAAGGGAAATCCTTGTAAGGTCTTTGGCCCTGAACCAATCGCCAGCCGGCTTCGATAATGCCGCTATGGTCGTAGCCCCCAAACTGCCGCATCCCGCACCAATACATCAGGCTGGCCAGGGCCAGGCCGATCATAATCGTGAACGCAACAAATTGGCGTCGCGTGATCCCAGCCAACCTTCGGCCAAAAACCTCCGTCCAATTACCCAAACCCTGGGCCAGCCCCGCCGCGCCGCCAAGAAGGGAAAACCCCAGCAGAAACTGGCCATGGGCGGTTTCCCCTGGGGCGCTCAGTAGTGAATGGCAGATCAAGCCCAAACCGCCGGCCCCCAGCAAGAGCACCGTGGCCCAGTGAACTGATCGCCAGAAGATCGGCGCACTGGCCCGGACAGCTTGCGGCCTGGTTTTGCCGGCCGCACGAGGCGCAATACTCCGTCTCATGCCTGCCGGCAGCCTACCGGCTTGCCACGCCCCATTCAAGGCACATCAGTGCTTCCAGTGCTTCCTGCAAGGGGGCCGGCAAGCATGTTTGTGGGCAATCGCTTGCGCAACGAGTTTCCGCAGTTCGCCCCGGACATACGGTTTGCGCGGGCTGTCCTTGGCCTCACGCAGGCATCGCGCCAGCGCCTCTGTATCGTCAGTGTCATCTTCCATAAACATGTGCCGGAGCGCATCGCGGACGACTTCACTATTGTTTTGATAAATTCCAGACTTGACCTGGTCTTCAATGAGCTTTTCGAGCTGTTTGCCGAGCGATACATTCATAACACGGGCAGGGTAGTCGCTATGTCATTAAATAGCAATTGCTGTTATCATTACCTATTTCAAAAGCCGTCCAGTTTGTAGATTCATCTTGACTTGCGCCCTCCCCCAGTGACATGATTGAGGCCAGTTAGCCCAAACGAAGACAATTCCTTGTCGGATGCTGTGTTGCTATTTCTCATAATCCATTTGCTATGAAAACCTTGACCGCCACCTTCCCGCCAGCCATAGCGCTCTGCCTGGGCTGCCTGCTGCTTTGTTCGCCTGCCGCAATGGCCGATGAAAAACACGCTTACGTCCGTGGCAACACGCCGGGCGAAGGAGTGAAGATCAAAATCCCGAATGGCAACGTCACGGTTAAGAGCTATAGGATCCAGATGGTCGAAAGTGATTTGGCCGGCATTCTGGCCGGGCCGGGATACGCTGTGGTTGATGTCGTCCTAAGCCAGTGTTTCGCCGGCGCCTTCCTTGACGCCGTCAAAAAGAACCCGCCGGCCGGCGACTGGACCGGCGCTGCGGCCTGTTCCGGCGAGGAACCGTCCTTCTCCTTGCACAAGCTTGTGCCCCCGGCCGTTGAAGGGCCTGTGGACAACTTTACCCGCGCCTGGCGCGAAGACGCGCTGAGACAACCGGCCACGGGCATGAAGCAGCACTTTGACACGGCGCTCAATGGGAATGCGAACCCCAAGATCCTGGCCGACCCCTTCGCCCCGTCCCAAACGGTCATTCACCAGATAATCATCAAGATGAAACAATACGGCAACTATATGGGAAAGAATCCGGTCACGGGAGAACCGATGATCATGATGGGGCTCAAGCCAGGCACCGACAACACGCCGCATTATTTCGATGCCTATTTCGGAACAGAAAAGGGCATTTTGGGGTGGTGGTTCAAGCCGGACCCATTCCATCCCGATATGTTCCCGATCAACCCGGCCACTGGCGTGCCGGATCCGGTTCAGATAACTCCCAAACCAGGCCCGGACCCGGGTGGGAAGTGGCTGATCAATGGCAAAGAATATGACTACGCGGCTCGCGCTAAGGACGAGACAGAACACCCGCTATATGCGTCCAAGGGGGGCACCTCCGATAGCCGCACCCTGGCCTTGCCCAATCCAAATAACGACAATATTCAACAATATGCGGTCCTGGTGCAATGGGATCAACCCGTAAGCTTCGACCGCCAGGGCACGGTCACCGACAAAAGAGGCGACTTTGCCGCGGACATTTCGCGCATGTACGACGTGCTTGTCAACACCTACACCGTTCCGGCGGCAAATATCGCAGTTCTTTACGATAACGGTAAGTATGACGATGGGACGGCGCAGTTGCCCGCTTTCACCCTGGACCCAGGGCCGAATGGTCAAAAGAACGAGAAGTTGGCGGTGGTGCCCATCAACACCTACACTGGATACGCCGCCGACCAGCAACAGCAATTTGTCCATGCCGTCAAAGGCGACCTGTTCGGGGCCAAGCCCGCCGATTTCACGAAGTGCCGGTTGTTGGTCTTTTTCACCGGGCACGGGGCGCGCAACAACGTCAAAAAAACCGGCGTGCTCTATGAGCCGGACCCGAACTACATCGTCACGCTTGAGCAGGACGTCACAACGGACGCCAATGGGAATGTAACGGCGACCGGGTTTGACGGGCTGGCCGAGTTTGAGCAAGAACTCATTACCTCGTTGGCCAGCACGAACAACGACGACTTGTCTTTTGGCGGGATACTCTACAACACCAATAACATCCTGGATGACCTTCAAGATTCCCAGACCCTGATTCAAATCTCCACCACACAACTCATCCCTTACGGCGTCCCGTTGGTCGTCAATGGTTATACGAACCCTGGGTCACTTCTGCCGGTCAGCGACACGAATGCAGTTGTCTATGATCTTGACCCATTTGTGCCGGGCTTGCTCACCAATACCTACACCTATCAAGTCTCTGTCCCGAGCCTGGCGCTTTACAACCCGACACCCAGCGGCATCAATCCCGGCGATATCGATTTGTCATTTCCCGGCCTGCCGCCCACCAGCTTCGAGCCTGGGTTGGTTGCCGCCGTCATTCTGCGCGGCGCGGCGCAGGAACTGGCCTACATCACGCCGGATTTTACCACCACCAGCGCCCTCTCAGCGCAGAGGTTTGGAGGCGGCATCCTGCTCACGTGGCCGGCGGGCCAAACCGGCTATAACATCATGGAGAACGATGACCTGACTACTTCCAACTGGGTCAGAGTGAACAACCCGGTCACGGGGATGCCTGAGGTGACCGGCACGGCGGACCCGAACCTGCCGATGGGCACAAACTGGGCTTTCTTTGCCTACACAGTAAGCCATCGGTTTTTCAAGCTCGTTCCCGCGCCGTAACGAACTCAGGGTGGAAACGTAACCGGCCATTGATGGCGGAGCGCGGGTGTCCTCACCCGCAGCAGGTCCGCTCGCATTGGCGCGTCCGAACAAACTGGCCGCCTCTTCTCGTGTGGGCCTGCTGCGGCTGGGGACAGCCGCGCTCCGACGTTTCCGCCGTCACTGACCGTGCGTGGAAAGGGTTTGTTTTTCTCGATACAGGCGGTATTTTCTCCTTTGAAAATGTTAGAGGCCATCCTCCGAACGCCCAACCGGCGCATCATCGGCATTAGCGTGCTGATTGTTGCGCTGGACCAATTGACTAAGGGAATTGTGCGCGAGTTGCTCGGGTCGGGTGAGAGAATCGTGATTCCGGGGTTTTTCAAGCTGGTGAATTGGAACAATACGGGTGCTGCCTGGAGCCTTTTCCGAGGCTATAATTTCGTCCTGGCCGCGATCGCCGTTGTAGCGCTGATCGTTCTGGTTCTGAACAGGCATCGGTTCAATGGGCACACATGGCTGGGGCAAATGGCGTTCGGCCTCATTTTCGGCGGAATCATCGGGAATCTCACTGACCGTGTGGTCATGCACCACGTCACGGATTTCCTTTATTTCTATTTTCAGCGGCCGGAGAACGGATTTCCTGCTTTTAACGTGGCTGATAGCGCGATCTGCACGGGGGTGGGCTTGATTTTTCTGATTACCTGGAAAGTCGAAAGGCGGGCGGCCGCCAACCGTGAGGAAGGAAAACCAACCACACCGTTTCAACCAAGGATGAACCCGGATGAACATGGATAGGCAAACACCAAACACCAAACACCAAACACCAAGGAAGCTCCAAACACCAAATTCCAAAAAGCGCGCGATACTGGGTTTGGAGCTTGGATGTTGGTGTTTATCTGGTGTTTGGTGTTTGGTGTTTGGTGTTTGCCTTTAGGCTCAGGGGCAGTTACGAACCCGAGCACGCCTACCGAAAGACTGACCGTGGAGCGGTCACTACCCTCCGAGCGCCTGGACACCTTCTTGCGCGCGAAATTCCCGGCGGTGTCCAGAGGGGCTTTCCAGCGGTTGATCGCCGAAGGTCATGTTCTAGTGAACGGGCGCACGGTCAAGCCCACCCATAGCCCCCATGCGGGCGAGCAGATTGAGGTGCGTTGGCCTGAAGCGCGGCCAGCGGAGGCTGTCCCAGAGGCGATGCCGCTTGATATCTTGTTCGAGGATGACCGGCTGCTGGTTTTGAACAAGCCTCCGGGGTTGGTAGTCCACCCGGCGCCGGGCCACGAGCAACACACGCTCGTCCACGCTCTCCTGCATCATTGCACGGGAAAACTCAGCGGCATCGGCGGTGTGGCCAGGCCGGGAATCGTGCATCGCCTGGACAAAGAAACCAGCGGCTGCCTGGTTGTGGCGAAGAACGACGATACACACCACGCGCTTTCGGTGCAGTTCGCCGGACGGACGGTGGAAAAAATTTATCACGCCATTCTGTGCGGCGAGATGGAGCGCGACCGCGGCGAAATCCACGCCGCAATTGCGCGGCATCCCTCCCACCGCAAGCGGATGGCAGTGGATGAGGGCCGTGGCCGCGATGCGCGCACGACTTATCGGGTTCTGGAGCGATTGCGCAGCGCTACGCTGGTGGAAGCTTCACTACACACCGGCCGGACGCATCAAATCCGGGTTCACTTCAAGTTTTTGGGATTTCCGTTGGTTGGCGATCTGGTTTATGGCAACCGCCAGAACTCTCGGCTGGCGGATTTGACCAGCTACAGCGCCTCGCGTCAAATGCTGCATGCGTTCAAACTGAGCTTCACCCACCCGCAAACCGGCAAACGCGTCGGCTTCGAAGCGCCGCATCCAGAGGATTTTAGGGATGCTCTTTCGGCGCTGAGAGAAGCATAAGCCTCTTGCTCCTAATCTTAATCTTTCTCTTAATCTTAATCGCTTGCAGGTTTTTGCGTGGGGGAGGATCCGCAGTTTGAGAGTGCGGGAGCAGATGGACAAGAGGTCGAGATTAAGACCGAGATTAAGATTAAGAGAAAGATTAAGATTAAGAAGGATTAAAACCACACCCGCTGAACGAACCACCACGTCCCCAGCACTGCCACGGCCGCCGATCCCACTGGAACCCAGCGGCGCAAATAATCCGGGTGCGCGCGCAGACGCCAAATGATCGGCAGGACAAGCGACGCAATCGCGATCTGGCCTAGTTCGACGCCAAGATTGAACGAGACGAGTGGTACGACAATGCTGCCGCCATTCGCACCAACTCCGAGTTCGCGCAGGACAGATGCGAAGCCGAAACCGTGGATCAGACCGAATCCGAACGCCAGAAGCCAGCGGCCTCTAGTATCGTCGCCCCGAAGCAAGTTTTCGATTCCAACATAGACAATGGAAGCGGCGATCAGCGGCTCGACGATTCGGCTCGAAAAATGGACCAGGCTGAGCGTGGCCACCGCCAGCGTGATCGAGTGCGCGAGTGTGAAGCACGTGATGATCTTCAAAGCCGAGACGAAGTTGCGAGTCACGATCAGCAATCCAAACAAAAACAACAAATGATCGTAGCCGGTCCAGATATGCTTTACGCCGAGCACCAGGAAATCCGCGAACGTATTGGATCGCAACTCGGATGCACTGCCAGCCTCCGAATGGTCGAGTTGGAGGGTCACCGAATCGGAGTTGGCGTGAAGCAACTTCTCGACGAGCAGTTGGCCAACATCGCTTGTAGCAGCCGAGGTAACGAGGCTCCAATCAATTTCGGATTTCGTCCCGCTGAGCGGGAGGATTTCGGATTTTGAGATTAGGGCCTCTCCCGCTGAGCGGGATCGGTTGCTGCGAACTACCGCATGTTCCACACGCCGCAGGGTAAAAAACTGCCGGTGCCCATCGGGCATCAGGGCCAGCCATTTGGAGCGAATGACCAGATTCGAGCACACAGGCAGTGAATAAGAGAGGAAAACGCTGGCGTTGTTGCTGGAATCCATGCCGCCATGCGAGATAGCTGGTTGCGCTTCACGGCCATCCACTTTCACCTCAAGCGCCTCTGAAGCCATCGCATCCAGCTTCGCCGCCGCCGAGGCGGTCTGCCCTTTGACCGGGTTGCCGTTGCGATCGGTGTCCAGGTCCAGCATGGGTGTGACATCAGCGATTGAAAACAGCAACTGCGCGGTGAGATTGGATGAATCGAGGCGCAGGGTGGCCGTGCTCAGGCCGGGGTCGTGGGCGCAGGCGGGCCACGCCAGCAGGAATAAGCAAGCGACCCAATGAAGGAAACGCCAGAGCGTCAAAACGCGTTTTTGCACAGCTTCCTCGATTGTTCCGCTTCCGGAAGTTCGAGAAAAGCCGATTCTGCGAGAAGTGAATAAGGGGCGCAGCTTTTTGTGAGCAGCACAAGAAAACCGGCAAATAGCGGCAAATAGCGGCAAATAGCGGTAAATAGAGTCCACAAGCGGCAAATAGCGGCAAATTGGCGAAAGTCATAGTGAGTGGTCAGGCGTCGGGCAGGGAAAGGGGATTAGGATTAAGGATTAAAGAGCCGGAGTGTGTCCCAGGGGTAAAAAGGCCGTAACAGCGTAACAAGCCGCATTTTACTGGGTTTTTTTGGCAAAAAAGGCGTAACAAAAGCCGTTACGGGGCGTAACCGGGCGTTACATGTCTGGCAGGAGTGGGGTAATATGCCAGGCACCCCATAGGGTCCATTTTATCCGTCCATCCGTCCACCGCCCGGTAAATACGAGCGATTATTGAGTTTTTATCCGTCCAGTCATCCGTCCAGTGGACGGATGGATCCGTCCGGGCGCGGGAGAGGCGATTAGCGACTGCGAAAAGCATGAGATGCGCCCAAATAGAATTAGGCGCCCGTTTTGAGTGGAGCCTCCGCGCTTTCTCGCCTAGATTATCCCCCGTTCTGGATGAAAGCGAAGATCATAATTACTCCCAAGAAAGCCGTGCTCGATCCGCAGGGCAAAACGGTCCAAAACGCCCTCACTCACATGGGCTATACCGGCATTGGCCCGGTCCATGTCGGCAAGTATCTGGAAATCGAACTCCCGGACGGCGACCAGGCAAGCGCTCGCAAACAAATTGACGACGCCTGCCACAAAGTTCTCAGCAACCCGGTGATCGAGGACTATAGCTTCGAGATAGAATAAGAGAGATAGAATAGGAGAACTCCTCCCCGATCCTTCTGCTGAATGTCTTTTCTCCAGCTTCGCACCCGCCTCCCCTACCTCCTTCTCGCGCTCACTATTGCCCTGACGATTTTCGTGCGGTTGCGTCTGCGCGACATGCCGCTGGAGCGCGACGAGGGCGAGTATGCTTATGCAGGCCACCTCATCTTGCGCGGCGTGCCACCCTACAAGGCCGCCTACAACATGAAACTGCCTGGCACTTACGCTGCCTATGCCGTCATCATGGCCGTCTTTGGCCAAACTCCGGCCGCCATCCACGCCGGCATAATGCTCGTCAACGCCGCCTCGATCATCCTTGTCTTCCTGCTCGGACGCAAACTGCTCGACGACACCACCGCTCTGGTCGCCGCCGCAACTTTCGCGCTGCTGTGCCTGAGCCCGTCGGTTTTGGGCCTGGCAGGCCATGCGACGCATTTCGTTGTTCTCGCGGCGCTTGGGGGGACGTTGCTCCTTGTAGGAAGTCCCGGCCTTGCTGACCCTGGCTGCAAAATCCAAAGTCCAAAGCCCGCGGTCCGTAGCCCGTGGTCAATCGTCAGTGATCCTGGGTCTGTGGTCTTTCTCGCCGGTCTCCTCTTCGGTATCGCCTTCATCATGAAGCAACACGGGGCGCTGTTCGGGTTGTTTGGTGGGATGTACCTGCTCTGGGTGGAAGCAAATCGTTGGCTGGCCTCGGGCACCCAGGAGAACACGCGTATCCTCATTTTTGACGAGACACGAGACCCCCTGGCGCCTATCGGTGCGCGCCTTCTGTGGTACATCGCCGGACTCGCGCTGCCGTATGTGGTCACTTGCCTGGTCCTGTGGTGCGCCGGCGTTTTTCCTCAGTTCATTTTTTGGACCCTCTCTTACGCCTCGAAATATGCTACAGAGGTCCCTATTACAAACGCTTCAGCCAACCTTCGAACCGGCCTGGCGGTTGCCATGGGAGTCAGCTTTATTCTCTGGATACTTCCTGCTGCCGGGTTATTCACGATGTGGTCGGACCCGAGGCTGGACCAAATCCCAAACACCGACCGTCAAAGGCGCAGGCGCCGCAGGCCAAAGCTCATCCATCACAGGCCAGTGCTGGCGCATACGCCTGTCCCGCCCAGGGTCCCGTCCGATGTCCAAGCTTCGCTTCAGGCTTCTTCGTCCTCCCCCGCCTCTGCACCTCAACCCTCAGCCATTCAGCATCCAGCATCCAGCACCCAGCATCCGGCATCCAGCATCCATCGTCCAAAATCTCAAATCCCGCACGCGCGATTCTTCCTCATCTCACTGCTTGTGTGCTCGGCGGTCGCTGTCAGCATCGGCTTCTTTTTTCGCAATCACTATTTCATTCTGCTTTTGCCTGTCATGGCTCTACTCGTCGGCATCGGCGTTAGCCGCAGCATTCACGTGTTGCTGTACGATCACACGATCGAGTTGGTGCTGGCCGTGCCCGTCCTCATTCTGTTCGTCGCGGGCGTGGGCGCGACTCTCATTGGCAACGGCGGGTTCTGGTTTGGTTCGTCACCCGGCAAAGTCGTGGACGACATTTATGGTTCCACCATCTTTTCCGAGGCAGCGCGGGCCGCCGAATACCTCAGGCTGCACACTCCGGAAAACGCTCGCGTCGCGGTCCTGGGTTCTGAGCCGGAGATCTATTTCTACTCCAGGCGCCAGGCAGGCACGGGCTATCTCTATGCTTATCCCCTGGTTGAAAGCCAGCCCTACGCCCGAAAGATGCAGGATGAAATGATCTCAGAAATCGAGCGCAGCCGGCCGGACTATGTTTTATATGTGGATGACGTCCTTTCCTGGATGCCTGAGCCAAGATGTGACCGCAGGATCTTCGACTGGTGGCGATCCTACGGCGCGGCGAACTTCGAACTGGTTTCAGCGTTGCCTATTACCGGCACAAAGGAAGCAGAGATCCCCATCAACCCCAGCACCCCCTTCGGCAACAACATCCTGATCCTTACACGCAAGAAATGAAAAGTTGTTAACGCAAAGACGCCAGAAGGAAAAGTTCAACGCAAAGGCGCAAAGGTGCAAAGGTGCAAAGGATAAGAAGGTTAACCGTGAATGAACGCGAATAGACGCGAATAATTTCCACGATTCGCGTGCATTCGCGTTTATTCGCGGTTGCCTCTGATTCTTTTCCATCTTTTGCCTTAAAAAAATTTTCTGCTTAAATAGGTAGCCTCGATGTCTCGTGCCAACAAAACCGACCGCCCGGACGCTCCCACGCCCCCAGGTTCCGACGCTCCACCACCCCGGGCGCACCTGACACCTGACACTCGACACTTGACACTCCTTCTCCTCACGCTCTCCACGCTCCTCACCCTTGCCACTCTCCTCGCCTACTGGCCCGTCTTCCACAACGAATTTATCAAACTGGACGACGCCAAATACCTCACCGAAAATCCGCACGTCTTCACCGGTCTCACCTGGGAGAACATCAAATGGGCGTTCACCTCCTTTTACGCTGCCAATTGGCATCCGCTGACCTGGATATCGCATATGGCCGATTGCCAATTCTTCGGCCTGCGCCCCGCCTGGCACCATGGAGTGAATCTCCTGCTCCACACTGCCAGCTCGCTGCTGCTGTTCTTTTTTTTGGTGCGAACCACCGCGGGGGAAAGAAGACAGAGGACAGAAGACAGAGGACAGAGAACAGAAGACAGAAGACAGAGGACAGAAGACAGAGGACAGAGAACAGAGGACAGAGGTCAGAGGACAGAGGACAGAGGACAGGGGACAGAGGACAGAGGACAGTGGTCAGTGGTCAGTGGTCAGTGGTCAGCCCTCTGGCCCAGCTTTTTCGTGGCCGCCCTGTTCGCCCTGCACCCGTTGCACGTCGAATCGGTCGCCTGGGTCGCCGAGCGCAAGGACGTCCTCTCCACGTTTTTCTTCCTTCTGACTTTGATTGTGTATTCCAAGTACGTGGCCGGGGTCGAGGGGCGGGAATCAGGGTTCAGGGTTCAGGGTTCAGGTTCAGGAAGTCCATCCTCCTCCGCTAAAGCTACGG
>PSRM01000365.1 GCA_003176045.1 Verrucomicrobiota bacterium | reverse complement strand
TTGCCACGGCTCATCACATGGTACATGGCTCCGGGATATTGGATCCGCACCTGACGTGGCATGGCGCGACTCTGGCAGGAGCGGCAGCGACTGTCAATACGTGAAAGATCAAAGTAGAGGCTTGACCCCTTTCTCAGGTTGTGGTGGCAGCACCCGAACTGCTCGCGTAATTTTGCCAGGTGGTCATGGTTTTCATGCGCCCGGCGTAATCATAAGTGTAGGCCACGGGATAGGTTCGTGAGCCGTAAGTTTTCTTCAGGAGGCCGGTGGGAAAGAATTCGTTTGTCACGCTGGTGCCGTCCGGTTGTGTGACGGCAAATGCGCGAAGGGAACTGTCGTAAAATGTTTTTGTGTTGAGCGGCGGTTGGCCGAGGCCGGGGGACGGAGTGGTGGTGCTGGCAATTCCGTCGGCGGGGTTGAAGGTGTTGGTCGTTGCGCCATTGCGGGCATCGGTCGCCACGTTTTGGCGCCCATGAGCGTCGTAGGAATAGAAAATAGAAAATAGCTGATAGCCAAGAGAATCAAAACGCGTGACGGATTGGAGGCGGCCATAGGAGTAGAGGCTGGCGGTGTAGGAGCCGTCGGGGGCGGCGTTGGTTTGGGCGCGGGCGCCGCTGCTGTGGTATGCGGTTGTGCTGTGCGAGGTGACCGGGGTGCTCGGGTCAATGAATTGGGATTGCCAGGATTGGAGGCCGTCGGTCGAGCGTTCGGAGCGGGAGACGAGGGTGCCGGTGGATTGGCCGGTGTCCCAAACATAAGTGTGGGTGCGGAGGCGGTTGGGGCTGGCGGCGACAACGATGTTGGAAACTTGGGTGATTCTGTTGGTGCCGGAACGGCCTCGTCCCCGGTCTTTCAGGAAAAGCGGGGACGAGGCCGTCCCCGCCCCTTTTCCACACAATAACCTTTTCAAAAGGTCCGCGGGCTGCCATTCTGTGTCATACTTGAAAATTATATCTTTGTATCGAGGTTCAATCGGCTGCGCGGCGGAAGCCCGGATGTTTCATACCCCTTGTAGGGGACGACGTGAGAAGTCCCTTCGTAGGTTTCCGTGCCAAGAGTGGACTCCTCACGTCGTCCCCTACATATTCGGGCTAGGTGTTGGGCTGTTCCTTCTGTTGGCGCAGATGGCCGCAGGGGCGAATCCTACCAACCGCTTCGGGTTTAATGGGCCGGAAATCTTTCCCATAGAGAACCAGATATCGCAATTGCGCGTCGCAGATCTGGACGGTGACGGGTTAAACGATTTGATCGTGGTCAACAATACGCGCTCGAAAATAACGCTGCTCTACAATCAAACAGGAAAAACGAATTCAACGCAGAAGATCAAACCGGTTGGGCGCCGCGAGCTGAATGAGCTGCCGCCGGATTCGCGCTTTAGGATCGAGTCCATCGCTTCCGAGAAGCGCATTTCCTGCCTGGTGGTGGCCGATCTCAATGGGGATGGCCGCCCTGATATTGCGTATTACGGAGAGCCGAAGGAGCTGGTTGTGCTCTACAACCAGGGGACCAACGGTTGGAGCGCGCCTAAACGCTGGCCCATCGAGGACGGACAGCTTACGCCCAATGCGCTGTGCTCGGGTGATTTGAATGGCGATGGCCGGCCTGATCTGGTGCTCCTTGCGGAGAATTACGTCTATTTCCTTCCCCAAAGCGCCGATCACACGCTGGGTGAGCCCGAAAAGATTGCCTTTTCGGGCTCGGTCAAATCTGTCCAGGTCGTGGACGTGGACGGGGACGGACGAGATGATTTGCTTCTGGTCAATTGGGAGGACCGTAATCCATTCCGATTTCGGTTGCAGAAAGAGGATGGTTCGCTGGGACCGGAAATCTATTTTCCCATGTCGCCCGTACGCTCCTACTGGGCGGACGTGCTGGAGCCTGGAGGCAAGACGCAGGTAATTACCATCGCGCAAAAGTCGGGTCGCGCGCAAATCTCAGAATTCACACGCAAACCGGCTGAGCCATTGGCCGGGTGCTTTCAGCAAGGGCAATTCCAAATCCTTCCTCTGAACAAGACCGAAAAAGCCAGGCGCGGACTTTTGTGGGCCGACGTGAATGGGGACGGACTGCCGGATCTGCTTGTGGCCGAACCTGAGAGCGGGCAGCTTTCGATTTACTTTCAGCAGAAGGACGGGACGCTGGCCACGCCAAAGGCTTTTCCTACCCTGGCGGGCATCAGTGATTTGGCGGTGGCCGACTGGGATGGGGACGGCAAGCCGGAAATTTTTATGCTCAGCGCCGACGAACGGCAAGTCGGCGTCACGCGCCTGGATGAAAAACAGCGCGTTCCGTTCCCCACATTGATACCACTGGATGGGAAGCCGTTGGCGCTGGCAGTCGGCAAGCTCAAAGCGGATGCGAAGCCCACGCTGGCTGTGATCGTGGACCAGGACGGCAAACGTTCGCTCGTCACGCGCAGTTCGGACGGCAAATCCAAAACCCAGCACTTGAATGAGAACTTCAAGTCCAACCCGACCTCGATCACGTTCCATGACGCCGACCAGGACGGCTTGATGGATCTTGTGGTTCTGATTCCCTACGAGAAAGTGAAGGTCCTGCGGCAACGGCCCGGAAAGGATTTTGAAGAGCTGGACGTGGCGCCGCCGGGCGGGCCGGTTGAGCAACCCTGGCTGAGCGTGGCTGACATTGATGGCGACGGAAAACCGGAGCTGCTGATGACCCAGAAGAATTTCCTCCGGGCGGTCGTTCTCAAGCGAGATGCCGCGTCACAGAGTTCAACCAACCAGGACGGTTGGGGCTTCAGCGTAAAGGAGCAGATCAACGGCGCGGCGAGCAACTCGCGCCTGGTGGCAGCCGCGCCGGTGCTGAATTGCTCGAACGCCGTGACCTCGATCTTCCTGCTGGATGCCGAACGCAAGGCGCTCACTTTGTGCGAGCGCGACTCAGCCGGAGTCTGGCAGGTCGTACGCAATTTGCCTTTGCCCGTTTCGGAGTTCACCTCGATGCAATCCATTGGCTTGGGTTCACCGAGCGTAAGCGCCGTTGGTTTCCTTGGCCAAAACGCGGTTGCGTGCATGGCGCTCGGGGGCAAGACGTGGGAACTGAGCGAACTGGATGGTTACGAAACGCCCATCAAGGATGGTTACCTAACTGACGTGGTTTCCGGTGATCTGGACAACGATGGACGGAAGGACCTGGTCTTTTTGGAAACGGCCAAGAACTATCTCGACCTGGTGATCTTTGATGCGCATCACAAGCTTGTGCCCGCCAATCGCTGGCAGGTGTTCGAGGAGAAAACATTCCGCGGCCGGCGCGGCGAACTCCCCGAGCCGCGCGAGGCTGTCGTGGCGGATTTAACCGGCCATAAGAAGAACGATCTGGCGATCCTGGTGCATGACAGGATACTGGTTTATCCGCAGGAATGACATTGTGGCAGCCGAGGAAGAGATCGAGAAAGTGAAATAAGAGTTGCAGGTTCTATGCCTGAAATTTCAAGATTCTATGGGATTATTATCCGTATGTATGCCGGTGATCATCCGCCGCCGCACTTCCACGCTGAATACGGAAGTGATGGTGCGCAGTTTGATATCCAAACCGGGAGTATCCTCGAAGGGACCCTGCCAGGGCGGGCCTTGAGATTGGTGCAGGATTGGGCCGAACTACATCGGCAGGAGCTGATGGATAACTTCAATGGGCTCCAATCAGATACTCCGCGCTATCGCAAAATCCAGCCTTTAGAGTAAATTACGTTATGATGCATCTAGTGGAGAACTTAGTAAGTGCGAAACCCTACTGTCTTCGGCTCAGGTTCAATACCGGGGAAATCCTCGATGTGAATCTTGAACCAACTTTGCGGGCGAAGGCTGGCTCAGGAACAGGGGCCTATCGACAACTACTGGATCCGGCAGTTTTTTTGCGCGCACGCCACGATACCGAGGGCAAGACCATCTGCTGGGACGGATTGGCTCGGGAGATCTTGTCCACTGGAGCAGAACGCGCGGCGCCACTGGATTTTTGTCCGGACCTTCTTTACGAACTCGGCAAATCGCAAAACAACGAGAGTTCAATACCCGACCAAGAATATCGGGTACGTAGCTCGTCAGTGGCAGTGAACGACGAACCGCACCGAAGCGTTGAGGATTAGAGGGGTCAGTCAAGCGCGCAGCGATTGAATTGCCCGGCTGCTACGGAATCAGTTCGACTGGGCGTAAGGATTATCCGTTAGCGTTTTGAGGAAAGCCACCAACGCGCGCTTGTCCCCTACAGTCAAGGGGATGCCACCATCGGGATGTTTTGCCAGATTTGGGTCGAGAGTGGCGCTGCGCTTTAGGCCGGTGGTGTAGTGGTCCACGACTTCCTCCAGGGTTTTAAATCGGCCGTCATGCATGTAAGGAGCCGTCAGGGCAACGTTCCGCAGCGATGGCACGGCAAATTTGCCGGCGTCGGAATCCTTCCCTGTCACCTTTGCCCGGCCGCGGTCGGAGAAAGTCTCATCCAGCCCATTATTTCCAAAGGCCTGGCTTCGAAAGAGCGGCCCGCCATGACAATGAAAACAATCCGCGCCGAATTGTCCGCGCCGCGGGTCGTACTCAGTCGAGAATAACTCGAATCCGCGCTGTTCCTCGGCCGTGAATTTTTCCTCGCCGCGCAGCACGCGATCGAATTTGGCATTGCAGGACCTCAGAGTGAGCAGGTAAGACTCCAGAGCCAGCGCGATTTTTTCGGCGGTGATTTGCGGCGAGCCGAATGCCTTTGTGAAGAGGTCCTGGTAATGGTTGGCTGCAAGTTTCGCGACAAGGTTCGTTAGCGACTGATGCATCTCGATCGGATTCTGAATCGGCTCCAATACCTGCTGGCGCAGGCTGTGCGCCCGACCATCCCAGAAGAAATCCTGTTTCCAGGCCAGGTTAAACAGCGGCATGGTTTTTCGCGGACCGAACTCACCCTCTGCGCCACGAGCGGTGCGGCGTCCATCCGTAAAACCTTTCTGGGGCAAATGGCAGTCTGCGCAGGATTGCTGGTCATTGATGGAAACTTTTTTGTCGAAAAAGAGATCTTTGCCCAGCGCCACGCGTTCCTGCGTAAGCGGGTTATCGCGAGGCAGATCAGGAATTGGGAAAGTGGCATTTAGCTTGAATTCGTATGGGGTGAAATTCACAGGCAGATAGAGAGGTTTGGGATGTGTTGCGGAAATGTCTGCATCTGTGAGTTGCAAAGCGTGCCGGACGCGGAATGAACCGGGCAGGTTCCTTACGAGGGCGGCGGCTATGGGATCCCCATCTCGCGAATGGGTGGAAGAACCGTCTTTGGCGAAGGAGAGGGAACAGGGCGCATTGAGCACGTTTGCAAGATCGAAATCCAGTTCCACCTTTGTCTCCTGCGTGAGTTCGAGCGGTGTAGCCAGCGTGATGCGCGTAGAGTTCGTGTCGCGGGCCAGATGATACGCCCAGCCGTCCAGCGTGGGCGTGTTGAGCGTGGGAGCGTGGAGCGTGGGAGCGTTGGAGTGGCGCCAGAGGCCTTCGAGTGCGAGAAAGATGTATCCTCCCTGCCAACTCCAATGGAGACCGTTCAGGTTTGGGTTTAGTGGATGGTCCGCAGCAAACTTTGAGACGTCTGCGTGATTTAGATTCGCGTTGAGTCCGACGTTGAACCTGAGTGCGCGGAATTGGCCCGCAGGAACATCGCTAAACCGGACGGAATCGCGGTTTTGCTCGAAATCCATCCAGGCGACTGAATTTGAGAACTCGAGCCAGGAACCGTCGTCCCGTTGCAGGCCGAAGTCACTCAGCAGGTAACTAACCCTTGTGATGGAGAAAGTTTCGCCTGCTGAGGTTTGATAGCGGAAAGAAGAGGGTTGAAGATTCTCACCGGAGACTTTTGGACTGATCTGGATTTGCAAAGTCGCAGGCTGCGCCGAACGCGCAATAAGGAGAACAAAGGCGCTACAACAAATTCGCCAACCGCATGCCTGGTGGAAAAGAATTTTGCCCGCGAAAAGACGCAAAAAGACGCGAAAAATTCCTGATTTGACGTGTTTCGCGTATCTCGCCGGCTCTCTCTGACTTCGAACCGTCATACTTTACTTTGATTCGTAGCGGCCAGTTCCGGAGTTCCATGTCAGGGTGGTCGAGCCCGCCCTTTGTGTATTGCCTGACATACTCGCGCCCGCATGAGTCACAAAGTTGGTGATCACTGGCTCGTAAATCGCATCCACCAAGCGGCCGACAGGATTGCCATGAAAACGACGGCCCATGGTGTAAGGATAGACAGGCTTGCCAGCGGCATCAATCGTTGTGAAGTATGCGTAAGTGCCATTCGGGTACTCCGGTGTGACGCACCATCGGCCATTCGATGCATCCAGATCGAAATCTTTTTCGATCTTGCGGCCAATGTCGCCCAGATAAACGTTGTCCTCGATGTAGTGACCGATCGGGTAGGCCGCGCTGACGTTCGGGCCAGCTTCGGACAGCGCGAGCGTGGCGGAACCGTTTCGGCTTCGCGTGGCCCATGCCGGCAACGTACGCCGTCCAGACTGCGCAAGGTTGTCCGAACCTTTTTCGCCATTGCGCGCCACGAAACCTGAGACCATGCGCCGGACGCCGCTCAAGCGATCGGTCGGATTTGAGAAACCGTAAGGCCCATAGAGAGGGTACCCGTCCTGCATCCACCCGAGTATCGGTGAATGTTTTGTGGCCGGCCCCGACGCCTCATGGTAAGTCATCGTCGAGGGATCAAAATCGACGTGATCACCCAGCAGATATCGCAAGGCGAGCGGTTGGGCGTGATAATGGTAGGTGCCCCAATTCTGCTGATGGCCCAGCGCGGCATCGAATGTGATCCCTTCATTCACGAAGGCGTCACGATTCCAGACCCCATCACCTCGACCGATGCGGGCGCGAGGGTCGGCGTCCCGGCCATTCTCGCTGGAATACGAAAAGGCATCGTTTGCATCGAACATGGCCACTCCGTCCACAAACAGGCCGATCTCGCCCAGATGACTGGGTTTGCTGGTGATCTGAGCGGTGGGATGACGTGGAATAGCAAAAACGTAATGTTGATCAGTCGGCAGGTTGGGAAAATAAAATCGGTGCTGAAGATCATTGAACCAGGGCCCCATTACGTGGCTGCCCAATCCAGTGCTACGGATATAAATCCAATTTGTGGACGAAAGGATTTCCTGAACGCCGCTCAGCGCGGGCTGGGACTGGCTCTGGTGTCCATTACTCCAGGTGGTCTCGGCCTGGCCGGAGAATTTCTCAGCGTCGGTGCGATAGATCCGCGCGACCTGGCCGGAATTGGCGGTGAACCAGGAGGTGATTTGGGGATCGGCGGATGCCGAAAACAGAAACGTAATGGAGATGAGGTTCAGCAGCGCCGCTTTCATACTTTGCAGGACGATACTCGAACGAGCACGAGTTGGCGCGGACTTTGAGATGAATACGGCGTTTCGCGGGATGAGGAGGGGTATCTCAGGGATGAGGAAAGGCAAAGGTTCTGGTGCGTATGTGAGGACAAGTCCTTGAATTTCAAAATGCGTTGTAAACAGATCAAGTTTTTCACGGGGTTAGAAAACCCCGTGAACCGGCAGGCTGGAAAGCCTGCCCTACAGGTCTGAGGCGAAGTCTCGTTAGAATTCTGTTATTTCCGCAAGGCCGGGGGGGTGGGGACGAAGAGTTTGAAGCTCAGACCGTCCACCGTGGCGCTGCCGGAATAGACGCGGAAATACATATACTTGGAGACCTTGTCATACGACGGCAGAAGCGAATCATCGAACCAGGGCTTGATGGTTTTCATCACATCCAACCAGGGAAGGGCGGCGCTCATCGGGTTCACGGAATCCGATTTGGAAGAACTGGACGAGGATTTCTTGCGGCCCTCATACGAAATGCGCCCGGTTTCGGCGCCGTTGATGTAGCCGAACAGGCCGGTAGCCATGCCGCCGATTTTTTGTGAGGCTTCGAGCAATCCGGATGTTTCGCGCAGCGCTTTGGCCTGGCTATCGGAGCTGCGCAGATATTCCTCGACCATCGCGGGATCGGTGGATAGCGCCACGTAGCTGCCGCCGGCGGCGTAGTGCAGCGATTTGGCGGCGGGCGCTGCCATCATGGGCATCATCGGCAACGGGGGCATGGGACTGGAATAGATCTTATGTCCCAGGAACTCGCGCTCTTTGGGCGAGCCTGCCTGCGGGTTGAAGATGGCCAGGGCTCCCAGAGTCGCCTTCAATGCGGCGCAGAGTTGATCAGCGTGCGGCGAGCCAATGAGTGAAACTGATGGAGCCGAAGTACCCGCCGCTGCATCCGTCGGAGGCGCCTTCTCGTAACTAATGATATCGTCACCCAGATTCCCGATCAGGTTTTTCTTAACATCGAATCCGGGGTCCTTTTCCTGGCCCGCTTTGGTAGCTGTGTCCAACAGCCACTTGAGACCGCTGACGGCTTCGGGAGAAAGATCGTTCAAGGTTCTTTCAAGGGTCGCGAACGCTTTCTGGCCATCCCAGCGCCAGCGCTGGAAGTTGATCGCCGTTGCAGGCACGAATGGCGGCGGGCCGGACTCTTTGGGTTCCGGCGCGAGGATTTTGAAAATGCCCTGCCGGCCCGATTCCGGCACGCTCAGAAAAACCTGAAACAGGGCGCCTTCATTGGAATCCTGATAGCTTAGGGCAATGCTTTTGAGCGCCGACAAGCCCAGAGCGCCAACGATCTTTTCAGGTTTCATCTCCGGGCCGGGAGTCGAAGAGGATTCGCTCTTTTCGGCGGCGGCCGCGCGCAAAGTGATGTCCAGGAACGACTTCACGTTGATCCAGGCATAAAGCGGCGAGTCTCGAAACATTGAGAGATGATTAGCCTGGTAGGACGGGACTTCTCCCAGAGGCGGGGCTCCGCCGCCGGTGAGCCGCGCTACGATCGGCTCGACGGCCTTGACTGTATTTGCCAGCACGAGCACGGAATCCACCTGGCCAAGGACCACTTCCTGCTTTTGCGCAGATTTCGCCGGCTCGCTCGCTTCGGCCCCATCGCGCGAACGCGCGTGTTGCGGGAAAAACTTCCGCAAGGTCGGAGGCACGTCATTAGTGGACAGGGATATGACCAGGAACTCGACGTCTCGAACCTTTTCAGTGCGAACTGTCTTGCCGGCATCCGCGCATTTTTTGCGGAGTTCGGAAAGGTTCTTCTTGAGTTGGGCACCCTTGTCTTTGGCGTCCACGAGCAACAGCATGCCCGGCGCCTGGTCTTCTTTTCCCTGCCAGCCGCTTTCGGTTACGGCTACGGTGACCTGCCCTTGGAGCAAGCCTGTATAATCCTCAAATTTGATGCCCAGGTCGCGCTCGAGCGGCTTGACGAAATCTTCCTCCCATTTGGTGGTGAAATTATCCTTATAGGCCTTCATGGCCGGATCATTCCAGAACTGGCTTTGGGGCGATTTCTTGAAGATCTCGCTTAGCTTGGCGAAATCCGGCGCCGTGATCATCAGCAGCGTGTCGCTCGGCAGAAGCTTTTCGGGCGGGGGAACGGCGGCGGCACAGGGGATAGCCATTGCGAGGAGCGCGGCCAAAAGGAAAGCCTGAACCCTGAATCCCGAACCCTGTTTTGGAAATGCGGAACCTTGAACCTTGAACACTTTGCTGTGGACCCGTTTCGTCATGATGATGCCTGGTTTAAGAGATGTAACCATTTAACTATTTAACTCATTTAACCGATTTTAACCCCTCGCGGCCCCGGAGAGTAAGATTAAGAGAAAGATTAAGATTAAGAAACGGATTACTCCTGCTCCGCACCTTGCCGCGTATGACTGGGGGGCTGGAGATAGTGATAGGCGTTGCTGGGATTGTCGTTGGAGTAGGCGAAGGCGTCGCGATGATCGAGGAAGAATTTGACCGCCTCGATAGGAATTGCGAAGCCAAGGCCCTCGCCAAACATGATTTTCATGTTCGTTACGCCGATCACTTCGCCGTTCATATTGAACAGTGGACCGCCGCTGTTGCCCGGGTTAATCTGGGCCGTGGTCTGCAGATAAAGCTCGCCCTGCATGGGGCGCGTTTTGGTGCTGACGATGCCTTCAGTAACGGTGCGCTCGAAGCCGAGCGGGCTTCCGATGGCAAAAACACTGTCACCCACCACCAGCGACTCCGCATTGCCGAGCACGACGGATTTGAATTTCGGCGAGTCCTTGTCCTCGATATGTAACAGCGCGAGATCCGCGAATTTATTGGTTGCGATAATCCGCACCTGCTTATAGGTCTTTCGCGTGAGCCCGCCCGAGCCCTGATGATATACTTCGACCGAGATTTCTGTCTCGCCTTCGATGACGTGAAAGTTGGTCAGCAGATAACCTTCGTCGTTGATAATGAAGCCCGAACCCAAACCACTCGGGGTCTTCACTTGCACGACGCCCTCGCCAATGAGATTTACCAATTCCTTCACACTTCTCGCGTTACCGATTTTGCCGCCCACAGAGTAAAAGCCGGGGCCGGTGTCCTGGGACGATTTGCTCTCAATAGAGGCAACTGTTTTGGTGAGCGCGGGTTTCGGAGCAGGCTCCAGCGAATCCGCCTTGAGGATCCTGGTAATCTGACTTCGGGGAATAGTCAAGACTGTGAAGCCGAGATCAACGATGACTTGATCATGCTTTTCAGCCAGGATTTTGCCGATCACTGCAGCTTTGTCTTTCAACTGGATGGTTTCGGCCCGGCCTCCGGCACATGCAAACGCCAGGACCACCAAAAGCGGCAAGAACAGCTTTCTTAACATGGGCAGGAGTTTAACTGCTCCATACGTGCATTTCAAGGATGATTGTAGCGGCCAGGCTGCAGGAGCGCCGAACTCCGTTTCGACGCGGGGCCAAGGAAGCCCCGTTCGAACGCGCCGAAATAGAATTCGGCGCTCCCGTCCCTTGATTTGGCTTGTAATTTGCTCATCTCACGCCCATTATGAACAGCGTTCGCGACTGCAAATAAGCCATTGCTGTGCTCAATTGTCATTCCTTTTATTCACTGATATGCCGGTGGTTACTGGCCGCCAATAGCGTCGTTTTTCTCAACACGGCCCGTGCCGATGATGGGCTTCCTGGTCTGCCCTGGCAGGGAGCTCCCGGCATCCAGCAAACCATGGCGCAGTTGATGGCGCGCGAGCAACGTCTGGCCGCGCAGCCGGCGTCCCGGCACATTGCCCCTCATTTTCTGCGCACACCGCCAGGCGTCCTGAGCCAGCCGGCGGGACCTGCGCCTGCGCCACCATTGCCTTACGCTGCGCAGACCGTCAGCTCGACCATCAACTTCACCGCCGCAAACTTCAACGATTGTTCCGGCTGGCCACCCGATACCATGGGCGCCGTGGGACCAACGCAATTCATCACCACGCTTAACGGGCGCATTCGATCCTTTGATAAAAGCACCGGGGCTTCGGATGGAGCGATTAACATGTCAACCGACACGTTCTTCAGCTCGGTGATGACCTCCACCTTAGGGACTTATTCAAGCGACCCACACATACGCTACGACCGGACCTCGGGCCGCTGGTTCGTGGTGATGATTGACGTGCCCGGCGGCAAACTCACCAAAGCCAATCACGTCATGATCGCGGTGAGCAACTCAGGCACCATTTCGCCAAGCACCGTCTGGACATTTTTCTATTTCGTCGGCGATTCTTCGAACTTCGCCGATTATCCGGTGCTCGGCATTGATGCAAATGCGTTGTACATCGGCGTGAACCTTTTCTCGGTCCACGGCTTGCACTCGTTCGTGAATACGACTGGCTTTGTGGTCCAAAAAAGTTCCCTCCTCAGCGGCGGTCCGCTCTTCGAAACCGCTTTCACCGGCCTGATCTCGGGATCAACCGGCCCTTACACGCCTCAGGGGGTGGATAATTTCGATCCGGCTGCGACTGAGGGTTATTTCATCGGCGTGGATATCAGCTCCAGCAGCGCGCTGCAACTGCGCCGCGTGAGCAATCCCGGCACCACCAGCCCCACTATCTCAGGCAACATCACCATCACCGTGGACAGTTTCGCCGGCCCGATCAATATAACGCCCCTGGGCAGCTCCGGAGCAGTGGATGGTCTTGATGTGCGCCTTCTGGCAGCGCATTACCGCAACGGTTCGCTTTGGACTGCTCACAATGTCGGTGTCAACAGCAGCGGCACCCCGACCAGTCCCGATCGCAACGGTGTGCGTTGGTACCAAATCGGGAGCATCCCCACCGGCCAGACGCCCACGGTTATTCAGTCAGGCACGATTTTCGATAACAGCTCCTCTGTGTTGAGCTATTGGATGGGCACCGTCATGGTGTCGGGCCAGGGCCACGTGGCCGCCGGCTTCACGCGCGCCGGCCCGAACAATTTTCTGGATGCCGCCACAGCCGGGCGTCTCGCAAGTGATCCTGCGGGCACCATGGGCGCGCCCACCACCTATACCGCCAGCAGTTCCGCATACAATCCGACCGACAGCAGCAACCCCCATCGCTGGGGAGATTACTCTTTCACCAGCCTCGATCCATCCGATGACATGACCATGTGGACGATCCAGGAATGGTGTCAATCCGCGGGCAACGGTTTTGCCGTTCAAGCGGCCGCGTTGCTGGCGCCGCCGCCAGCTCTGCCGACAAACTGCACACCGGCCACTCTGCCGCAGAACAGCTTCAATACTTTGGTGACCGTCAAGGGTTCTCCAGCAAACGGCACGGGATTCTTCGATCCGGGCGCCGGTTTCCCGAAGCGTCTTTCGGCCGCTGTCAACGGCGGCGGAGTCATCGTCAACAGCGTCACCTACAACAGTCCTACGAATCTGACCCTGAATCTTACTGTGACTGGCAGCGCTGCATCCGGGGCCCGAACGGTTACGGTCACCAATCCGGACGGTCAATCCGTAACGAGCCTCTCAGCTTTGCTGACCATCTCCTCAGGGTCCAACTTGCCTCCCACCCTTGCCGCGATCTCAAATCGGACTGTGGCTGTGGGTATGACCCTCACAATTACCAACGTGGCAAACGACCCTGATGGCGACTCACTCGCATTTAGCCTCGGAGCCGGAGCGGCCGCGAACGCCACCATCAACGCTGCCAACGGCATCTTTTCCTGGGCGCCGAATCAGTCGCAAATCGGCACCAATCATTTCAGTGTAGTCGTTACCGACAGCGGTTCGCCGTCGCTGAGCGCCACCCAGAGCTTTTCGGTTTTCGTCGTGCAGAGCAACAGCCCGCCTGTGCTGACGGCCATCTCGAATCGGATGGTTGCGGTTGGGATGACACTGACGATTAGTAATGTCGCCAGTGATTCGGATGGCGACCAACTCACGTTCAGCCTCGGCGCGGGAGCGGCAGCCAATGCCAGCGTCAATGCGACCAACGGTATCTTCACCTGGGCGCCCACACAGCCGCAGATCGGCACCAACCACTTCAGCGTCATTGTGAGCGACAACGGGTTTCCATCTTTGAGCGCGACTCAAAGCTTTTCGGTCACGGTCGTCCAAAGCAACAGTCCCCCTGTGCTCGCCACCATCGCGAACCGCACGAATCTGGTGGGCACATTGGTTCTGATCACCAATGTTGTCAGCGATTCAGATGGCGATCAGTTATTGTTCAGCCTGAATCCCGGCGCAGCCACGAACGCCACGATCAATCCGACCAATGGTCTTTTCTCATGGACACCCACGCTGGCCCAAATCGGCAGCAACGCCTTCAGCGTGGTCGCCAGCGATAATGGCTTCCCCACATTAAGCGCCACGCAGAGTTTTTGGGTAATCGTCCATAGCAACAGTCCTCCAGTGCTGGCGCCCATTGCCGACCAGACGGTTTATGCCTCGGCCACGATGACCCTCACCGCTTCCGCCACTGATCCGGATGTGCCACCGCAAACTCTCTCCTTTAGCCTCGACCCGGGCGCGCCGACCGGCGCCGGCATCGGTCCGACCAATGGCGCTTTCGCCTGGACGCCCTCTCAATCCCAGATCGGCACGAACACAATTACCGTTAGAGTCACTGATAACGGTCTGCCGAATCTGAGCGATGAAAAAACGTTCAGCGTCAACGTCGAAGCTGCGCCAACTATTCAGAGCATCACGGTCCTCAGCAACATGACGCTTCTGACCTGGGGCGCGATCAGTGGCGCCACCTACCAGGTCCAGTTCAAGACCAACCTCATGGACACGAACTGGCTGGATTTATTGCCGCAGATTCTCGCGACTGGCCCGATCGCCACCGCCACCAACTCGGCTACAAATCCTGCAACGTTTTATCGGTTGCACGTTGTGCCGTGAGGCAGTGTGATCACGGTGAAAGTCCCGGAGGGACGACAGATAATAGCCCACCGTTTCAACGCGTTTCAACGGTGGGTACAAGGCAGCCAAAAACCCAGGCAAGTCCCGTTAGGGACGACAGAATTGGCCCCCGCGTGGCGGGAGCTATTCAGGTGGCTTGATCGAGAAGGTTGGACGGCTATCAACCGCGGTAGGAGCGCGGCATTTATGCCGCTTCAACGTTCGAACTGAACAGGCTGCCCTTCTTGGTTGGACCGGCCAACCATTTGTTCGGTGAAGCGGCATCAATGCCGCGCTCCCCTCGCGATTGGGTGCGTTTTATGCGCCTTCGACTCCAAACCCAACTTTGTGGGCAGAAGTGCCGCCACCTTCTGTCGTCCCTGACGGGACTTTTTCCGCTTGCACCTCCCTAACCCACCGATGAATCGGTGGGCTATTATCTTTCGTCCCTGGCGGGACTGGTGCAGGGAAAGGGGGCGATAGTGTCGATGCAACCTTTTCCTTGAGAGGGCAATTTCATATCCTTCGTCTAATTGAGCGGCAAGCGTCTGCATAAAAGCGGGAATAAGGGGCCTCGGATTTTGGTTCTCGGGCTCGCATTTGTCGTGGTCGCAGTCGTCGCCGTCCTGTTATGGCAGAGCCGTTCTCTCGCTCCCCACTCTCCACGCTCCACGCTCGACGCTCCACTCTCTTCGCCCCTCGCCTCTCGCCCCTCGCCCCTTTCTGAGTACGCCGGTTCCCAAAGTTGCCAGCCCTGCCACGCTGAAGCTTACAAACTATGGGAGCATTCAAACCATGCTCTTGCTGAACGCTTTCCAAATCCCGAGACAGACCGAAAAGCATTTGCGAACGCCAGAACACCCAAGCAGACCAGCGTTAAGGCGGAAGGCACCAACTACCTCCTTACCTGCCCAGGCCTTTCGAGCAGCAACGAAACTCACTTGATCGTCCGCGTCATCGGCAATGATCCCCTGCGGCAATTTCTGGTGTCATTTCCCGGCGGCCGATTCCAGACCTTCGAAGCCTCTTACGACCCGCACGCCGACGAATGGTTTGATGTCTTTGGAGATGAGAATCGCCAACCCGGCGAATGGGGCCATTGGACTGGCCGCGGTATGAATTGGAACAGCATGTGCGCCGCGTGCCATAACACGGGCCTACGCAAGAATTATGAAGAAGCAACCGACACGTATCACACGACCATGGCCGAAATGAGCGTCGGCTGCGAAGCGTGCCATGGACCGTTGAAAGAACATGTGGAGCAGGAGAACAAAGTCCGAAATCCGAAATCCGAAATCCGAAACCCGAAGTTCGAAGCTCGAAGGCCACAGGACACAGACCACGTGGCTACTAACTACGAACTACGGACTACTGACTACGGGCCACGGACTACGAACCTGGCATTTACTCGCGACCAGGTGCTCGATACCTGCGCCTCCTGCCACGCTCGTCGCACCGAGCTTACCGGCAATTTCCAGCCTGGCGACTCCTTTTACGATCATTACTCGCTTACCACGGTGGACGAATCCGACCGTTTCTATCCCGACGGGCAGGTGCGCGATGAGGACTATGAGTTGTCCGCCTTTCTCGGCAGTCGCATGCACGCGAGCGGGGTGCGATGCCTGGATTGCCACGAGCCTCACTCCATGAAACCGCGCCTGCCTGGCAATTGGCTCTGTATGCGTTGCCACAACGGCTCGTTCACCAATGCCCCGTTGATTGATCCCGTCGCGCACAGCCACCACCGCGTTTTTGGATACAGCCCCGATGGCAAGTTGACCAACACCGACCTGACGACTTACGAGGAGCGAGGGACGAGGGGCGAGGGACGAGGGACAGCGGGCACGGACGCTCTCACGCTCTCACGCTCTCACGCTCCACCCGCTCTTTCCGGCGGCGACTGTGTCAACTGCCACATGCCGCAAACCGCCTACATGCAGCGCCATTGGCGCCACGACCACGGCTTCACTGTTCCGGACCCGCTGATGACAAAGCAGTTTGGCATTCCCAATGCCTGCACCCGCTGCCATTCGGACAAGAGCGCAGACTGGGCTCTGGAATCCGTCACCAAATGGTATGGCGACAAGATGGATCGTCCGTCGCGCGCTCGAACCCAATGGATCGCTCGGGCTCGAAATGGCGAAGAGGCCGCGCGTGAACCGCTGCTAAAGATGCTTGAAGCGGAAACGAACGCTTATTGGCGGGCAGTGGCCGTGGGCTTGTTGGCTCAGTGGGTCGGCGAAACCAATGTGCAAAGTGGGTTGCTAAAAGCGCTTGGGGATGTTCATCCCTTGGTGCGGGAGAAGGCCGTACGCTCGCTGGAACCGCTTAAGTCAGAGGACAACAGGATTTCAACCCTGCTTAGAAAGCGAGTTGATGATTCTGTTCGAAACGTCCGCTTGGCCGCCGCCTGGACGTTACGTCATACTCTTCTCGCCGGGCCGGAACTTGAGGCGTTCCTCGATTTCAATTCCGATCAACCCACAGGCCAAATGCAAGAAGGCGCTCTTGAGATGGAGCGAGGCGATTTCCAGCAGGCCGTAGCGCACTATCAGAAGGCTGTCCTTTGGGACTCGAATTCCGCGCCTATCCGGCACGACTTGGCGGTGGCCCTGGATATGGCCGGGCGGGCGAATGAAGCGATTCCGCACCTCGAGGCCGCCTGCCGTCTTCAACCAAAGGAAGCCGAGTACGAATTCAAATTGGCCCTGGCCTGGAATGAAGTCGGCGCGCCCGAGAAGACAATCACCCTTTTGGAGAAAGCCGTGGCACTGGATCCGCGCCACGCCCGCGCCTGGTACAACCTCGGGCTCGCACGCAATGCCCGTGGTCAAAGCCAGGAAGCTCTCGATGCCCTTGTGCGCGCGGAGAGCATTTCATCCGGCGATCCTCAAATCCCGTACGCCCGCGCAACCATCCTCCTCGCTCTCAGGCGCATTCAGGAAGCCGAAACCGCCGCCCGCCGCGCGCTCGAACTCGATCCTGGTTATGCCGACGCGCGAGCTTTGATAGAAAAAGCGCTCGAGATGTCCGGCGTCAAGTAGGCGGAAGCTGGCAGGAACATTTAGCGGCAGGAAGATTCGAGCCGCTTCATTTTCCTGCATTCAATTTTCCTGGCTGATTTTCCTGCCGCCAAATCTTCTTGCCTGCGCTCCCTTTTCTTCACCGAGCTCTCGCGCTACATTCCGAATTACTCGCCACGCCTCGTCCACATGCTCTCGTTCGGTATAGGTCTGACCAATGCAAAACCTGAGCGCGTAACAGCCATTCAAAATGGTGTGCGTGAGGAAGAGTTTCCCGCTTTTATTGAGACGATCTAGAAGTTGTGCGTTGAATTCATTGCGGGCGCGGCGCCCAGCTCGGGGTGCTTTGGCGGCAAAGCAGACCAGATTCAGCGGCACGGGCGCCAGCAACTCGAACTCGTCCGAGAGCCCCACCCAATCGGCAAACTCCTGCGCTAAGGCGACATGCCGCCGAATGTGATGCTTTAGACCCTCCACACCGTAGTGCCGAATGACAAACCAAAGCTTCAGCGCGCGAAAACGCCGCCCTAACGGTATCTGCCAGTCGCGATAATCTATTACCGACCCGGATTCCGTCGCCTGGTTCCGCAGGTATTCCGGCAGCACACTTAATGCGCGAATCAGGCTCGCCCGGTCCGCGACGTAGAAACAATCACAATCGAAATTCGTAAACATCCATTTGTGTGGGTTCGATGCGTACGAGTCCGCGAATTCGAGTCCTTTTTGGAAGTGGCGAAACTCCGGGCATATCGTCGCGGTGCCGGACATCGCCGCATCTACGTGGAGCCAGATCCCGAGGTGAGGAGTCCTTTTCCTGACGCGCTTTCTACGAGCGGACTCCTCACGTCGTCCCCTACAGATGCGCCCAATCTCAGACAATGGATCAAAGCCATTCGACGACGTTGTTCCCGTTGTGGCGCACACAAAACACGGCGTCAGCCCCGCCTTGCGGTCTTTCGTGATCTGCGTCGCCAACGCCTCGGGCCTCATCGCAAAGCGCTCGTCGGTTTCGATCAGGCGCAGGTTCTGCTTTCCGATCCCCGCAATTTTCACTGCTTTCTCCACTGACGAATGGGCCTGATTGGAGGCGTACACGGTCAGGCTCCGATCGCATCCGCGTTCGTTCGAGGCCAGGTTTGTCGCCCGCTCACGCGCGGACAGCAGCGCGCACAGCACCGCGCTCGATGCGGAATCCTGAATGACGCCGCCTCCCTTGCCGCTCGATTTGAACTTGGCCGGCAAGCCCATCATTTCGGCCATCCAGTCCAGCACGTGCGCTTCCAACTCAGTGCACGCCGGACTGGTCGCCCACAACATTCCTTGAACGCCAAGCCCCGCGGAGAGTATCTCTCCGAGAATTGACGGAAACGAGTTGTTGCAAGGGAAATAGCCGAAGAAGTTTGGTGATTGCCAGTGCGTAAGGCCAGGCATGATGAGTTTGTCAAGGTCTTCCAATACAGCCTTAAACGTTTCTCCGTGCTCAGGCGCCTTCGGCGGGAGCGAGGCACGTAATTCGCCGGGTTTAATTTGAGACATCACCGGCAGTGAGCCGACCTTGCTATGGTAATCAGCTATCCAATCCGCCGCTATGCGCGCCCACCGCCGAAACTCTTCGGGAGGCATGTGGAACGTCCTTTGTTTTGGCATACGAGCGCGAAGAGTGTCGTGTGCGAGCGGCAGGTGTCAAGTGTCAAGTGCCGAGGGGCCGAGGATCGAGGGGTAGCCCTGCGCCGCGTGGCGGCAGAACGAGGGTAGCCGTGGGTTCAGCCCACGGTTGGTTTGTGCCATGGAGTGCGCCTCTCCTCAGGCGCTGTTGTGTCCTGATTATTCGAAGCGTCCGATAGTTCACGCGGACGAGGGCGTCCGCGCTCCTATTTGGCCATGGAGACTTCGAGTGTCTCTTCGCGCTTATGCGGCTCGTCTTCGATAGTCTCGACGAGCGGGCCGGTGATGGGTGTTTCGATGGAAGCAGGCGTGTGGTCAGTTACGATCTCGCCGGATTTGTGGAAGCGAACGCTTACAAGGCGGCTGACGCCTTGCTCCTGCATGGTGACGCCGTAGAGGACGTCAGCCATGCCAATGGTGCGCTTGTTGTGCGTGATGATGATGAATTGCGAGTGGGCAAGGAACCGTTGCAGGATGCGGATGAAGCGGTTGATATTCGATTCGTCGAGGGGAGCGTCCAATTCGTCTAGCACGCAGAAGGGACTCGGCTTGACCTGGTAGATTGAGAACAGCAATGACACGGCGGTCATGGTCTGTTCGCCGCCAGAAAGCAGAGAGATGGTCTGCAGTTGTTTGCCGGGCGGGCGGGCGACGATTTCGATGCCGCTTTCCAGGAGATCGTTTTCATCCGACAAGATCAGGTCGGCTTTGCCTCCGCCGAAGACTTCGACGAACATGGCGCGGAAATTCTCCCTGATTTTGTCGAAAGTCTGGCGAAACATTTCGCGGGTCTGGGTATTGATACGGCTGATCACTTCGAGCAACTGCGTCTTGGCCTGGACCAGGTCATCGTGCTGTTTGCTAAGGAACTGGTGGCGCTGCTCGGTTTCTTCATATTCTTCGATGGCCACAAGATTCACCGGGCCCATCTCGTCAATGCGCTGTTGCAAGGCCTCGATTTGCTGGGCCACGGTGGTCCAGTCGGTGGACGCGCCGGCGGCGGCCATTTCTTCGGGAGTCATTACGTGGACCTTGGGCTGGCCTTCATCCGCAAACGTTATGGTGATGCACTCACTGCGGATGTCGTCGAGGTTCAGGTGATACTTTTGCTGGATGCGCTCGCGGAGGTTCTGCGCGGCCATGTTCTTCTGGGCCAGCTCGACCTCGATACCGCCGCGCTGTTGCTGGATATCGGTGAGGCGGCGTCGTTGCTCGCGCAGGTCTTCCTCGCGTGTGGCGATATTGGTCTCCTGGGATTGCTTTTGGGAGATTAACTCGGCGGCCTGAGCATTTACCTGGTTGCGATCGTGCTGGAGGGCCTCGATTCGGACGCGGGATTCCTGGATTTCGGATTCGGCCTGCTCCTTGCGCCCCGCAAACGAGGAAAGCTCTCCTTGCCGATCCTGGATCAGTTGGTCGAGTTCTCGCGCGCGCTGGCCAAGAGATTGTTCCTGTTGTTGGTAGGAGGCGGACATTTGTTCCTGGGTGGCCAAGGCCACTTTGCTCTCGGTCAGACCGGCGTTGCCCGACTCGCGGCGCTGGCGTAAGTCCTCCAACTCCTGAGTGATGGCGGCCACTTCAGCCTGGCGTGACTGCTCGCGGGATTCCAAACCGGCGGCTTGTTCACTGAGAGCGCCGCGTTTTTGCAATCCTTCCTGCTCCTGAGCGGCCAGGCTCTGGATCTCGTACATGACGGTCTCGATCTTTTGATGGAGGAGCCGCATCGAAGCGGAGAGGGTGTTGAATTCGCCTTCGTTCGTGGCGATGGCCACTTCCTGCGCGCGAAGCTCGGTTTGGGCTTTTTGCAGGCTCGCTTGAAGGTCTGTTTGTTCGCTCTGGAGCGCGCCTTTGCTTCGGCTAATCTGCGCGACTTCTTCTTGAACGGTGCAAAGGCTTACTCTCAGTTCGGAAATCTGGTTCTTGCGGCGCAGGATGGAGGCGGGAGCTTTGCCATTGCCGTTTCCGTTATTGCAACCGCCGGTATAGACGCCGTGGCGGCTGAGCAACTCACCAGCCAGCGTAACGTAATGGAACGCGCCGTGGCTTTCGCGCCAGGCGGCGGTCGCGCCGTCAAGGTCGCGGACGATCCGCGTAGTGCCCAGGACCTTGTCGAGCAAGGTGCGAACGGACGCATCGCTTTGGACGACGGCGAGGGCTTCGAGGGGAACGCCGTTCAGTTCCGGGACGCCCGCTAACGGAGCGCGGACATTCTTGTCCGCAGCAACATCCGAAATCTGGCCGGCGTCGGCTGCTTCCAAACCGTTCTGGGTTGTTGGTCCTTGCTGCGGACAGGAATGTCCGCGCTCCGTGGCGTCGCTGGAATAGCCGTTTCGAGTGAAGGCCAGCGGGGCGATGCTTGCCCTGCCCTGCTTGCCGGCGCTGAGTTCCTGCAGGATTTGGTGGGCGGATTCGGGCTCTTCGGTCAGCACGAGTTGCAAATGATGGCCGAGGGCGGTCTCGACCGCGGTGACGTATTGGTCCGGGACATGGATCTTGTCAGCGAGCGATCCGAGGACGTGTTTAGAATGTTTTAAGGCAGCAAGCGCACCGGCGCCGAAACCTTCGTGCTCGGCCTGCAATTGTTCGAGCACGCTTAGGCGCGAACGAATCTCGGCCTGTCGCTCCAGGGCTCGGTCCTGTTCCTGAGCGGCCTGCTCCAGCGCCTTCTGGATTTCGACCAGGCGCCGCTGGCGTTCCTCGACAGTGCCGCGCTGGGTTTGCGCGTTCAGCCGCTGATTGGCCACATTGGCGGCGAATTCGCGCAAGCGGTTCTCGAGCTGTGTGCGCTCTTCTTCGAGCTGGATTTTTTCTGCGGAAAGTTTCTCCAGCCGAACCACATTGCCTTGCTTTTGCAGGTCGAGGGCTGTGATCTCATTGCGGACGGCCGAAAGGTCCTGCGCGGCGGCGAAAGCATCGGCCTGGGCCTGACGTAACATTTCCTGCCGGTCGCGGATCTGCTGCTCGATCTGGCCCAGCGCGGCCTGTTTCTCGGCGAGTGTGCGGCGATGCTGCTCAAGTGCGGCTTTGGCGGCAACCAGGCTGGCGTTCACAGTTTCCAATTCCTGGAGGGCGATGTGCCGGCGTTCCTCAGCCTGGGCGATATCTGCCAGCGCCTTGGCGTTCTGGGCCGCAAATTCGCGCAAGCGTTCTTCATTGAATTGGATGCGGCTTTCATGCCGGTCAGCCTCGGACTTCAATTCGAGACCGCGCTGTTGCAGGCCGGCTATCTCCTGTTCCAGTTGAGAGAGCCGCTCGCGCAATTCCGTGATCTCATCTTCCGAACGCAGCACCGACGCCGAGATGGCCTCGATTTCATTGCGCAAAGCTTCGGCGGCTTTTTCTTTCTCGGCGATTTCAGCCTGCAATTGATCGAACTGATGGCGTGCAAATTGGGTATCGAGGTGCTGAAGCTCGGCGGAGAGTTGCTTGTACCGGCGCGCTTTGCCGGCCTGCCGTTGCAGGGAGCCGATTTGGCGTTTCACTTCGCGCACCAGGTCGGCCACGCGCACCAGATTTTGTTCGGTGTACTCCAGCTTGCGCAGTGCCTCTTTCTTCTGCGACTTGTATTTCGTGATGCCAGCCGCTTCCTCGAAGATCATCCGGCGGTCCTCGGGCTTGGAGGACAGAATCTGTGTGATGTTCCCCTGGGCCATGATGCTGTAACTGGTCCGGCCCACTCCGGTACCCATGAATAATTGTTGGACGTCCTTAAGACGACAGGGCGTTTTGTTAATGAAGTATTCGCTGCCGCCATCGCGGAAGACGCGGCGCGTAAGGGTCACTTCATCGTAAGCCAGCTCGACGCCGGCCGCGGTCAGATGCTCGGCGTCCACACCGCCGATGGTGAGAGATACCTCAGCCATGCCGAGCGGTTTGCGGCCATCGGTGCCGTTGAAAATGACATCGGCCATCTCGCTGCCGCGAAGTGCTTTGGCCGACTGCTCGCCCAGGACCCAGCGTATGGCGTCGGACACATTCGATTTGCCGCACCCATTGGGACCAACGATCGCCGTGACCCCCGGCTGGAAATTTAAGGCTGTTTTGTCCGCAAAGGACTTAAAGCCCAAGACAGTCAAATTCTTGAGATACATGTGTTGCAAAAACCAAACCAAACTACACCAAAAGCCTGCCGGAAACGAAACACACTATATGCAGGGCATACCTGCCCGACAAGCACAACTTATTGGGTGAGGAACCGCTGACTTGAGTTGTGCCCTAATCAACGCTGTTTCCAGCGCAGACTAACTTTATATGAGGGGATTTTTACATCCTTAGACAGGATAGTTCAACATCTTTTTGCGATTTTTTAAGCACGGTGGAACATGGGAAAACTAGCGCAGGTTTCCAACGTTTCCAACATGCTGTATCGCCGATTTCGAATCGGCAGGACGTACGGACAGCTAGCAGGCTGGAAGCACTGTGATACAGCAGATTAGAAATCTGCGCTACTTACGAGGCCAAACCAAAAATCTGAAATACGCCTCTGAACAAACAAATTGTTTTCTTTTTTCTCGCTAGATGGCGCGGTGCGAGTAACAATCGCCGCTCGAATTTGTATGTTGCTGGCGAGGATTGCTCTACCAAATATTTCGAGGCGCAGACTTCAGGTAAGCGGATCGCCCGGAAACTCGCAGTTCAAGGTATTCTGTCGCACGGCCAGGACGTCGCTGCCCACTTGCCTGCTTGCGGTGGGCTGCGCCGCCGCGAGTTACAAACCTGCAGCAATCCAACCGCCTGCGCCCGTGCGCGAATACCGCGCGGCCTGGGTGGCCACGGTCGAGAATATAGACTGGCCGTCGCGCCGGGACCTTTCCACTGCTCAGCAAAAAGCCGAACTGGTCACCATCATGGAACGCGCCCAACATCTGAAACTGAATGCAGTGATCTTTCAGGTCAGGCCCGCCTGTGACGCCATGTACGAATCAAAGATCGAGCCCTGGTCAGAGTTTCTGACCGGCACGATGGGAAAAGCGCCGGATCCATTCTATGATCCACTGGCTTTCGCGATCGCTGAGGCGCACAAACGAGGTCTCGAGTTGCACGCGTGGTTCAATCCGTATCGCGCGCGAACCGCCGGAGTAAAAACTCCCGCATCGGCCAACCACATCAGCAACAAGCACCAGAAGCTCGTGAGACACTACGGAAAACAACTGTGGTTGGACCCTGGCGAAAAGGAAGTGCAGGACTATTCGCTGAGCGTGGTCATGGACGTAGTGAAAAGGTACGACGTGGATGGCGTCCATTTTGACGATTATTTCTACCCATACAAAGCGAGAGACAGCGATGGAGGAGAGCTGGATTTTCCCGATGACGCGAGCTGGCAGCGGTTTGGAGCGGGAGGCAAGCTCAACCGGGACGATTGGCGGCGCGAGAATGTGAACGTATTCATCGAGCGGCTTTACAAGAGCATCAAGACCGCGAAGCCGTGGGTGAAGTTTGGGATCAGCCCTTTTGGCATTTGGAAAGATGGCGTACCGCCGCAAATCAAGGGATACGACGCTTATTCGAAGCTATATGCTGATTCGCGCAAGTGGCTGGCCAGCGGGTGGTTGGACTACTTTGCGCCGCAGCTCTATTGGGCTATTGATGCGCAGGAGCAGAGCTTTCCGGTCCTGCTGAAGTGGTGGTGCGAGCAGAATCAAAAGGGGCGCCATCTCATGCCTGGCTTGGATACGACCAAAACGGCGGATACGGTGCGAGCCAGCAGGAAGTGGAAGCCCGAGGAAATCGTAAATCAAATCCGGCTCACCCGACAAATGCCTGGCGCCGATGGCCACATTCACTGGAACATGACCAGTTTGACTCACAATCCGGCCTTCGATGATGCGTTGGAAGAAAAAGTGTACTCCGAACCGGCACTGATTCCAGCATCGCCCTGGCTTGGCGACGCGCGGCTGGCGAGCCCAAAAATCACCAGCCACACCGGACCAGGCTCGGGGATAACTTTCGCCTGGAGCCTCAAAGAAGGCAAAGCCTGGCTGTGGCTGGTGCAAAGCCGGTCTGCCGGAAAATGGCATACGGAGATTCTTCCCGCGGGCCAAACCTCGCGGGTTTGGGACAGAGCGCTGCCCGATGTAGTGGCGGTAACGGCGGTGGATCGAAATGGGGCTCTGGGCACACTAGCGGCTGTTAAGAGGGCGGGGACGGGCGATTAGGCCGGATTTCCTGTACAGCTCGCACCGGAACGCCGCGTGAGGCCACGCGGCCTACAAGCTCGGCGCGCTATCTTGTAGGCCGGGTGCCCTCACCCGGCGTCCCAGAGCCTCACGCATCCCGAGTAGGCAACTGCTTGCTTACACAGTGCCCTCTCGCGTTTCGCCTTTTTCGTTCGTCTGCCAGAATCTGCCAGACACTACGTCCAGGCAAGTCAGCCAACCGCCATAGACTGCCGCGGTATCAATGCAGGCGGCAAACTGGCGATTCCCGATCGTGCCCGAAGGCTGTGGCGTGTGGCCGCAGATGACGCGTTTGCCTGATTTGTGCGGTTGCAGTCTCTCGAAATACTCCCAGTATAGGAGCCAATCCGGCTGTTCGCTCATCTCAAGTTCAGGATCCAGACACGCGTGAACGAAAATGTGTGTCTCCGTTTCAAGGAATGGGAGAGTGCGTTCCAGGAATCCCCAATGTGCCTGTGGTATCTTGGACATCCAATCCGGCAAGTAGGCAGCATCGTAGGAAACCAGGGTCTCCAATCCTCCGTAACGCTGCCACGTATCATTCTTGATGATTTTGGAAGGGCTGTAAGCCGAATTTTGTCTGCTCCGCTCGTGCATACACAAGCGAAGGAGAGAATCATTTGTCTCAGCAGCCAGTACCCGGGACCCGTTCCGGCATGCGGAACATGGAGCGGGCAACTCCGGGGTCCCCTATTTGGCCTTGCACCCGATGGGGTTTTCCGTACCTCCGCGCTTGCGCTTGGAGCGGTGGGCTCTTACCCCGCCTTTTCACCCTTACCTTCTGGCCCTGAATTGCTCCAGAGACAAAAGGCGGTTTATTTTCTGTGGCACTATCCGTCGGGCCCCGAATTGCTTCGGGGCACCTCCCGCGTGTATCCCCGGCCAAACCGGGGTTACGCGGCATCGCGCCCTTTGGTGTTCGGACTTTCCTCCTCCACCCCGCCGAAGCGAAATGAAAGCGATCCTCCGCCCTTCCAAAATCGAGGGAAATATACGGGATTTTCCAAGGATTATCAAGGATGGGCGCGAATGATTTGGGGTTCTGGAAGCTCGACTCATTCCACTACTCGTACTAATTGCCTAAGGCCTGCGCAAGACTGGTTCTAATAATAATCGGGTCATCCCGACCGACCAAATAGAAACCCTCTAGCAGGGTGATCCAGCCGCATATTGCGCACAAACTCGTTCCCCAATCCTGAAGGCCAAGGCCTGGCCTAAGAATCAAGGCAACGGGGAGAAAGAAGAGCAGAATCACCGTGAATACCCAAAGCGCAAAAAGAACTTCGGGTCTAAACCGAATATATCCCCTGAGCCTAACGGGTGCGTCATCCCCTTCCAATACGCCTTCGAAAACTGGAAACGTGTTCGATTTAGGATGGTTGGCCGCAACCTGGATTTTCTGCGCCGTTGCTTCAAGCACACATATATTTCCCTGACCCGCTACGTCCCTGATTCGTGAGAGCGCTTCGTGTGGCCCGTATCTGCTCGCAAGGGAAACAGATTGGGGTACGAAATAAAAAGCAACCAGCCGCTTTAAATGTGCGGTCATCCGATTCCAGAGAATGTTTTATTGACCGGCTGGCAGACTATTCCACCGCCGCCAAATCCATATCAGGCGTGTAGTAGAGGATACGACCGCAGTTGCTGCACGTGACCAACTCCTTTTCCTGCTGGCAAAGGACCAGCAATTGAGGAGGCACTTTCATGTGGCACCCGCCGCAGACTCCGCCCTGAATCCCAACGATGACGCGTTCGCCTTTGGAGCGGGTCAGCCGCTCATAGCGCCCGCGGGCAACTTGATCCACCGCAGCCGCCAATTCCTCGCGATTGGCTTCGAGTTGGGCCAGCTCCCTCTTCAAGTTCGCCTCGCGCTCATTTAACTTCGCGATCTGCCCTTCCACCAGAGTGCGGGCTTCGGTCAACGCTTGCGTGGCTCGCTGAATTTCCTTTTGCGTTGCCTCCGCTTGCTCCATCAAGGCGATTTCCTGGTCTTCGATTTTAAAAATGTCCGCCTTGCAAGTTTCGATTTCGTGCGCCAGCGCGCGGTACTCTTCGTTTTTGCGGGTTTGGAGCTGTTGGTTGGCGTATTTGTTGATGAGTTGCTTTTTCTCTTCGACTTCGAGTTCGAGATTCTTCCGATCCGACTCGATGTGCTTGGAGCGGTCTTTGGCAGCGTCGAGAGCAGCCTGGGCAGCGGCGGCTTTGCCGCGCAGGCCCTGGCGCTCGGGCTCGATATGGCTCAACTCATCGCGTGCCCGGCGAAGGTTCCGGTCGCGGTCCTGCAAAATCAACAGTTTCTCTATGGATTCCAGCATGTCTGGAAAAAATCGTTCGCTTGAAAGAATATCTGCCGAAAACGGGCAAGTCAATGTTTCTCCAGGCGCAGAACTTCTCGCAGCGCGCGGCCGGTGTGACTGGCAGTGCATTGAGCGACCGTTTCTGGTGTGCCCGTGACAACCACCTCCCCGCCATGATCTCCTGCTTCAGGACCGAGATCTATGATCCAATCCGCCGATTTGATGACTTCGAGATTGTGTTCGATCACCAGCACGGAATGTCCAGTGTACACCAGGCGCTGAAACACTTTAAGGAGCAGCCGGACATCGTCGAAGTGAAGTCCCGTTGTGGGTTCATCGAAAAGGAAGAGAATAGGCTTGGCCGGTACCGGAGCGCGGACATTCCTGTCCGCAGCATCATCCGATGAGGCGGGAGCGTCAGAACGCACGTCGGCCGCGGAATGTTTGGGCGTTGCTGCGGACAGGAATGTCCGCGCTCCGGTGCTGTCCGCCGTGCCGTGAAGCTGCACAGCGGCCATCGCCGCGTCCTGTGCGCTCTCTAACCGTCGCGGCTCTGTTTCGACCTCCGCCAGGTGGCGGACCAACTTCAATCTTTGGCTTTCACCACCAGAGAGCGTATTGATGGGTTGGCCGAGTTTCAGATAACCAAGCCCAACCTCCTGCAATAGGGCCAGGCTTTGCCGTGCGCGCCTCCCGGGATTCGATTCAGGAAAGCGGTCCAAAAAATCTATAACTTCGTCAACCGTGGACTCCAGCACGTCCGCAATGGACAGGGCCTCGACCCTCGACCCTCGACCCTCGTCTCTAGACTTTGGACTTTGGGCTTTCGACTTCTTGTTCTCCGAAGCCTTGGCGTAGGAGGATGGACTAACTCGGAGCTTCAGTATATGCTCACGGTACCGTCGGCCATTACATTCCGGGCAGCGAATGAAAACGTCGCTGAGGAACTGCATCTCGATTTTCTCGAAGCCGGCCCCGCGGCAACGCTCGCACTGGCCCTGCGCAGAATTGAAACTGAAAGCGCTGGCATTCAGGCCACGCTGTTTGGCTCCTTCTGATTGCGCGAAAAATTCACGGATATCATCAAAGGCGCCGATATAGACCGCGGGATTGGAGCGCGGAGTCTTGCCGAGGACGGCCTGGTCCACGAGAACGACCCGGCCCAGTTCTTCGCATCCTTCGACGAGCGCTCCCCGCCCGGTTATACCTGAGTCCGCATCGGCCGAAGAGTCAGCATCGTCACCATTTTCCGGCCCAGCAGTAGAGAGCCGATCGGAGGCCTTTGTATCAGGCAGAACGGACTTAAGCCTGGCGGAAAGAGCCGGCAAGAGGACCTCGCGCAGCAATGTTGTCTTTCCTGAACCACTCACGCCGGTAATGCAAACAAAACGACCCAGCGGAATCTCCACTGAGAGGTCGCGCAGGTTGTTGGAGGTGGCGTGGGAAATCCGGAGGGACGAGGGCTGAGGGTCGAGCAGCGACCCGACTACGCTGCGCTCCGGCGCGCCAACGGCTCGATGGTCGAGGGCCGAGGGCCCAGGCGCGTCATTCAGGGCCAAGCCTGCCACCGCTTCGGCGGAGTAGGCATACTTGAGCACAGGAGCAGCAGACGCGGCGAGGACGGTAGTCTGTCTTTGGACTTTGGACTTTGGACTTTGGACTTGGACCGCCCTCCGCACCGGAGTAGAAATCTGTTTTCGGCCGCTCAGGTATTCTCCCGTGAGCGATTCCTTTGAAGCGAGTATTTGCCGGTAAGCACCCTGAAAAACCACCTGCCCGCCACTGGCGCCATGGCCTGGCCCCAGGTCCACGATCTGATCGGCTGCACGAATGACACCCGGTTCGTGTTCAACCACGACCACGGTGTTGCCAGCATCCCTCAGTTGCTTGAGGATGCGGACCAGTCGTTCGGTATCACGGGAATGAAGGCCCACACTCGGTTCATCGAGAACAAACAACGTATTGACCAGCCGAGTACCCAGGCACGTCGTCAGGTTTACTCGCTCGGTTTCTCCGCCTGAAAGTGTGCGTGTGGGCCGATCGAGTGTCAGATAACCAAGGCCGACCTCATCGAGGTAATGCAACCGGGAGCGAATCTCACCGAGAACCAGAGCGAGCGGATCGGTTCGTTGGAAAGGCCTTCGCTCCCGCAGCTCTTCAATGAAGCACAATGCGTCACGGACGGGTAATGCATAGAAATCCCCGATCGTGAAACCTTCGCCAGACCGGCCAGACAGGCATGGCCCCTCTGGCGGGCCTGACTGTGGACTGTGGACTGTGGACCGTGGACTGTGGACTGTGGACTGTGGACTTTGGACTGTAGGCCTTGGACTTTGGGCTTTGGACTTTGGACCTTGGACTTTATAAAGCAGCGCCTCCGGCCGGAATCTCCTCCCCTGACAATCCGGACATGGGGTATAAGCGCGATAGCGCGACAGCATGACCCGCACATGCATTTTGTAGGCCTTGGATTCCAGCCAACGGAAGTAGCCCTTTACGCCGTACCAGGAACGCGGCCATTGGTGCTCCTCGTCCTTGCCATGATCCGGTTCACCCTCGATGACAAAGTCTTGCCACTTCTTCGAGAGCTTTTCGAACGGCACGTTCGTTGGAATCTCGAAATGCTTGGCAACACGCATCAGGTCGTTATGCGATTCGAGACCGTGGCCTGTCAGCCACGGTTTGACGACCCCCTGCGCCAGGGTCCTGGAGCGGTCCGGGATGACCAGATCGTAATCAATGCTGATAATGCGCCCGAACCCGCGGCACGTTGGGCAGGCGCCGGCGGGATGGTTGAAGCTAAACAAGGCTGGGGAAGGATCGCTGTATTCGATGTCGCACTCGGCGCAGTGGAGGCGATTCGAAAAGCGAAGTGCGTATTGCGTGTTGCGTGTTGCGTGAGAAGTGTAAGGTGAAACGTGAAACGTAAAACGTGATTCGGAACTGGGCATTTGAGGCGATTCGGCGAAAGCGGCAGCCTCAGGTTGATCGCGGTCGAGAAAGTGAACCGCCAGCTTACCTTTGCCGAAATGATAAGCTTGTTCGCAGGCTTCAATGAAGCGCGCACGATTTGCTTCCGAAGCTCTGAGCCGGTCCTGCACCACGGTAAGCGAACTGGAGCGAGAAGCTGTCAGCCCTTGCTTCTCTAACTCAGCCAATCGAACGATTTGGCCCCCCATGAGCAGCCGCTGGTATCCCCGGTTCGCAACCAGCCCGATGCTTTCTTCGAAAGACAACTTGTCGCTCAACGGCACATCAAAGGTGATCAAAAACTCCGGTGGTTGCTCGAAACCAGTGTCGAAGGTTGAGGCTTGAGGCTTCTTTGAAGTTTGAAGTTTGGAGTTTGAGGTTTCTCTGGTGTTCGGTGTTTGGTGTTTGGTGTTTGCCGCCCCCGCCGCTCCATGCTCCACGCTCCACGCTCCACGCTCTACGCTCTTGACGGTTTCCCACACCATCTGCGGCGAGTCTTTGCGCACGGGTTTGCCGCATTGCCGGCAATGGAGCTGGGCGATGTGCGGCCACAACATCTTCATGTAGTCGCAGAGCTCAGTCATCGTGCCCACCGTCGAGCGGGTGGTTCGCACAGCGTTTCGCTGTTCGATGGCGATGGCCGGAGGAATTCCTTCGATTGAATCCACCTGTGGTTTGTCCATTCGATCCAGGAATTGCCGGGCGTAAGGAGAAAACGTCTCGATGTATCTGCGTTGCCCCTCAGCGAACAGGGTATCGAACGCAAGGGAACTCTTGCCCGACCCGCTCAAACCCGTAACCACAATCAGCTTGTTGAGAGGCAGGTCGAGGTCGAAATTCTTGAGGTTGTTCTGGCGCACGCCGCGCAGGCGTATCGCCGACCGTCCGGACGACTTCACCATTGTGACGGCAAATATAAACTCGAGAGGGAAAAATCCAAATAACAAACCCGGTGGATGAACCAAAAAGTTAAATAAGTTAAATGGGTTAAATCGTTAAATTAAATCGGAGAAAGCTGCGTTTGGCAGTTCAAGGCCAACCGGCACGAGCCGCCCCCATTTAGCCAGTAAACTTATTTAACTTATTTAACACCTCCCACAATTTGCACCCCCGCCCGCCGCATCTCTTCAAGCGCGCGCGCCACATCGCCCGGCTTGAGATTCACCCCGCGGCATGCCTCTTCGATCAAATTAGTCTTGAAGCCCAGTGTCACGGAATCGAGAGCCGTGAACTTCACACAGTAATCTGTCGCCAGGCCGACCACAGAGACTTCGGTCACGTTGCGCTCCTTGAGAAAGGCGTCGAGACCGGTCGCCCTGCGGTGGCCGTTATCAAAGAATCCACTATAACTATCTATTTGAGGATCGGTGCCCTTCTGGAAGACACGGGTGACGCGGGCGGTGTCCAGGCTGCGCACGAATTCGGCGCCTGGGGTGTTTTGCACGCAATGGACGGGCCAAAGAATTTGAGGCAGTCCATTTAATTTGATGGCTTCTCCGATGCGCTTTCCTGGATGATTAGCAGCGAAACTGCCATGATTGGCAGGGTGCCAATCCTGTGTGGCAACCACTAAGTCGAACTGCGGCTGGAGCCGGTTTATTACGGGAACCACCTGGTCGCCCTCAGACACAGCCAATGCCCCTCCAGGAACAAAATCATTTTGCACGTCAACAATGATCAAAACATTCATGCCATTTTAATTACAAAGTAACTGACTTTTTATAGATGCCAATCGTGAGAACATAAATGAGGGTTGACTCCAGATGAAACACCGTATAACGATGAACCCTATGGGACTGGTTAAGCTACGCTTTTGCTTGGGAATCTGGACCATTCTCGGTTGTTTGAGCCTCACCCGGGGCGCGGAAACCGACGGCGTGGCATTGGCAATCATTTACGATACGTCCGGCAGCATGAATGAGTTGGTGCCTGATGCTGCAGGCGGCCGGACGCCAAAATACGTCATTGCAAACCGTGCCTTGCTAGCCGTGGCGAGCCATATTGAGAGCTTCTTGACCAATAATTCGTCCAGCAGCCCTCGAAGAATCGAGGCCGGCCTCTTTGTGTTCAAGGGGAATGGCGCCCGCGAGGCGGTGAAGTTCGGGCCGTTCGACGCCGAGGCGCTTAAGAGCTTCGCCCGGGACTTCTCCGACCCGCGCGGGGCAACTCCGCTTGGAAACGCCTTGAACACCGCGGGCGGCCGGGTCCTGGGCTCTTCGCTGTCGCGCAAGCATGTGCTGATCATCACCGACGGAATGAATACCCTGGGCCCGTCTCCCGCAGACGTGCTGCCCAAACTCAAGCAGCGCGCTGAGGCTGGCCAGTCAGGCATATCCGTGCACTTTATCGCGTTCGATGTGGACGCAAAAGTGTTTGCTTCAGTCAAGAAGATGGGCGCAACGGTTGTAAGCGCCTCGAACGAAAAAGAGTTAAACTCACAGCTCGAATTCATTTTGCAGAAGAAAATTCTGCTGGAAGACGAAGAGCCGCCAAAAAAGTAATAAAGAAAGGAAAATCCATGTTCCGAGCAATCAAGCGTTTGTTTATCTGGCTTGGCCTTATGGCCGAGCAGGCAACTGAAACGGATGCCATCAACCAGGCCGTCGTCGAGCGAGGCATCCGCGATTCCAAAGCCAAAGCCGACAAGGCCCATTACGCCAACGGCCAGTTGGCGGGACAGATCGCTCTGTTGCGCGACCAAATCAAGCGCCAGGAGCGGCAGCGTGAGGAGCTGCAAAGCATGTTACAGGCGGCTGCCGCCGCTAACGACGAAGCCAATGGCTCTCACTATGCCGAAGAACTGGCGTCGCTCGAAAGCGACCTCAACGACAACAAAGCGCAGGCCGACAATCTCGAGCAACTTTACAAGCAGAATACCGAGATCATCGCCGAGAGCTTGCGCGAGATTCAGAAATTCCAGCGCGAATTCGAGGCCGTCAAAGCCAAAGTGGCGATTGGCCGGTCACTCGAAAACCTTTCCGGCATGATGAAGAGTTCGATCACCGAGCTGCAAGGAATGATGGGCGGCGAGATGGGCCAATCCATGCAGCAACTGCGCCAATCGGCCGCCGCCGGCGAAGGCCAGATGCGGGCCACACTTGATCTGGCAAAAGAAATGGGCAGCGGCGTCGCCCGGCAGCAGGAAGCCCGCAAAGCCCGCGGCGCCATGCTTTTCCAGGAATATAAAAAGAAGATGGGCCTGGTTCAGCCTGCGGCTGCCGCGTCGTCCCCTGCCCCGCCGGCTCCGGAGCGGCAGAAGATCGCAGAAACGTGAAGTCCATCCAACAATCCAATTATCCAATTATCCAAGGCCTGCTATGACAACTCGCGGAAAAATTGTACTCACGATCCTCTTGCTCGGAGTGGTCGGTTTTGGCCTGTATCGCTGGTGGGACAAAATTGCGCCGCCGAGCCGTCCGCAGAACCAATCTGTGGACGTGGTAAAAGTTAAGGAAGAAATCGCCAAACTCAAAACACCGCCGGTGGACATTCCCCTGCTGGCCGGCACCAACGTCGCGAGCCTGGTCGAACGTTCCGGCATTCCGGCGGTGAGCGGAGTAAGCGACTACAAGAAGGAGACGAAGGATGGAAAACTGATTGTGCAGTTTCCCATAAACGTTTGGCCCGGGTGGGCGCCAATTATCATGGCCAACGCGGGCCTGGAGCCGAGCGACCAAAGCGTGTTTGCACAAAAGTACGGGTTCTACGTTCATCTGGCGATCGTCGATGATCCGGTCAAAGCCCGCGACCTGTTCGCCAGCGGCCAAAGCCACATTCTTTGGGGCACCCTCGATATGATCGCGCTTTTCGCGCCCGAGTTGGTCAAGGATTCGCGCACGGTGCCTGTCGTCTGCCAGCAGATTGATTTCTCCGGTGGCGGCGATGGTGTGGTGGCGCGCGGGGAAATCCGCAGCATCAATGATCTGCGGCCCACCGGCGGAAAGCGCAAAAAAATCGTCCTGGCGCAAAATTCGCCCAGCCATTATCTGATCATGTCGCTGCTGGTTGATGCCGGCATTGATCCAGGGGAAATAGATTTTAAATGGTCTGCCGATGCGCCTGCGGCCGCAAAAATTTTCGTGCAAGACTCTTCTTATGATGCCTTCGTCGGTTGGTCCCCGGATATTTACCAGGTCACTGACAAGCTCAAAGGATCGCGCCTGGTGGTCACGACCGGAACGGCTAATCATCTGATCGCCGACGTTTGGGCCGTGCGCAACGATTTCTATCGTGACCATCCGGAGATCGTTTCCGGCCTGGTGCGCGGAATTTTTGAAGGCATGGACATGGTGCGCAAGGACCCGGGCCGCGCGGCGCAGGGCCTGGCCACGGCGTTTAGTCTTCCCGTTGAGGACTGCAAGAACATGATCGGCAAGGACGGCGGTATCACCGAAGGGGACGCTCATCTCACCAATTACCGCGAGAACTCGAAGTTTTTCCTCGATCCTTTCAATCCTGCGAACTTCGAAGTTATCTGGAACAGTGCCTGCACCATCTATAAATCACTCGGAACGATTCCTACCAGTGTTCCAGCCAATCGCGTGAAGGCTCATACCGTCCTGGCGGCGCTATCAGAGGAATACAAAGACGTTCGCGATCTCTCTCAGCCAACATTCAAGCCCGACGCCCTCATGAAAATGAGCGCCGAAGCCGGCAGTGGCCAGGTGCTCACCAAAGCGGTCATGATCGCCTTTGAGCCCAACAGCTTCGAACTGAACCCGCAGTACGACGCTACTATCCCCGGAACGCTGGAGGAAATCGGCAAGCTTGCCGGCAAATTTGGCAATGCCTATATCATCATCGAGGGAAACACCGATGCCAGTAAGAAGGGGATAGTGCCCACCGACATGGTCCGGCGCCTCTCATACGACCGCGCAGACTCCGTCCGCAAAGCCATCATGGACAAGTACAAATTTGATCCCAACAAATTCAAAGTGGTCGGGAACGGCTGGGACAATCCCCTGCCTGCCTGCACTGACAACAGCAATCCCGAACACAACAAAAAGAACCGGCGCGTCGAGGTTAAGGTGTTTCCGCTGGAGTCGGGATCTTGAGTCGCAGACGAGCAACCCTCCCTGAAGCGGCACGCGCTGGATCCCAATCGCCGGCGTTAGCTCGGCGCCCACAATGACCTTTCTCCTCTATGCACTGGTCTTCGTAGCGGCGCTGACATTGCTGGTGCGCCTGGCCAAATTCCGCGTCCGGTCAGAACTCTCATACGCCAGGACTTTCGGATTGACTGCGCTGATGGTCGGTCTGTTAATGCTGGTGTGGTGGTTTCTCACTCGTGGCGGACCTGAGACGCGTTTGGTCCACCCGATTATTCTCCCGGGTCCTATGGAAGTCCTTCGTTCCTTTCCGTCCCTCCATTTCCAACAGGGATTGGAGCGTTGCATTTTTGCCTCGTGGTTGCGGGTGACCGCGGGATTTCTTCTGGCGGCCGTCATCGCCATCCCGCTCGGCGTCTATATGGCGACCTTCCGCCCCATCGCGGCGTTCTTCCGCCCATTGTCCCTGGCGGGCGCTTACGTGCCTATAGTGGTATTTATCCCGCTGAGCATGACCTGGTTCGGCACCGAGGAAACTCAGAAGATCGGCTTCTTGTTCATCGCCTGTTTCGTCGCGCTGCTGCCTCTGGTGATCAAGGACATCGCAGATGTGCCCTCGGCTTT
>PSRM01000242.1 GCA_003176045.1 Verrucomicrobiota bacterium | reverse complement strand
TTTCGCACTCGCCTGCGAATGGCAACGGAGCGCCGCGTGAGGGCACGCGGCCTACAAGCCGGAGACGCTGCCCTGTAGGCTGGGTGCCCTCACCCGGCGTCAGGGAGTGTGAAATATCCGAGTGAAACGGCTTGCCAGTTTAGTTGCGCTTTTGCACCGGCTAAAGCCGCGGTGTTAATGAGATGCCCAGAAAGGATGGACGAGGGTCAGGAGCACGCGCAGACCAGATTGCGGTCCCCGAACACATTATCAATGCGCCCTACGGCCGGCCAGAACTTGTGATCGTGCAACCATGGTGCCGGAAAACAGGCCTGCCCGCGCGAGTACGGGTGGTCCCACGCATCCGCGGCCAACATGTCAGCCGTGTGCGGCGCGTTCTTGAGAACGTTATTTCGTGGATCGGCCTGGCCCGATTCCACGGCTTGCATTTCCGCATGAATGGAAATCAGCGCCTCGCAAAATCGATCCAGCTCTTCTTTGGACTCGCTCTCGGTGGGCTCGATCATCATCGTACCCGGCACAGGCCAGGAGATGGTGGGAGCGTGAAAGCCATAATCCATCAGCCGCTTGGCCACGTCTTCGACCGTCACGCTCTTAAATTGGCGGAGGTCCAGAATACATTCATGCGCGACTAAATTGCCGTGGCCACGGAACAGGACCGGAAAAATACCCTCGAGCCGTTTGGCGATGTAGTTGGCGTTAAGGATGGCGTATTTGCTTGCTTCCGCCAGGCCCGCGGCGCCCATGGCCGCAATGTAAGCCCATGAGACCGGCAGGATGCTGGCGCTGCCCCACGGCGCAGCGGAGATTGCGCCAACGGGGTTCTCACCACCCAGGTTCACCACGGAATGCCCAGGTAAAAACTCGACCAGATGCTCGGCCACTCCGATGGGTCCCATGCCCGGCCCGCCGCCGCCATGCGGAATGCAAAATGTCTTGTGCAGATTCAGATGACACACGTCGGCGCCGATATCGCCCGGCCTGCAAAGGCCGACTTGCGCGTTCAGGTTCGCGCCATCCATATAGACCTGCCCACCATGAGAGTGGACAATTTCACAGATCTCTTTGATGGTTTCTTCGAAAACGCCGTGAGTGGATGGATAAGTAACCATCAGGGCTGCCAGATCGGATTTGTGTTCCTCGGCTTTGGCGCGCAGATCCGCCATGTCAATGTTCCCTTCCTGATCGCAGCCGACAGATACAACCTTCATGCCCGCCATGACGGCGCTGGCTGGGTTTGTGCCGTGCGCGGAGGTCGGAATGAGGCAGATGTTTCGTCCGGGCTGACCGCGGCTTTCGTGCCAGGCGCGAATGACGAGCAGGCCGGCGAATTCGCCCTGCGAGCCGGCGTTGGGCTGGAGTGAGATGCCGGAAAAGCCGGTAATCTCCGATAGCCAATCTTCCAATTGTTGGAAGAGGAGCTGATAACCTCGGGCTTGGCGCAGCGGCGCGAAAGGATGGAGCCGGCTAAACTCGGGCCAAGTGACGGGCAGCATTTCCACGGTGGCATTGAGCTTCATGGTGCATGAGCCCAGCGGAATCATTGAGGTGGTGAGGGAGAGATCGCGTGATTCCAGGCGCTTTAAATAGCGCAGCATCTCGGTTTCCGAGTGATAGCGGTTGAAGACCGGATGCGTCAAAAAGGCGCCGGAGCGCCCTGGGAGCGCAGGCGTCTCGGTTTGCGATTCCGCAAAACCAATCTCGACCGCCTTTCCGCCATTGAACACCGAAAGCATCTCCATCACATCGCTCTCATTCGTGGTCTCATCGAGCGAAATGCCCACGGTCTGCTCATCTATGCGACGGAAATTCATTCGGTGCGCTTCGGCAATCCTCAAAAGGCCGGCAACAGTAGTCGAACCGAGGTCTATGCGAAGCGTGTCAAAGCAGGGCATCCCCGAAGATCGTTTATAGCCTAGTTTCTGGAGCCCTTTGGCCAGAACGAGCGTCAACGCGTGGACTCGTTGCGCGATGCGCTTCAATCCCTCAGGTCCATGGTAACAAGCGTACATGGCGGCAATGTTCGCCAATAGCGCCTGCGCCGTGCAGATGTTACTGGTGGCCTTCTCGCGGCGAATGTGTTGCTCGCGGGTTTGAAGCGCCAGGCGGTAGGCGGGCCGGCCTTGAGAATCTTTTGACACGCCGACGATTCGGCCAGGGACCTGGCGCTTGTAGGCTTCACGCGTGGCAAAGAACGCCGCGTGCGGCCCACCATAACCAAGCGGCACCCCAAAGCGTTGTGCGCTGCCTAAAGCGATGTCAGCTCCAAACTCCCCGGGGGGCCTCAGCAACGTGAGGCTTAAAAGGTCGGCAGCCACTGCCACGAGTGATCCGGCTGCGTGAGCGCTCTCCACGAATTTGGAATAATCATGAATCTCTCCAAAAGTGTCAGGGTACTGCACAAGCGCGCCAAAGACCTGGTCGTCAAATTGAAAAGTCTCGTGATCACCCACGAGCAACTCTATGCCGAGCGCCCTGGCGCGCGTTTGCACGACATCGATTGTTTGCGGATGACAGGCCGCTGAAACTAAGAAACGGTTTCGTCCTGGTTTGACAGCATGGCACAAGTGCATGGCCTCGGCCGCGGCAGTGCTTTCATCGAGCAGCGAAGCGTTGGCTACCTCCAATCCAGTGAGATCGCTGACCATGGTTTGAAAGGTCAGCAACGCTTCAAGTCGTCCTTGGGAAATCTCGGCTTGGTAAGGCGTGTATTGCGTGTACCAGCCGGGATTCTCCAGGATGTTGCGCTGGATTACCGGGGGTGTAATGCAATCGTAGTAGCCCATGCCGATGTAGGAGCGGAAAAGTTGATTCTGACACGCGATCTCTTTGAGGGCTTCGAGAGTTTCCCGTTCGTTGCGGGTCTGAGGAAGCTGCAAGGGTCGAGTCAACCGGATTTGGGCAGGGATCGCTTCCGTGATCAACTCGTCCAAGCTGGAGTAACCCAGCAGGTCGAGCATTTGCTGAGCTTCGGCCGGACTCGGGCCGATGTGGCGGGTAGCGAAACGGTCAGGATGCGGAGGGAGAGCGGACGTCTGGCTGGTCGCCTTCAAAAGCGATGGAGCAGCATGTGCCCGCTCGGGGTTTACTGAAATTGTTTCCTGCGGTTCCGTCACTAACATCGGCCCAAAGTACGGGCGTCTTGCCTCAAATCAAGGCAGAACTGTGATCCAGTTTGCCCCTTGACCCTTGCGCGTGTGATTGTTAAGTTCCGCGCTCCCGTTTGAAAGGGACGAAAATGCGACACACCATTTCAGTGCTGGTTGAGAACAAATTCGGCGTGCTCACGCGCGTGGCCGGATTGTTCAGCGGTCGCGGCTACAACATTGACTCGCTCAATGTCGCCCCGACGCAGGATCCAACGGCGTCCCGGATGACTATCGTTACTCGGGGCGACGATGCGACTGTGGATCAAATCGTTAAACAGCTTAACAAGCTGACAGACGTGATGAAGGTGGTGGATTTCCGGGAAAACGAATACGTGGATCGTGAGTTGGTCCTGGTGAAAGTGTCCGTGGACTCAAAAACACGGGCAGAAGTGATGCAAATCACCGACATCTTCCGGGCCAAAATTGTGGACGTCCAGCCCAAGAGCCTGAGCATCGAGGTCACGGGCGACGAGGGCAAAATCGAGAAGCTCCTGAGCCTGATGAAGCGCTTCGGCGTAATGGATTTGACGCGCACCGGCAAAGTGGCGCTGCCCCGGAAGGATGGAAAGGCCGAATGATTTTTCAACCACTGATAAACTCGGTTAAAAAACTCCAAACTTCAAACTCCAATAATCAAATAAGCTTCAAATAGTGATTTTATGGCAAAAATTGACTTCGGCGGAACAAAGGAAGAGGTGATAACTCGCAAAGAGTTTCCCATGGCCCGAGCGCGCAAAGTGCTCAAAGACGAAACCATCGCGATCATCGGCTACGGCGTTCAAGGCCCGGCTCAATCACTGAATCTGCGCGATAATGGCTTCAAGGTCATTATTGGTCAGGCCAGCGCGTTCAAGCGGGACTGGGATCGGGCGGTCAAGGATGGCTGGGTGCCGGGCAAGACATTGTTCGAAATTGATGAGGCCGTCCGCCGCGGCACGATTATTCAGATGCTGGTCTCGGATGCTGCCCAGCGAACGATTTGGCCAGTTGTGAAAGCCAATCTCAAGGCGGGAGATGCGCTCTACTTTTCGCACGGTTTCTCGATCGCCTACAGCAAGCAAACTGGTGTGGTGCCGCCATCGAATGTGGACGTAATCATGGTGGCGCCAAAAGGCTCAGGCACGTCCGTGCGCCGCAATTTTCTGACTGGCGCGGGCATCAACTCGAGTTTCGCCATCGGCCAGGACGCCACGGGACATGCCCGCGAGCGCTGCCTGGCTGTGGGTATCGGGATTGGGTCAGGTTATCTATTCCCCACCACGTTCCAGCACGAAGTTTTCAGTGACCTGACAGGTGAGCGAGGCGTGCTTATGGGCGCTTTGGCGGGCATCATGGAAGCTCAGTACGACGTGCTGCGTGGACATGGTCATACTCCAAGCGAGGCGTTCAATGAAACGGTCGAAGAGCTGACCCAGAGTCTGATTCGGCTGGTGGACGAAAACGGGATGGACTGGATGTACGCCAACTGCTCGGCCACCGCCCAGCGCGGGGCATTGGACTGGAAACCGCGCTTCAAGAAAGCCGTGCTGCCGGTGTTCAAGGAGTTGTATCAACGGGTAAAGACGGGCAAAGAATGTGCCCGGGTGCTCTCCGCTTGCGGCAGGCCCGACTATCAGCAGCAATTAGCTAAAGAACTTGGCGCCATCGGCAACTCTGAGATGTGGCAAGCCGGCAAAGCAGTGCGCGAATTGCGCCCCAAAGAGCCGGCTCGGGCTATATCGAAGGGGACTAAGGGTGTGGCGGGGAGGGCCGCTAATTGATTTCGGAGTTAACTAAGTTAATTCGGTGATGACGTAGGGCAGCCTTTCCAGGCTGCCGGTGAGCCGGGCTTTTCAGCCCGGTCCCCATCGGGCGGCTGAAAAGCCGCCCTCCTCCCGCTGAGCGGGACTAGAAAGCCTGCCCTACGATACGTCAGCGGACTCATGTCCCCGACCACTCAGGATGGCCCAACCCACTGGCTCACAGTGCCTGGCCAAAAATATTCCAAAAGCCGTTGACAGCGGCTTGCCGGAGTCCTAGTCTGGATTACGAACTGTTAACCGCAGATAGACCATGTTGCTTCGCATTAGTTTAATCGTCACGATCCTCGCTGGGCTTGCCATCGGCGCTTTGAGCTTCACAAAGGTTAAGGAAAAAATCGTCTCTTTACAAACGCACCTCAAAGAGGAAATCGGCTTGAAGGAAAAGGCCTTGGGCGAGTTGGCCAGCACCAAGAAAGAGCTTAAGAAAACCGCCGACAATCTCAAACAAACACAGGCCACCCTCGCCGCCACCACCGAGGAGCGCGATACCGCTCTGCGCAACCTGGATTCCAAGACCAAGCTCGCTGAGAAGGTCACCAGCGAACGAGACAAGGCCCTCAAGGATCTCGATGACACCAGAGGCGAGTTGGAGGCGTACAAGGTAATTGGCTGGAAACCTGAAGAAATTGCCGCTTTCAAGAAGAACTACACCAATCTCCGGGATCAGTTGGAGGCTGTAAAAGCCGAAAACGCTTTGTTCCTCAAGAGAATCAAGAATCTTGAGATCGAGTTGGCGTTATATAAGGATCCCGAGGCTTCCCCCGAATTGCCGGCCTCTATCAAGGGCAAAGTCCTCGTCATGGATCCCAAATGGAATTTTGTGGTTCTCAACGTAGGCGAAGATCTCGGCGTTCTGAAAGGCGGCGAGTTTCTCGTGCATCGTGACGGTAAATTGATCGCGAAGGTCAGAGTCAACACCCTGCAAAAGGATCGCTGCATCGCCAACATCGAGCCCGGATTTAAGCTGGGCGAACCCATTGAAGGCGATCTGATTATGCCGGCGCGCCCGAAATCTTGAAAAGGTTTCCCGCTGATCTGAGGACCATGACGAAAATCCTGAGTATCGCTCGACCGGCGCTTCTTTGCCTGCTCTTGCTTGGTAGCCTCGGCCTTGCTGGCTGCGCCACCGAGGAATCCGACAATATGTCTGCCCGTCCCTGGGACAGCCCCAAGACGTGGGAAAACGGCCTGCCCAGCACGATTACAGAAGGCAGGTAGTGCTTTCTTAGAAACCGGCCGCTTCGGCGACCGCACGTTGCTGCGGACAGGAATGTCCGCGCTCCGGTTCGATTTCGCCGCATCCGTCCTGCTATAATTGGAATCTTCGCAGGCCGCGCAATTCTTGAGACAGAATCATGGCAGGACAGAATCATTTCTGGGTGAAAATGATTCTGTCCTTTAATGATTCTGTCTATCTTCGGCTGCGGCCTTGCTGCGGTGTGTTCATCCGTGGTCAGAAATTCCAACTCTCCGTTGCAGGGTCAGCTTTTCACGTTTCACGTTTCACGTTTCACGTTTCACTTCGCCAGCTCCACGCATCTCTTCTCCCGAATAACCGTGATCTTGATTTGCCCGGGATATTGCATCCCGTTTTCGATCTTGGATGCAATGCTGCGCGCAACGCCGAACGCCGCTTCGTCGTCAATTTGGTCTGGCTGGACAAACACCCGCAGTTCGCGTCCGGCCTGAATCGCGAAAGCCTTTTCTACCCCCGGAATCCCAGCCGCAATCTTCTCGAGGTCTTCAATCCGTTTCAGGTAGGTGGTCATACTCTCTGAGCGCGCGCCGGGCCGGGATGCGCTGATCGCATCCGCCGCGCTGACAAGAATCCCCCAGGGACCCACCGGAGGAACGTCGTTGTGGTGCGAGGCCACGCCGTTCACCACCGCCTCCGATTCGCCGTGGCGCTGAAGGAATTCGGCCCCAACGACTGCGTGGGGTCCTTCGGTTTCGTGCGCCATGGCCTTGCCGATGTCGTGCAGCAGGCCCGCCCGCTTGGCCGTCGCCAGATCCAGCCCCAATTCTGCCGCCATGAGGCCCATCAGATGCGCCACTTCGACCGAATGGTCGAGGATGTTTTGGGAAAAGCTATGGCGGAAGTGCAGCCGGCCCAGCAGTTTGATGATCTCGACGGGCATGGGCGGCAACCCGGCTTTTACAACCGCTTCTTCGCCAAGGCGCATAAGTGTGTCGTTCATCTCCTGGCCTACCTGCCCCACGACCTCCTCGATGCGGGTGGGGTGGATGCGCCCATCCTGGACCAGGCGAAGCATGGCCTCGCGCGCAATTTCGCGCCGGACTGGATCAAAAGCAGACAACAGCACCGCCCCGGGCGTGTCGTCAATGAGCACCGTCACGCCCGTAGCCGCTTCGAACGCGCGGATGTTGCGACCCTCACGGCCAATGATACGGCCTTTGATGTCCTCGCCTTGCAGCGCGATCGTGGTCGTGGTGTTTTGAAAAGTGTGTTCTCCCGCGTAACGTTGAATGGCCGTGCTGATGATTCCCCGGGCCTTTTCCTCTGCTCGCAATTTGGCGTCCTCCAGAATATGGCGGGTTAGGCTATTGGCATCCCTTAGTGCAGATTGTTCGACCTTCTTGAGAAGGACCTCGCGAGCCGCCGCCTCGTTTAATCCTGCCACCTTTTGCAGTTCTTCACGGCCCTGGCGCAGCGCCTCGGCGGCCTCGGCCTTGTCTTTCTCGACGGCTTCATTTTGCTGGCGCAGGACTTCCTTTTGCTCCTTGAGGCTCTTTTCCGTCTCGACCAGTTGCTGAAGTTGGGAATTGATGAGGCCCTCGCGTTCGCTTAGCCGTCGTTCCTGTTCGGCGCGTTGGGCGGAGCGAGCCGCATACGACTGCTCCAGTTGCTCGCGGATTTTCAGGGTCTCCTCGTTGGCGGCCAACTGCGCGTCACGCGCGATGATCTCCGCCTCAGCGCGCGCTTTGGTCAAAACTGCCTCTGCTTCCAGTGCCCTGGCCCTTCTGAAATTCCGCTCTTTCCACCACAACAGCAGGTAACAAAGAACCGCGCCCCCGACCACAAGCGCGGCGGGTCCTATCATGTTCACCAACAATCTCATTCCAAAACCGCGCGCAGGACTCCGCAGGCTTCGCGTAGGGCAGGCTTTCCAGCCTGCCGGTTAGGGCGGCTTTTCAGCCGCCCGACTCTCGCCGGGCTTAAAAGCCCGGCTCACCGGCAGACACGAATGTCTGCCTACTGGGCGCCGCTCAGACTTCAATCCAGCGCGTCGGCGTCAAGATGCAATTCAAGAGCACATCATGCGGCTCGACGGGCACCTCGCGCACGATTTGTTCATCGAACGCCACCCCGCACGTCGTTCCGCGCGTTGCCGCCAGCAATCGGTCATAATGCCCTTTGCCCCGGCCAAGCCGGCGACCGCGCAGATCAAATGCTACCCCCGGCACCAGAATGAAGTCCAGCTTAATCAACGGCATTGAGGCGCACCAGCCGCCCGGCTCTCGGATCCGGAATTGACCCGACTCCAGGTCCGTTTTCGGGTCCTTGATCTGGCAGGCCACGTAACGCCTGGTAGTGGGATCGAAGCGCGGCAAACAGGCATGTTTGCCCGATTCCAACGCCGTCTTGAGCAGCGGCCAGATGTCCAATTCCCGCTCCATGGGCGCATAAAAAAGCACCGACTGCGCCTCGGTCCAGCGCCTCTGAGCCACTAATAATTTGGTTGCTTCCACCGAAGTTTTTAACCTCTCCTCAGGGCTCATTGCCTTCAATGCATCCCGCACACTGCGCCGCAGGTCTTCCTTGGCAGATCGAGCAGCCGAATTCATGCGAAGCGCAGAAACACCAAACACCAAACACCAAACACCAAACACCAAACACCAA
>PSRM01000355.1 GCA_003176045.1 Verrucomicrobiota bacterium | reverse complement strand
TCTTGCTGGTAGCGCTCGAGGAAGTAACCGACTCCCAAAATGGTTCTGCCACGAAGGAAAGCGGTCGGCTGCCAACGGAATCTACAGTCGGGGCGAATGGAACCGCTCCCGGGCGCGCCCCCGGGTCATTTTCTCCCATGTGCCAGTAGTCCTGGACGGTGATTGTGGCGCGGGCGGAGCCAAGATTGAGGGCCAGCCCCAGGAACGCCGCCTGCGCGACCAACAAACAAGTGCGATTCTGTATCATACAATTAACTGCTTTCTATTCAACAGGCGGCCCTTACGGCTACGCGCCCAGGTTTCATGCGGCCAGCGGGCAGCGGGCTTTTTGGCCGCTCGCCCATCAGGCGCTGTAACCGTCAATGCGACGATTTAGCTCGGAAACGATCAGGAGAATTCAAAATAGGGAGAGGGTCGGGGGTCGGGGGTCGAGGGGCGAGCGGCCTGGTTTAACGCAAAGGCGCAAAGATGCAAAGGCGCAAAAAGAAAGCGCCGAATAAGTCCCGTTAAGGACCGGAGAATCCAGTTTCTCTGGCGTCTCTCCGAACTGCGAAAAAATCCACAAAACCTGTAGCAGCCGAGGTAACGAGGCTCTGAAATCCTTGTGTACGAGCCGGTTACAAAAAATTAGAGCCTCGTCACCTCGGCTGCTACAAGGAATTCACGCCTTGTCCGCGACTATGGGGACTTGGCTCCTATTCCGTTTTCCAGAGTGTGACGTTGCCGTCGCCTCCGGCGGCGGCGATGGTTTTTCCATCGGGGCTGAAGATGGCGTGCCAGGCTAAGCCGCCGCCGGGGAGCGGGAGGGTTAAAAGTTCGACGCCGGCTTTCCAGTCCCAGACCTTAACCTGGCCATCGTAGCTCGAGGAAACCAGCCGGCGGCCATCGGGATGAAAGCTCACTCCGGTCACAGTCGCGGCATGACCATTCAATGTTCTGTGGACACGTCCTGCTGCAGCCACCTCCCACAGGCTCACTTTGCCGTCCAGGTCGCCCGTGGCGATCCATTTGCCGTCCGGGCTGAAAGCGGCGCACCGGTCAGGGTTGGCCGGCGCCTGCCAGAGTTGTCGCGAACCATCGGCAAACCAGACGCTCAATTTCACCTTCTGGCAAATGGCCAACAGCCGGCCATCGGGCGAAACCGCCAGGCCGTCGAGGACATTCTCGAGACCAGTGATGGTGTGCAATCGCCGTCCAGTGGCGGCGTCGAGGACGAAAATCGTGTCCGTCTGGCTGGCGACATAGAGGCGGCGTCCGTCCGGAGCGAACGCCAGCCAAAAGGCTTCGTCGGCCGGCTTGATGGATTCTTCCCAAAGCATGGCCCGCGACGAGGGATCCCAAACCTGGACCATTTGCTCAAACCCAGTCGTGGCCGCGCGACCATCGGATCTGAACGCCACCGCGCAGGCGCGATCGTGATGGTTGGTATAAACCCCGGCGAGATTGCCTTGCGCGTTCCAAAGAAACACTCGTGAGTCGAGGCCCGCCGCCGCGAGCCATCGGCCATCCGGGCTGAAGGCCAGTGTGCGCAACGCATTCGGGTAACCCTTAAGCTGCTGCACAGCGGACGGCTGGGCTTGCCAGATTCTGATCTTGCCGTCGGCGGCGCCCACCGAGAAAATCCGTCCGCCCGACAGCAATCGAGCCGAGCGAGCGAGAGCGGAAAAGCGGTCTATCTCCGCGCCTTGCTCCAGGTCCCAGACACGAATCGTTCCAGTTGGATCGGCGAAGAAAAGCTGACGGCTATCCGGACTGAAGTCGAAAGAAACCGCAGCCGCGCTGCTCGCGCCCAGGTCGAGCGAGTCGCCATCCAGGAGGTTCGCGACTCGGCTGTCTTGCGGCGTCGTCTCACTCTCATAGCTGCTGAACGCCAGCTTGTTGCCGTCTGGACTGAACTTCAACAAGCGGATGTTGCTGCCTTTTCCCCGAACTGCGCATTTGACCGCGCCGGTGGAGAACTCCAGCACCTCCGCTTTGTGCCCGGTGGTTCCAACCGCGAGCATTTTGTCATCCGGCGAAAACGCGACGGCGTAAACGGTCCCGGTCGTCGAAATAGCTCGTTGTGCCTGGCCGGTTTTTGCATCCCAGATACGAACGACTCCGCCGTCGCCGGCGGACGCCAGGCGCCGACTGTCTGAGGACCATTCCAGCGCGCGCAGCCAAGTGCCGTGATTCATCTGAGCCACCCGTTGGCCGGTGCGTAGGTTCCAGATGGTGATGGGCCCATTGCCGTTCCAGGTGGCCAGGGACTCGTTGCTGGGCGAGATGGCGAAGCCCGCGTGCCATAAGTCGTAGAAGGGGAAGTTGCGCACCCATTGTCCGGAGGGAAAGTCGCGGATTTGAATGGTATTGTTCGTGGCGACGGCAACCATGCGCGAATCCGCGAAAAGGGTGGCCTGGCCGAGATTGGTGGCGGCAAGAAAAACAGATCCGTTCCAGCGATGCGCCTGTTTATTAAGAAACTGCCATTCCCAATTGCGCAGATCCGCCGGGCATCGGTCCAGCAGCGCAAGCACCTGCGCGGACTGGCCGGCTTGCCAGGCGGTACCGGCGCGGTTGATTTCAGAAACATAGAGGCGCTGGCGGTAGTCCTGGTTGGCCCGATTTTGCACCAGGATGACAGCGCTGGTTCCAACCACCAGAACCAGGAAAATCAGCGCACCGGCGGAGAACATCACCTTGTTGCGCCGGACGGTTTTCTGAAAGCGATAGACCGCACTGGGAGGCCGCGCCGCCACCGGTTCGTTCGCCAGGTAGCGCTGCAGGTCCAGCGCCAATTCGTTGGCGGTCTCGTAACGGCGCGCGCGATCCTTTTCCAGGCACTTCATCACGATCCAATCCAGGTCACCACGGATCAGGTGCGGGAGTTTCACCGCGTCGGTCTGCCGGCGCTCCGCCGCGATCGTCAGTTGTCCCGCGGGCAGAGTCTTAAATCGAGTGGAGGGTTTGACTGGTTCCTTTTCGCGGATGATCCGCCGCAATGAATCCAGGCCGCCTTTCACCATCTCCTTCGCGTCAAAAGGCGTCTGGCCCACCAATAATTCGTAGAGCAAGACGCCCAATGAATAAATGTCGCTGCGCGTGTCAATGTCCAGCCCGCTGGTCTCGGCTTGTTCGGGGCTGATGTAGGCTGGCGTCCCCAGGAACTGATGCCACTGCGTGAACACAGTCTTGTCAGTTAAATCGCCCTGCGTGGCTTTCGCGATGCCGAAGTCAATGACTTTCGGCACAGGCACGCCGTCGTGAAGCGTCACCAGAATGTTCGAGGGCTTGATGTCGCGATGAATCACGCCCTTGTGATGCGCATGTTGGATGGCCCGGCAAACCAGGATGAACAGCTTCACCCGCTCACGCATCGGCAGGGCGTTCTGGTCGCAAAATTCGGTGATCTTTGTGCCACGAACCAATTCCATGACGAAATAAGGACGGCCTGCGCCGGGCGGCTCGTAGCGCAGACTTCTCCCGACCTGTCGGGATATCGCAGTGCTTCCAGCCTGCGGAGCGCCGGCACCTTCGAGCGCGCTGGGAGTTTCGAGCGGCTGCCGATTGGAAATCGGCGATACAGCAGGTTGGAAACCTGCGCTACGATTCGAGGTGGCATCCGTCACTCCCGCATCGTAGATCTTGGCAATGTTGGGGTGGTCCATGAGGGCAAGGGCCTGGCGCTCGGCCTCGAAGCGGGCAATGACCTCCCGCGTATCCATGCCTAATTTGATGACCTTGAGCGCCACGCGGCGTTTGACCGGCTCGTGCTGTTCAGCCATCCACACTTCACCGAAGCCGCCTTCGCCAATTTTTTCCAGTAGCTTATAGCGGCCAATTTGCGGCCTTTCCTGGCTGCGCGAGCCCGCGCTCAATAAATCAGGGGCCGGCTCCCGTGAACTCGTGCGGTTGGCCTTCTTGGACAAAAAATTTGCGCCCCCGTCATGCGCTTCCAGTAACCGCTCCAACCGCCCGCGCAGTGTCGGGTTGTCCCGGCAAGCTTCGTCAAGGAAAGCAGCCCGCTCTTTGGCGCTGGAGTGTTGTTCGGCCAAATCAAACAGGGCTTCTTCGCGGCTTTGTTGGTCGTCGATCATTTCAAGGCGTCGGATCGTGCTAGTGCTTGCTTGCAATTGTATGCGATAGCGCCGCGTGAGGGCACGCGGCCTACAGGGTCTTGTAGGCCGCGTGCCCTCACGCGGCGTCCCTGATATCGCTTATTTGTGCAATCTGGCACTAGATCTCTTAATCAATGCGCTATTTTGCCCGGGGAACGATCAGCCGTATCTATTCAGTACCGAATTAACGCAAAGGCGCAAAGGTGCAAAGACGCAAAAAAGGCGGAAGGCAAAGACGGGGTGACCAAAGCAAAAACCCGAACCACTAGACGGTGAGCAGAATGTCCTGCCGAAAGGCTCATTAAATCCTTGCACCTCTGCATCTTTGCGCCTTTGCGTTGAAATCTTGCTGCACAGTTACGACTCAGTCATGGCATGACCTGCTAGGTCCCAAATTTCTCCTTCAGCTCGACCATCAGCCAGGAACGCGCATAGGCCCAATGCCGCCTCACCGTCGGCTCGGAAATCCCGAGTGCCTGGGCAATCTCCTCGTGTTCCAGGCCGGTGAAGTAGCGCAGCTTCACAATCTCCGCTTTTTGCGGCGAGCGATTCGCCAGCTTCTCCAGCGCCTCGTGAATTGCCAGCACGGTGTCGTCGCTGTCCTCGGTCGCGATGGTCACGTTTTCCCAGTCCACCTTTTCCAAACCGCCGCCATGGCGCACCCGCGCCCTTTTCCTGGCGCGTTCGACCAAAATCCGCCGCATGGCCTCGGCGGCGGCGGCGAAAAAATGGCCGCGATTGTCCCAGCGCTTTTCGCCATCTCCAGCCAGGCGCAGCCAGGCTTCGTGAACCAGCGCGGTGGCTTGTAGCGTCTGGCCCGGCGCTTCCCGCGCCATTTTTGCCACCGCCAGCTTGCGCAACTCTTCGTAAACGAGCGGCAGCAACTCCTCGGCTGCCCTGGGATCACCCTGCTGGACGCGGTCGAGAATCTGTGTAAGGTCGCTCAAGTCGCTACAGCGTAAAGCACCCTGGGCGGAGAGGAAAGTCTAACCCCCGCGACAAGTCCAAAATCCAAGGTCCAAAGTCCAAAGTCAGTAGTTCGAAGTCCGCGGACCGATTTAACGCAACGGCGCAAAGAGGAAAAGGCGGGAGAAATAGTGGGTCGAGGGAGATGAACCGGCGCGCGGCGCCGGAATTGCCGATCTGCCTTCGCCATGCTCCAGCGCGGCGAGTAGTCGATTCCTATAAATCGCAAGCAGGCAGGCGTTCTGCCATTACGGCTGCCTCTCCAGGATTTGCAAGCTTCAAAAGGTTGAGCGCCTCCGTTTACTTCTTCCGCCGCAGAACTCCCAGAATCGAAACCGCGCCTGCGAACAGCGCTACGACACCCGGTTCAGGCACCGGGGTACCGCTGAGTGCAAAGATTCCCGTGGCCTCACGAGGATCGGAGGAGAGGTCGGTGAAATCTATGGAAACTATGGATTTGCCCGCCAGGCCCAGACTCGCAAGGTTCAGCGTTGTCTGATAGAGTTCAGGAAAGGAATTGCCGTCATCCTCTGGAGTGGTGCTGCCCAAATCCAGGCGGCCAAATCCCATAATGGCTGGATTGGGCTGGAAGAACCAATCAGAGTTATTGAATTGCAAAGTCGGGCTGACACTCGAGTCCGCAAAATGGATTACGAGATTTCCCTGGCTCGCGCCGCTGTTTGCCGCAGCGGCCAGAATCGAAAGAGAAGAGTAAGCCCTCGGAGTTGTCAAAGTCAGTGTTCCGAAACTGCTAGTGCTCGCGGAAAGCTGAAGCACGTTATTGGCCGTGTACGGCTGGAACTGGAAGACGGTGGTTCCGTCCACCAGGCTGGTAAAACTGCCACCCGCAGGCAGACCGCGGGTGCCACCGGACAGGCCGGCCTGGTAAAAGCCGTAATTGTTGGGGACATCGAATGGCAACGCGGCGCTTGAATACGGGGGGCTGGCGGAGTTTTCGACGATGTCGTCCCGGTTCCAACCGCTTGCAGCAATTGGGCTATCGCCGGCTTGCAGCGCTACAACCTGGAACATTAGTCCGGACACAAGCAAACAGGAGAGCTTCATTGGCTTATTCTTTCATCTTGGAAGGAGACGGCGGCTAGTTTGGCGTGCCCAGATCGCCGTGGCACGCACACGACAGCGGCTAAGTTTGTCGTTTTCACCGAGGTTGAGGAGAGATTAGCAAAACCCAGTTTGGTGTCAAGCAGAAAATAAAGAAATTGCGCCCTCTGATCCGAGCTGAGGGCTCCGCCGCCAAGCAGACCACTGCACCTACCGCCTTTACTGTCTCCTGCTTAGTTGATATTTATATGCGATGATTTTCCTGGCTGCGGGCGTTCTCACCGGCCCGGATTACTTCATCGTCGCGGGCTACTTCGCCCTGATGCTTGGGATAGGAGTTTATTTCTTCCGGTTCATGAAGGGCTTGAAGGACTACTTCAGCGGTGGAAATCGGATCCCCTGGTGGCTGAGCGGCGTGTCCTTTTACATGACCAGCTTCAGCGCCTACGCTTTCATCACTTATTCGGCACTGGCCTACAGCTATGGCTGGGTGGGGGTGACGTTGCTCTGGGTCTGCGGGGCCGCTACCCTGGTGAGCGTGACGTTCTTCGCCAGGCGCTGGCGGCGCGCCCGCATTGACAGCCCGGTCGAGTACCTCGAGACGCGCTACAGCCCGACGGTGCGGCAGTTGTTTGCCTGGCACGGCGTGCCGGTGCGCGTGTTCGACGATTCGCTTAAGCTGATCGCCGTGGGCACTTTCGTGTCGGTCGGGCTTGGGTTGCCCATGCGCACGAGCATGATCCTGTCCGGCGGCATCATGCTGGCGTACACGTTGATGGGCGGGTTGTGGGCGGTGACGGTCACGGACTTCGTGCAGTTCATAGTGTTGACCAGCGCGATCGTGATTCTTCTGCCGCTGGCCATCATTCGCGCGGGAGGCCCGGCCGCCATCGTGCAGCACTCGCCGCCGGGCTTTTTTCATTTGGTCTCGCTCCAATATAACTGGGTGTACATCTGCTCGAACCTGGTGATGGCGTCTCTCGCCTTCAGCGCTTTGCACTGGCAACTGGTGCAGCGGTATTACTGTGTCCCCACCGAGCGGGACGCCCAGAAGGTCGGCTGGCTGGTGGTGGCGCTCTACGTCATCGGCCCGCCGATGATGTTTCTGCCCGCGCTGGCCGCGCGGCAGTTCGTCAGCGGCCTGGCCAAGGACACCGACATCTACCCGATGTTGTGCGCGCATCTGCTCGCGCCCGGCATGCTGGGCCTGATGATCGCCGCGATGTTCTCCTCCACCATGTCCGCGCTGAGCGGCGACTACAATGTCTGCGCCAATGTGCTCACCACCGATGTGTACCGGCGCCTGCTCCGGCCTGCCGCCTCCCAACGGGAATTAGTCTTGGCGGGCCGATTCATGACCGTACTGGTCGGCGCGCTGTCGATTGGCCTTGGTTTGCTCATGGCAGGCGGGGGCAGTGAAAAGTTGTTCCGGAATATGGTGAAGCTCTTTAGCATGGCCGCCGCCCCGGTGGCTATCCCGATGCTCCTGGGCCTGACCTGGCGACGCGCGACAAACCGCGGCGTGCTGACCGGGTTTGCCGTCGGGCTCACCACAGGCGTAACTCTGCTCGTCTCCCTGCCGGATCAGTTCACGTTCCTCGATTTGCAATGGAAGAAGGAGAACATGATCGTGGTCTGCACGGTGCTGGCCACGACTTTGCCCATCGTGGCCGTCAGTCTCATGCAACGCCTCAGCGAGGCCGATCAGAAGCGAATCGCGGCGTTCCACGAACGCCTTACGATGCCCATCGGTTCGCTGCCCGAAGATGTGCCGACGGCGCCGACGGCGCGTGAACCGGTGGTGTCGCCCTTCCGCGTCGTAGGAATCTGTATCCTTTTGATCGGCCTCATGCTGCTCGCTGTCACGCCCTGGGTGGCCGAAGGCGTGCAGCGCACGTTGAGCCTGGCGCTCGGCGGCGTGCTGCTGCTGGGCGGGTTCTTGCTAAAGCGTCAAAGCCCGGCGCTCGTGCGGAAAGAAGCCGCCGTGGAACCAGCAGCCAGTGTCATGTTGCACAAATAGATGTTTTTATGTTTAACAGGAGCAAACAGAGAAAACAGAGCACTTCTCTCCGTTCCCTCTGTTCTCTCCTGTTCAAAACAAAAGATGCATGAATAATCTCGCACTCTTCGGCGGCAGCAAAGTAATCACGCGCCCGTGGCTGCGCTGGCCCAGGCACGACGACGCGGAGGCCACCGGCCTCACACGCGTCCTCAACAGCGGCAAGTGGTGGCTGTATGCCTACGGTGGCGGCCCAAGGCCCGATGACGCGGCCAGCGCAGACGTTTCGGAGGTCGAGCAGTTCGAGCGAGAGTTCGCGGCCGCGCATTTCGTAAAGCACTGCTACGCGGTCACCAGCGGCACCAATGCCCTCGAGATCGTCCTCCAGGCCTGCGACGTTGGCCCCGGCGACGAAGTCATCACGACCGGATACACGTTCATCGCGACTTCGTCCGCTATCCTGAGCCGCTGCGCCCTGCCCGTGTACGTGGACATTGACCCCGATACCTACAACATTGACCCTGCCCGCATCGAAGAGGCCATCACCCCGAGAACCAGGGCCATCGAAGTAGTCCATCTCGGCGGAGAAATCTGCGACATGGACGCGATCCTTGCCATCGCGCGGAAGCACAACCTCAAGGTCATTGAAGACGCGGCGCAGGCCACCGGATCGATCCTGCGCGGCAACAAAGGGGCGGGCGGACTCGGCGACGCCGGGATTTTCAGCTTTCAGGCCTCAAAGGTCGTCACGGCCGGCGAAGGGGGCGCCTGTGCGACCCAGGACGACGTACTGGCCGAGCGCATCTGGTCGTATCGTAATTGTGGACGCTCCAAGACCGGCCTCTGGTACGAACACCCGCGCCTCGGCCACAACAACCGGATGGGCGAATTTCAGGGCGTGGTCCTTCGCGCCCAGCTTAGCCGGCTGCCCGAGCAATGCCGCACCCGGCAACGCAACTACGATTCCTTTCTTGCGAAAATCGCTGGCATTCCCGGGCTCGCCCCGCGCAAGCTGCGTCCCGATGCCGCCCAGCGGTGCCTCTCCGTGTTGATTCTGACCTTCACCGGAGCGGGGTGGGATGGCATCCACCGCGACCTCGTGCTCGAAGCACTCCGCGCCGAAGGCGTGCCCGCAACACTCGGCTACGGCTGGGCCAATTACCAAAACCCCGTGTTTGCGACCATGCAGCAAACCCTCGGAGATCGCGCCTTCGCGTTCGGCGTCGAGCGCTTCCCTGACTGGCTCCAGTACGCCGAGCGCTGCCCGGCCACGGAAAAGGCCTGCCGCGACCGGGGTATCTTCATGCCCCACGCCCTCCTGCTCGGCAGCGACGCCGACATGCAGACCCTCGCCGATGCCTTCGCCAAAGTCTATGAGCATCGCTCTGAGTTGGCGCTGCGAGGCCGGAAATAATTGTAGCAGCCGAGGTAACGAGGCTCTGAATTTTTCGGTCTCATTCTCGACCTTGTCCTCGATTCCTTCTATCTTCGGTTTTCCCGGATTACGCCGGCTGACAGGAAAATTTCGCGGCAGGAAAATTAACAACCCATTTTCCTGCCGCCAAATTTTCCTGCCCGCCTTCCGTTTTATTTTCCTGTCTTCAATTTTCCTGTCTTTTTCTTTCCATTTTTCTGTCCTAAAATTTTTCTGTCAGCTCCCCTTTATCATTTTGCCCTAATCATTTTGCCTCTAGATTTCGCCGCAACCATTTGCCTTAATTAACTTAATCAACTTAATTAACCCAATTAACCCATCCGACTGCGGCCCCATTCTTCTCGAAGGCCGGCTCTTCCCGGACGGAAGGCCGGTCCGCATCGCTGTCGAAGATGGCCGCATCGCCTCCGTCTCGCCCGCGTCCAGGCTGGATGAGCCCGCCGGCGCCGAGCGCTGGATCGTGCCTGGGTTCTTTGACCTCCAGGTGAATGGCTTTGACGGGCGCAGCTTCGCCGGGCCGGAGGTCGCGATCGAGGACGTCGAGCACATCGCCCGTGCCGTGTTACGGACGGGCACCACCCGGTTTCTGCCAACCGTGATCTCCGCGGATCTCGATACCCTCTGCCGCCAGTTATCGGTGCTCGCGGAGGCCATCGAGCGCAACCCGTTGGTTCGGGCCATGTGCCCGGGCATCCACCTGGAAGGGCCGTTCATCAGCCCCGAAGATGGACCGCGCGGGGCTCACCGCCGGCAATTTCTGCGCGATCCCAGCATCGCCGATTACGAGAAGCTGCACGATGCCGCACGCGGCCGGATGGTCATGCTGACTCTCTCGCCCGAACGGCCGGGTGCGCTGGAGCTTATCCGGCATGTCGCGAGCCGGGGCGTCGTGGTCGCGCTGGGACACCACCGAGCGGATGACGAGACATTGGAAGGCGCCATTGCCGCGGGCGCTCGCGTTTGCACCCATCTGGGCAACGGCTCCGATGCCATGCTGCCGCGCCTGGCCAATTACATCTGGCGTCAGCTCGGGGAGGACCGGCTTTGGGCCACTTTCATCGCGGACGGCCATCACCTTCCCGCGGCAACCCTCCGCTGCATGCTGCGGGCCAAGGGTCTGGAACGCAGCATTCTGGTAACCGATGTCAACGAGTTGGCCGGTATGCCGCCGGGCCGCTACACGCGCCGCGGCGGGGACGCCGAGCTGACGAAGGACGGCAAAGTCGTGCTCGCCGGCACTCCCTACCTGGCTGGATCAGTCGCAACCATGCCGCTGCTGGTGGCGAACGCCGTCCGCCACGCTGGCCTTGCCTTTCCCGATGCCGTGCGCTTGGCGACGCTCCAGCCGGAATCCCTGATGCGCCGATACGTGACTTCCTGGTCGTGCGAACCCGGACAGTCCGCCAACGTCGCCCAATTGGACTGGTATCCCACCGAGCCCGCGCTCCACCCCCGTATAACTGTCATCGAACGTTTCGTCTCGGAAACGGAAAAGTTGAGAAGAAATCCAAAAACCACGTAGCAAACGAGATAACGAGGCTCTGAAACACTTACGCGCCAGCACAATACGATTTAAATGCTCACCCGAAAACAAAGAATCTATTGCGATATTTTAGAGCAGCTGTTGCCCTTCATGCGGAACATTCAAACTCATTCGGCGTGGCATCGTTTTCGATACGGCTCGTTTTATCCCGAGATGGAACTAGTTCACAACATGCACCGCATCCTGGTGCTTCCAGAGTTTACTGAGTACGACGTCCATTGGCTGAACGCACAAGCCCGATTATTCGTCGAGCGGGGAAACAATCCGCTTCATGGCTTTTATGAATCAATCACGGCTTCCATCATCGAATTGTTCACACTCGTTCCTGAACCACTAAGGAACAAGCTCACTTGGCCAGGCCCTGCACAAAAACTGAATGGCTCGCACTAGCGGCTTAGTAAGCTTTTATGACTAAGGGGAGTGCGCTTTTGTTCTCGAATTCCAAGTGCCCCTGCGGTAGTTTAACGCCAGTATGAGCCCGACGCTGGAACAACGTGTGGAAATGCTCGAGCAAAAGGTGGCTGAGCTGAACGCCAATTTGATTCGCAAGAAGGATCCGTTCCGTACTTTCGGCATTTTCCGTGATGATCCGGACTTCGAGCAGGCTGTCCGCTTAGGGCGCGAGTATCGCCAGCAGCAAACCTACGAAAAGGAAATTGCGGGTTCTTGATACAGATCATTTCTCGGGGTGGGAGCGTGGCTCGGAAGCCGGAATCAGGCTGCGGACCAAGATAGAGCTTCTCAAAGCCGACGTTTTCCTTACGGTCATCACACTGGAGGAGCAGTTTCGCGGGTGGTTGGCAGAAATCCGCGGCCACCACGACCCGCACCGCCAGATCACGGCGTACTCTAAGCTCCAAAAGCAAACCGAGGCATTTGCGAACTGGACGATCCTGCCTTGGGACGGTACCTCTGCAGAACTATTCCTGACTCTGCGCCGCAAAGGTGTGCGGATTGGCTCGCTGGACCTGAAGATTGCCTGCATCGCTCTTGCACATGACCTTGCGCTACTGACGCGCAATACTGCCGATTTTGGTCAAGTCCCTGGCCTGCGATTTGAGAATTGGTTGGATTGAGAAGCAAGTTGGTCACACGCGTATGGACAAAGTGCGCATTGGGATCGTCGGTTTAGGCAACATCGGCCAACACCACTTCGGCTACCTCAGTGCCAACAAGGTCGGCCGCGCCGAACTGGTCGCCGTAGCGGATGCTGTGCCGGCCAAGCTGGAGAAGTACGCGGCTTACAAGACCTTCACCGACCCCGAGGAATTGTTTCGCTCGGGCCTGGTGGATGCCGTGATCATCGCCACGCCGCATTACCAGCACACCGCGCTGGGCATCGCGGCGCTCAGGCAGGGACTGCACATCATGATCGAGAAGCCGATTTCGGCGCACAAGGCCGACGCCGAACGGCTTATCGCCGCGCACAGAGAGAATCCCAGGCTGGTGTTCGCCGGCATGTTCAATCTGCGCGCCCACCCGCGCTACCTGAAAATTCGCAAACTGCTCCTGGATGGTGAGTTGGGCCAGTTTGTGCGCATGAGCTGGATCATGACTGACTGGTTCCGCACCGAAGCGTATTACGCCAGCGGCGGATGGCGCGCAACCTGGAAGGGCGAGGGCGGCGGGGTGCTGCTCAACCAATGTCTGCATAATCTCGACGCCATGCAGTGGTTGCTCGGGATGCCGGCTCGCGTGCGGGGGTTCTGCCAGCTTGGCCGCTTCCACCATATCGAGGTGGAGGACAACGTGTCGGCCTACCTCGAGTACCCAGACGGCGCCACGGGTACATTCGTTTCGTCCACCGGCGAAGCGCCAGGCACCAATCGGTTCGAGATTGTTGGTAGTCGCGGCAAGCTGGTGCTTGAATCCGACAAACTCTCCTTCACTCGCAACGAGGTGGATATGCTGGAGTTCAGCCGCACGGCCAAGTTGGGTTTTTCCACACCCGAAATGTGGCGTGTTGAAATCCCCTTCGGTTCGTGCCCCAACCCGCATGCGGTTCTTACGCAAAACTTTGTCCACGCGATCCTTGATGGCGAGCCGTTGATCGCCCCCGGCGCCCAGGGTATCCACTCACTAGAGCTGGCCAACGCGATCCTCTATTCGTCCCTGCTGGACAAAACGGTGGAACTGCCGCTGGATAGCGCCGCCTACGAAACCACGCTCAACCAACTGATCGCAAACTCAACGCTCGAGAAAAAGGTGGTGGAGGTTTCGAACGACGACTTCGCCCAGGGCTTCAGGCGGTGAACTAATTTACTTACGCGGGCTGACAGAAAAATTTTCAGACAGAAATATTACCGCAGGAAATTTTCACGGCAGGAAGATTAAAAACGCTTTTTCCTGCCGCCAAATCTTCCTTCCTGCCTTTTTTTATTTTCGCCCCGGAACTGCAAGGATCCTTGATTTAAGTCCCCTTCCGGGCCCGTACGGCCCCGGAAATGCTGGAAGAAACCTTTTGTAATACCGAACAAATATGGCAAAATGTGGTCTTTGTTAAGACATGGCTGTTATCACCAATACTACTAAGCCGCTCCCGGCGTCTGTCCCGGCGCGGGCACCAGGTGCGCTAGCGGCGCGGGCGCCGGCGGCGGTTCCGGTGCGAGTTCCGGCATTGTTTCGGAAGATAGATTGGCTGGCGCTGGTGACCACTTTCGGGCTGGTTTTCATCACCTATATGATCACCCTGGGGCCGGAGTTAACCCTCGAGGACTCAGGCGAACTGGTTACGGGTTCGATGTATGCCGGCATTCCGCATCCTCCGGGCTATCCGGTTTGGACCATTTATAGCTGGCTTTGGACGGTTTTGTTGCCAATTGGCAACATGGCCTGGCGGGTGAGCGTTGGGGAAGCGTTCGCGGGGGCCACAGCCTGCGGGTTGCTGGCGCTGATGGTGTCGCGGGGCAGCAGCCTCTTCATGGAAGGCATCGAAGAGCTCAAGAGCATGACCGGTAAGTGGGAGGCGGCGATTTGCTTCATTTCCGGAGTAGTGGCGGGTTTGCTCATGGGGTTGGACGGGTTCATGTGGCGGGAGTCCATCGTGGTCAACCGCATCGCGGTGTTCAGCGTCCCTTGGATGCTGCTGATGATGGCCTGCCTTTTGCGTTGGATTTATGCCCCGCACCAGATGCGCTATGCGTATTTGGCGGCGTTCGTCTTCGGGGTTGCGCTGACCACGCATCAAAGCCTCGTTGTGGCCGCGCTGGGCTTTGTAGTGGCGATTGTGATGGGCAATCCGCGACTGGGCAGTCGCGTGCTGATGGGGGCCTTCCTGGTTTATCTGGCCTATATGGTGGTCTTCCTGCTTAGCCGGGATGCTAACGGTTTTCATCACCCGGCGGCAATTCTTGCCCGTGGCGGCTTCTTCGTTCTCTTCAACGCGGTGGGCTGGGTTTCGGGGGTGTGCAGCATTTTGGTGGCGGCCCGCACCGGGAACTTATCAAGCATGTTCACCGAATGGAAAGAATGGAAACATATCATTTTAATGGCACTTTTGTTCATTTTGGGACTCTGTTTCTATCTTTACGAAGCCCTGGCCGGCATGAGCAACCCGCCCATGCAATGGGGCTATCCACGAACGGTGGAAGGCTTCTGGCACGCGCTGTCGCGCGGTCAATACGAGCAACCCAATCCGATCAGCCTCATGGATGATCCCATGCGGTTTGTGGACCAGATGATCATGCTCGTTCAGGGTGTGGCCCAGGAGTTCAACTGGATGTACATACTGATCGCCCTGCTACCGTTCTTTTTCATTTTTCGGATGCAGCGCCGTGAGCGGGCCTGGCTTGTGACTTTGGGCTCGATGTTCTTCTTCCTGGGCGTGATCCTCATCATGCTCCTCAACCCGTCCCGCGACCGGGCGTCAGCGGACTTGATTCGGGTGTTTTTGACTTCGTCCCACGCGATTGTGGCCTGCCTGATTGGATATGGCCTGGCGTTGACGGCGGCCTATATGTCCACTCATTACAAGCGCTTTCGGCCCTGGGGCTTCTTTGGAGGTGTTGTGGCCTGGAGCGCGGCGTTGTACTGCTTGTTCGATGCAATTGCGAAGAATTACTTCGGCCGGGCGTGGGAACCGCCGATCGCCCTCTGGATGGAGATTAGCGGCTGTGTGCTGGTCCTGGTGTTCGCGCCCACCGCTTATTTGAATTACAAGAGATCCCAGCAAGTGGCGGAGATGCTGGGCCGCGAGAAAGGCCAGGACGAGGTTGCAAGGCTAAACGAGACCCACCGCTATTATGCCTCGAGCGCGGCCATAAACTGTATTCAGGCTGCTTTTGGTGTTCTGGTTTGGTTTTATCCGGTCTTTAAGGGTCTTTTGTTCGGCAGCAAAGGTGAATTGTCGTTCGGCCAGGCTTTGCACTGGGTTGGGCGCTGGACCACGCAAGCGTTTGCCAAAAACCAATATGGGTTGCCAATTTTTGCAGGTCTATTTTTGGTGGCCATTGCGCTTGTATTTATCGGTTCGCTGCTCTTCTATCGCGAGCGTGGACCGCTTCTGATCACACTGGTCCTTTTTGCTGCGATGCCGCTTTACTCGGGCCTGTCGCACTGGTTTGACAGCGAGCAGCGCGGACACATGTTCGGGTATTGGTTTGGGCACGACATGTTCACGCCGCCGTTTAAGTTCCCGAGTGACTACCCCAACGACTCCGTTAGAAAAGATTGGCCGAACTATAAACCGTCGGGTCCAGATACTGCCGTGGCCGGCAAGCCGATCTTCCCGGAAATGACCAAGGACGCCTATCTATACGGCGGCACCGACCCGGGGCGCTTTTGTCCAACTTACATGGTATTCGTGGAAAGCTTTACGCCCCACGACTGCCAGCCGGAGGAAGACCAGAAATTCGACCGGCGCGACGTTTACATAGTCACTCAGAACGCCCTGGCGGATGGCACCTACCTGAATTACATTCGCGCGCACTATAATCGAAGCGAGCAAAAGGATCCGCCCTTCTTCGCTGACCTGGTCCGCTCGGTTCCTTTCCTGCACGACTCGCCATCCGGGCCGAATTTTCTGACCAGAGCGGTTATGCCTCTGGATACGCTATTCGAGGGGATCGGCGAGCGCATTGAGAAACAACGCCGCACCTACACATCGTGGTTTACCGAAAAGGATTTCGTGGATATGCCTTCCCTGGCAGCGAAACTTCGCCCGAGCGCGAGTCAGGATCCGCTCTCGAAGTATATCTATGAAAACATTCGGCCGGAAACGCGTCACCTGATTGATTCCTCGACCGATCCGCATGTGCTGGCCCGCACCCTGGCGCCGGATCTGAACCAGCTTCTGGACCGCGAACTGCAGATCAAGAAAAAGGTCGCGGCCAAGCAGGCTGAAAAGACGTCCGTGGACGAGACTCTTTTTACCGGCACCACTTCGCCTCGACTGCTGCAACGCCAGAAGGAATTGGAGAAAGACATTGCCGACCTGAACGCTATCGGGCCGCTGTACAAGCCTGAACTGTTCAACCACGTCCAACTTTCCGAGTACCTGCAGGATTTCATCAAAGAAAATCCGCAGAGCCATACCCGGGTGCGCCTGAACCGACTGCTGCTCGAAGCTGCTTATCCAAAGGAAATCGCCAAGAGCCTTGGCGGCGTTTATCCGGACCGCGAGGTTTACATCGCCACGCCCGAAGATTCGCAGAAGTGTTTTCAGGAATACGTGAACGATTTCCAGGAGCGAATCAAACGCGGCCAACGCAAGCCTAATGAGGAGACGAAAATCGAGAATGGCCAGGTTTCGGTCATCGGCCAAACAGCGGTGATGACGATCAATGGGTTCATTAGCAAGGTGATGTTCGATCATAACCCCAAGAACGAGTTTTACGTGGAAGAAAGCTTCCCTTTGGATTGGATGTATCCGCATCTGACGCCCTACGGCATCATCATGAAGATCAACCGCCCGGAACTGCCGGACTTGAGAGAGGAAGACCTGCGTCGCGACCACGAGTTCTGGAAACAATATTCCAAGAGGCTCTGCGGCGACTGGATTGATTACGACACTTCGGTTAAAAGCATCTGTGACTGGGTCGAGAAAACCTATTTGCGGCGGGATTTCACTGGATACAAGGGTGACCCGAAGTTTGTGCGCGACGAGGACGGCCAGAAAGCTTTCTCGAAATTGCGCAGCTCGATCGGCGGCATTTATTCCTGGCGTCTTGGCTATGGCAGTCCCGGCGCCTCGGCGGATTTTCAGCCCAAAACGCCGGCCCAACGGGCGGCGGTTTACCGCGAGGCTGACTTCGCTTTCAAGCAGGCGTTCGCATTTTGTCCCTTCAGTCCTGAAGCCGTGTTTCGTTATACTGACGTGCTGGTCCGCAGCAACCGGCTGGACGATGCGATCCTGGTGATGGAAACCTGCCTCAAGATGGACCCGTACAATGGCGGTGTGCAGCAACAGCTCAACAACTTTAAGAATGTCCGCGGCCAGGTGCCTGGCGGGCAGGACATCCTGCCGGTCTGGGAGGAAGAATTCAAAAAGAATCCCGGCAACGCGCAATTGGCCTTTGGATTGGCCAACGCCTACTACCAGCAGCAGCAGACGGATTCAATTGTCAAGGTAATGGATGGATTGCTCAACTCGACGCAAAAGGACCCCCGCGTTGTTCTGGGCATCATAAACCTGTATCAACAACAACTCCCCACCGTGCCTCCAACAAAACTTGAGGCCGCCCGCCAGGCCTACGCCCGCCTGATGCCCAATGACCCGGATTCCTGGTTCGAGTTGGCCCGGCTTAGATCAACCATGGGCAAAACGACCGAGGCGGTGGCCGATCTGCGCAAGGCCCTTGATTTGGCATCCAAACTCCCGCCGACGGACACCAAAGCCCGCGACATAAAAGCTGCCGTTCAAAGCGACCCGCGCTTCGCTGCCCTGCGGGCAATGCCGGAAGTGAAGACGCTGATCGGGGCGAACTAGGGCGGTGCGATACTATCGCAAGCAATTCGCGGTGGCGCTGGTCGGCTGTTTTTCGCTCTTTGGGGTTTCGCTTCAAGCACAGGATTTGCCTCGCAGAGAATCGGCCACACAGACAATTGGCGGCGCTTCGTCGGACGCTCACCTTTTGCGCCTGGTTTCGATTCTACCGGATCCAGTTTTCAAGGATATGCTTGGCTTACGAACCAATGGGTGGCTCGGCTCGGATGATGGTGAATCCATCGTGCTATCCAGGCAGAAGACACTCTGGCTGTTCGGTGACACCTTTATCGGGCCATTGAGCAACGGAGTGCGGGTGGCAGGCGCGCCGATGATTCACAGCACCGTCGGCATCCAGGAACGCGAAAAGCTGCCGCCGGATTGCATGACCTTTTATTGGAAGGAAAAGAATGGAAAGCCGGAAAGTTTTTTTCCGCATCAGCCTTCCACTCCCGGGGATTACTACTGGGTCACCAAAGGGGTGATGCTCAAAGGCGAGTTGTTTCTTTTTGCCTGGTGCATCAGCGGCACTGCCGAAGGGCTGCTCGGCTGGAAGGAAGCGGGCAGCGCTCTCATCCGCGTTCCAAATCCGCTCGACCCGCCGGAACATTGGGTGCAAAAAGCTTATTCGTTAAATCTCGGGGAAGGCATCACTTTCCACAGCGCGTTGGTCGTCGAGCCGCCGTATTTATATTTGTACGGAATTGCAAAGCCGCGCCAAACTGCTCTGGCTCGCGTCCGCATCAACGACCTGCTCAAAGGAAAACTCACTGAGGCTTATGAGTATTGGGTCAAGGGCTCCAAAAGCCCGCATTGGGGCAAGGAGGCAAAAGACTGTGTACCCCAATTCCAGCCAGTGAACAGCGAATGTTCCGTGCATTATGAACCGGCCTGGAGGCTTTACACCTGTTTCACTTACGATGTCATGAGCCCGGAAATCTACCTTACCACAGCCAAGTCAGTCACTGGGCCATGGAGCGAGCCGGTGCCCATTTACCAGGTCCCGGAGCATGGGCGGTTTTCATTTCCGGTCATGACTTATGCGGTCCGACAGCATCCCGAGCTGTCCACTCACACAGGCGAAGTCATCCTCACGTATGCCACCAACATCCCGAACTCGGAAAGCCAACTCTTCACAGCGGAGGGCAAGGACGTGTATGTGCATCGCTTCCTGCGCGCCCAATTTGAGTTGAAGAAAAAATGAAGATCCTCACCGATGTAGGGCAGGCTTTCCAGCCTGCCGGTTCAGGGGGTTTTCCAACCCCCTGAAACTCTGTGCCTCAAAAGACG
>PSRM01000353.1 GCA_003176045.1 Verrucomicrobiota bacterium | reverse complement strand
GGAGCAGTCCGGTAGCTCGTCAGGCTCATAACCTGAAGGTCCCTGGTTCAAATCCAGGCCCCGCAACCAATTGAGCAGCAAGTAATTGCCTCTGGTTCCTGGTGCGAAGATCTGCGGTCCGCCGGCGCTGGACCGACAGTTTAGAACCATTGACTTTCTCACATTCCTCGACCTAGCGATCGACGTACTCCCGAACGGCGCGAGCTAAGTCCTGACCGAAAGCCCTCGCGGTTTGCTGATTGACTTCCCTGCCGCCGGCATTGGCATAAGGAAATTCAAGGGAAGTCGCCATTTTCACGCCGGGCAAACTGGCCGCCCAGTCCGCTGCGCTCGTGCCCTGCTTGAAATTGTCGAGCGTGTTCCATTGTTGCCCAAAGGGCAGGTTGTCCGCCGCGTGGTAAACAAGCGGGCCTGTTTGGGCTCTTTCTAAAATGCCGCCGAATCGCTGCTGCGCTCGCCAACTATCCGGCCGGCGGCTGCCGACCAGGTATATGACCTCGCTAAATTCGCCGCGGATGTTGGGGCAGTGTAAATCCAAAGCCAGACGCAGCTTTCCCCTGGACCATTGGGGAACGAATTCGCGCAGCGCCTTCGTTTCCGGATAGATGCTGTGCTCGTCATAATCTCGATTGTGGTCGCGAGGGCGCCGGTTTTTGCCCTGATCGCCATCCTCCACACCGTCCTTGTCCACAAAAGGGATGATCAGCATCTCCACGTTTTGCCGAAACCATTCTCCCTCAAGGCCGCGAGCCAATGCCGTTTCCATCAAACCCTCGAGCAAGTAAGAGGTCATCATCTCGCAGCTATGGGCTCGGCACGTTACCATTACGCGGAATCGCGGTTCTCCGTCCAATTTGCCCACCCGCAGGCGTTCGACGGCACGACCCTGCCGGCTTTGGCAAAGGGTTTCTCTTTTCAACGCCGGATTCGGACCGATCCGGTCGAGCAATGAGTCGAGGTTGGTTTGGGTGTAACCCATGCCGAAGCAGAATCTCACTGAATCGGCTGTCGGCGGGAAGATGTACGTAAAGGAAGCGGGCTTGGGCTGGTGTCCAAGCCAGGCCCAGGTTGCCCCTTCATCAAGCGATACTGCAGGCCCGCAGACACCGATAGGGTTGCCATTGGTGAAGTGGAAGCTGATGGTTTTGCCGGCGCCTCCGCGGACCCGGAAACACCAATAAAACCACCAGCCCGCCGTGTCGCGAAGGTCCTGATGCAGGGAGACTGTGTTGGACTCAATTTTCGTGACCTGAATGTTGCCGCCCGGGAAGTTGGCATCTATTTGGAACGCCTGCTCGGATAGAGCGGTGGTGGCGGCGCAGAGTAGGAATGCCAAAATGAGGAAACTTTTCGGTAACAAGATCACGAGTTTGAGGAGATTAGCGGAAGGAGGACAAAAGCTGAAATCCGAAGTCCGAAGTCCGAATGAGGCGGCGCGACCAGAGGAGCGCGACCTTTAGGTCGCTTCACCATCCATAAAGACCATGGCTTGGGAATTCCAGCAATGTAATAGCTGCGGACGGTGAAGCGGCATAAATGCCGCGCTCCTGTCCGGCGGAAACCTGCGCTACTTGTGTCGCTGTGCAAATCCGCAATCGGCAATCGGCAATTCTCTAAGGCACACTGCGGATGCGCCAGAAGTCGGAGGGGCCGACGTGGTGGTTGGTGTAAATGACGATCCCGCTGGGATCTGACATATTCGTGATCTGCGGCACCCAGATCACAGGCGGGCTGAGATTCGTCGTCGAGTCGAGCGCGTAGTTGTGGTTTGCAAGGCCCGAAAAAGTCAGTTGATAATTGCCGCTGCCCAAAGGCACCGGGCCCGTGATCCTGTTGGAACCGCCGCTTTGGACCACCAGGTTGATGTGGCCGGCCCCGTCATCCACGATGCTTGCGGCGCCGCCGGGGGCGACGTCGAAAACCGGATTTGGATTGAACGAACCGCTGATGGTCGCGTAGGTGAACAGCGTGTTGGTCCCTGCGGCCAACGGCGTTCCGGAAGTGATCCGGATGACGCTGTTGTTGGGCGTAAGGTTGCCGCTGACAACAATGTTGTTGCTGGCGCCGCCTGCGGACGTGACGGTGAAGTTATTGGTGGAAGCCAAATTGAGCGTGAGATCGCTGCTGCAGTTTAGCGTCCCGATGCCCCCGTTGCCGGGCGCCAGAACCCCGCCGGCGCCAACAGTAGCCGCTCCGGTCACAGTGCCGATACCACTCAAGGTTTGGCCGCTGCCAAGGACAAAGCCGCCGGTAACGGCCGCAACGTTGAGGACCGCGTTTAGGTCGCTTAAAATAATCGCAGGACTGACTATCGTGCCTGAGAAGATGATGGCCAGGGTGGCGTTGCTGACGACCGTGGTGCCGGTGTAAGTGTTGGTGCCGCTTAGACTGAAAGAGGCCCCATCGAGAACAGCCAGGTTCACCTTGCGCGTTCCGCTGCCGATTGAGTCTCGAACTGTACTATTGCAGGCGGTGCTGAGATTTCCACTGATCGTCAGTGTCGCATCGCTGGTTGTGCTGCTGTTTCCCACGATAGTCGGCGGCGACTGCGCACCGTTGAGCCCCTGGACCGTTTGGCTGTGTCCGTTCAGATCAAGCGTCGCCGGGAAGAACGCGTTATCGCCCAGGTACAACGTCGTGGCGCTGGGCAGGGAGTTATCGGCGCCCATTTTCAAAGTGGTCATCCAGACATAAGTGCCGCCACTGTAGGCGTTAGGCCCGCTGAAAACGACGGCGGTATTGGCCGATTCACAGCGAACGATAACTCCGCTGCCGCCCGAGATCGCGCCCGAAATCTCGAGGGATGCTCCATCGCGAGCGCCAATGCGGGTTGTGGCATCGGAGACCAGCACCGATCCGCCCCATTTATTGTAGCCACTGAAGGACTGGAGGGAGCCAAAGGTACTGCCACCGATCAGACCACCAGTTCCCGTGAGGGTCAAGGCTTCGCCGGGAACGGTCACGCCGCCGGCCAATTCTATGCGGCCACCGTTGTTGACGGTCGCGTCGTTACCGGCGCCAGTGGCCCCCAGCGCGCTGGCGCCGGTAATCCGCAGGACAGCGTTGCTGTTCACCGTTGTCTGCCCCGTGAAGGTGCTGTTGCCGCCGAGGATTTGTGTCTCGGTGGCATTGCCCGCGATAATGCCGAGAGTGATCGGGCCGCCGAGGCTCGCGGCGCTGGTTGCTCCAGATGCGTTCCCGACAATGTTCAAGTTGATTGGCGAGCCGCTGTTGGTCACGACGCCACCGCTGCCATTCAACGTGTTCACGACGGCGTTGAACCCGTTCAGATCCAGCGTGCCTGAGCCGTTCAATGTGACATCCCCTTGCGTGCCGGGCGGGATAGCATTGGCGATTCCCAATTTCACAGCACCGCCATTGATAAAGGTTCCGCCGCTGTAATTGTTCGGGACGTTGAGGACCAGCGTGCCGTTGTTCACTACTGTGCCTCCGCTGTAATCGTTGGTCTCCGAAATGGTCAGCGTTCCGGTGCCGGATTTTGAGAGTTGGACCGGGCCCGTAATCTTGCCAGAGCCGCTAAACGTGTAATTGGTGGTATTGTTGGCAACCTGGAGGGCGGGAGGCGCGATATTGGTCGAAAGGGTGACGGTGCTGGTGCCGGTAGCCGAGTCGTCAAACAGGGCGGTTTCGATTCCCGTGAAGAACGCGGGCGCGCCGGAAAGTTGATTCACCCAGTTCGAGGTGCCATTTACGTCCCAGGCGCCGGCCACAGTGCCATTCGTGGCCCCACGCCAAACAATCACGGGCACCAGGGTCACGACCAGGTCAACCGAATGATTGGCAACATTGTTGGAAATATAGCCGGACACACCGGTGGGGAATGTGTTGGTAACGAAACTTCCAGCGCTCAATCCTGTGGCGTTATCGTATTTGATCAGTGAAAATTGACCAAGGCTCAGGCCCGCTCCGGAGATATTGACCGGATTAACGCCTTGCAGAACCAGATTTGTGGCATAGACCGGAGCTTTGGTTGGATTGCCCAAAGTGCCGAAGTTAAAAATGTTCGTCGTGTTGTTCGCCTGAGACCATGCTGCCATCTTCAACTGCGAGCCGGCGCTGGCGACAGTTACCTGGAAACCGGTATTGCTGAGATTGGTGTAGGCGCCGCCAGCCAGTTGGCTTGAGGTTGTGACTGCAAGTGTGCCGTTATTGATCGTGGTCGGGCCGTTGTAGGTGTTGACGCCTGTAAGGCTCAGGGTGCCGGCGCCGAGTTTGAGCAGGCCGCCATCAGCCCCGCCGCCGGTGACGAACGCCGCAGCGCCGGTAACGCTGAATCCCTGCGAATCCACTATCGCGCCGCCACTCAGGACGCGCAGGTTTTTAATAGAACTCTGCAAGAGTGTTCCGTTTGCCAGCGCTTGCAGCACGCCACCATTGAAATAAATCGTTGCAGGGAACGTGCTCAAGCCGCTACGAATGGTCGTGGCAGACAAAGTTCCGCCGTTGAGATTGACGACCGAGTTCCCGGCAGTGCCGCCCTGAGCATCGAACACCAGCTTGTTGACCGCAGCCGAACCACTATTGATGGTGAGGAAATTGGTGGCGGTGACGCCCGTGTTTTGATTGATCGGCATGTCCAGTTCATTGTTTATGGTGCCGTTTGTGCAAATGTAGTTGCCGCCCGAGATGGTGAGCGAACCGACGGTCGTGCCGTTGCCGAGGACATCGGGGGCGCTCACGCTGGCGCTTTGGCGCGTTTCGAGTGTGCCGCCGCTAAGAACCAGGTCGCCTTTGGCGTTCGAGCCAATAATGAGGCAGCGCGTTTCGGTCGCTGAAGCAGCCAGCACTGTGTTCCCCTGCGCGGCGCCGTACGTGCAGATGTTGCCTGCCGTTGCATTGGCAACGGTTAGCCGAACGTCCGTGTAGGTCCCGGCGGTGGGCAGCACGCCGGTGGCGCCCCAGTTTCCGGTGTCGGTGAAATTTGCGCTGGTGTTGCCATTCCAGGTATAGGTGGTCTGGCCACGGGCGGAAACCGCGGCCACCAAAAGCGCCATGCTCAGGCCGGCGCGACGGATCAGATTTACAGATTTCATCAGGTTCGGGGGTTTGATGTTTGGCTGTGCTGTGATATCGGCATGAACGGTAGCACGAAGCGGCGCGGAGGGAGTAGAGTTGATTGCGTATAGATTATGAGAAATTGCGGCACCCAACATTTATGATTTATGAATTATGATTTATGATTTTAAACCGCGAAGCCCGGGCCGGGCAGGCCAACGCGAATGGACGCGAATGAGAAAGCTGAATACGGATTTAACGCAAAGGCTCAAAGAGGCAAAGACGCAAAGGGAGGACAAAGTGAAAGACAAAGTGAAAGACGACGTGCTACTCAGGGGAATAGCAGCGAATTTCGAAGATCGAGGCGGGGATATGCCTGGCTGGACGGGTCGTTCGAATGACCAGTTTGTCTGTGCTAATGGGGGGATCGAAAACAATCGAGCGGCGGGAGTGGTAATTGTCCTTGAGTTGGGCGAGGACCGGCCTGTCTTCAGGGGAGTCCTTGCCGGGGATTTGGGCGACCGTGCGCTGCGTAAAAACATCAGTTTCGAGGCTTGTAGTTACGGGCTCTGATGAGCTCGCGCCCGCGAGGGCAAGGTCTGCTTTGCCAGCTCCCAGAATTGTCGCCGGCTCAATATTGCTTATTTTGGACATCTGAGACGCCTGTCCTACCCTTCCATTCTCGATTGAAAGATCGCGCACACAAAACGGCATCACGCGTTCGGGGTGTCCCATGAGCACCGATTCCATGGGATGGTCGTAATCCGTGTCAAACACCAGTTCCAAGCGACCGATGGTTTGTATGGTGGGCCAGGCTAAGGTGACGGTTGGATGCGCATCGTCAACGTCTGCAACCCAGGCGTTGGGTTGATGTCCTGGGCGGGCGAAGCCATTGACCAGGCTTTCGGGACCAAAAACATCGATCGGCGGCTCGATTCGCAGAGCAAAATTCTTACCCTGCGGGCGGCGTTGGGGAATCCAGAACTCGAAACTGGGAATGCCGTTGCCTGGCGGCGGCTCCTGCCGGGCGGATTTGGTGACGGCTTGATGTGCCCGGTGGCTCAGCGAAAGCACACCGGTGATCCGTTGCTCGCTCAACCAGACGGAAACATTTTCATTGGCCATCAGGCATACAAACAGATAGCTGGGACTTTCGATCTGCACATCAAATGGCAACGTAATGTTCAGTCCTTTGCCGGCTGGCAGCTCGATTTGTGCGGCAGCGAGGGTTTGGTCTGGAGTATAGTTGCCTGGCGCTGTGCTGGCGCGTAATTCAGCGCAGAGAACCGTGGGGCCGGCCACGTCGAGGATCACCTCAAGAGACGGCACAGGCCCTGCCTGAATGGGCAACAGCATCGCCCAGGAATCCCTTAGTCGCAGGGCTTCGCCATTGGGCGGCAGTTCGGATAATTTCAAATGGCTGCTGGCGCTGATTGTCGCTTTGCGGGCCAGATCGGAGGTGTCCTTGAGGCGCAGGCCGGGGATATGTTGGCCGGTTTTCAGCAGCTCGTTCTGCAGACGGTGAATGTGGGGGGCCAGACCAAGCTCTCGCGGGGAAAGCCCGTATTTGCGGCAAAGCACCGCCGCCATGCCAGTGGCCTGGCCATTGTGCGCACAGGTGGCCATGACACGCGTGGAACCGAAGGCGACATGAGACACGCTGCAGAGACGGCCTGACAAGAAAAGGTTGCTTATGTTCCGACTGTAGAGGCAGCGGTAAGGAATCTGGTAAACGCCTTTCGCGTGCCATTGGGCGCAACCCGGTTTTTCACTGAAAACGCCATCGGCCGGGTGCAGGTCAATTGCCCAGCCGCCGAAGGAAACAGCATCAGCATGTTCCCGCTGCTCGACGATGTCCAGTTGCGAGAGAATGTAATCGCCTTCGAACCGCCGGCTCTCGCGCTTGCCCGGGATCGTGCCAACCCATTCCAACGCGAGTGTTTCGGCGTCCGGGAACAGGCCGGAGTTTTTTATGTGGTTCCAAACCCCATAAACAATTTTCCACAGTTCCCATTTGATGGCCTCGGCCTCGTGCACTACATCCAGCCGACCACCCCACTCGATCCACCAGAGCCGGCAGCCCTGATCGTTGGAATTGAAATCTCGCCATCGTGGAATGGTTGTGATGTCCGTCAGAGCATAATTGGGCGGAATGAACTTTACCGGCCTGCCGACATCCTTTGAGTAAAAATAGATGGTGCTGCCCAGCAGCTCAGGTCCCGGCCGGGCAGGTGCGAACTTTTCGTCAAATTCTGAACTGGCCTCCGAACCCATGCGAAACGCCGCTCCAGCGAGAAAACCGACAATGCCGTCCCCCGAAGCATCGCAGAATAAAGGCGAAGCTATTTCGTAGAGCGTGGAATTTTGGGCGCAAAATGCGCGGACCGCCCGAATCGTGTTTGGATCCGCTTTGTCGAGCTCATACACAGCAGTGTTGAGGAACAGCTTGAGATTGGGCTCGGACACAACCTTCTCCAGAAGGACTGTATCCACGAGGAGCGGATTGCCTTCTGGATTGCGATACATATTCTCGACGAGGATTTCGTCAATCACTCCTCCTTCACGCGCCCAGCGATTATTGTTTCCCATGTGCGAGGAGGCCCCCAGAATCCACAACCGAACCTCGCTCGACGCGTTGCCGCCCAACACCGGACGATCCTGAACGAGCGCCACCTTCAGCCCGGCGCGCGCTGCCGTGACGGCGCAGCAGACGCCAGCCATGCCCCCTCCCACCACGGTCAGGTCGGCAGTGTATTGTTCCGACTTCAGCTTCCGGTGGTCGGCACCATCGCTGCGTATCATGATAAGTTCTGTCTCGTGCCTACGCTCAGGGCATCGCCCGTCCTTCACGATAAACGGTCTATACGGTCCGCCTAGGCGAGAATGCGTATGGTTTTTAAGAAAATGCGCATGCAAATTTGAAACCGCTAATAACCGCGAATAAACGCTAATTAAAATGAGGTGTTGAAGCTGATTTTGGCGGTTGGCGTGTTTCATCCGGGGAGGGAGGGGTCGCGTCGGTCGGCCACGACTGCGGCGCGGCGGCCACAGGATATTCAAAGTCCGAAGTCTAGCCAAAGATATTTGAAATTTCTAACCACGGATGAACACGGATAAAAAAGCATTAACCGAAATGCTTTTTTTACGATTTTTCAGCGAGTAAAATCTAAAGTCCGAAGTCCAAAGTTCGAAGTCGGTTTAAGGCGCGTTGAGCAGGCGGTAGAAGGCGGCAGAGGGCGGGGTGCTGAGATCCGAAAAATTGTCCATCAGTTGGAAGCGGGCACTGGTCGGCGAGTTGGTGGTCCAGGAGCGCAGGGGGGCGGTGAAGAGGACATTGGTCGAGCGCTGAAGTTGGTAAATGTGGCCGGGGGCGGCGAGGGAGAGGACAGAGGCGGTTTGATTTGAGAGGGTCAGGGATTGGACCAGGGACCAGGCGTTGGAGGTGGAGCAGATGAATTCGACGGCGTCGGCGATGACGTTGCCGTTTGCGCCGTCGTCGCGGACGGTCACATTGCCGTTGGCGCCGGCGTTGAAGAGGAAGGTTCCGAGATAGACCCAGCGTCCATTGTTGGTTTGTTGATTCACGTAGATTGTAGACGTTCCGGCGGCGGAATTCACGTCAATGGGGACATGAGTTGCGCGGTTGCTGTTGGTGGTCCATCGGTCGTACACATCATAGTAGCCGGGCATTGGGAGATTGGGGGTGAACTGAACGCTTTTGCCGCCGCCGGTGGCGCTGTCGAACAGGTAATCCTTGCCATAATAGCCCGGGACATTGGTGCTGGAGGTCCATACGCCGACGATGGTGATTCCTGTGCTGTCTGCGTTGTCTTTGAGCGCGAATGGGACGGGCGAAAGCGCCACGAAAAAAACGGAGTCCGGAATGTTGAGGGCGAGGGTGTTGTTCGTGATGGGTGGGGCGTTGGTTACGAGAGCGCCGGAGTCAGTGAAGGTGTAGGTGACGGCGGAGGCGATGTATTTGGGCAAAGTGAGGGTCACGGCGGCGGGAGGGTTGGTGAGATCGAGTTTGGTGGCGGTGTCGAAGGACAGGACTTCCTGCCAGAGCAGCAGGTAGAAATCGCCGTTGCGTTTTTCCAGCAGGACGTGGTGGACGTTGTTGGTGTTGCCGGAGAGGGTGTAGTCGAGGGGATCGCCGGCGAGGAAAGGCGGGGACAAGGCTGTCCCCGCCCCTGGGTCATTGAGCAGGGCAATCATGTTTCGCTCGGCGGTGAAGGCCGGCTTGGGGGTCCCGTCGTGGTGCAGGAGGCCGTAGCATTGCTGGGAATTCAAGAGGTTTGTCCCTTCATCGAACAGCTCGTAAGTGAAGGCGCGGACGATGCCGCGATTCCAATATTCGCCAAACAAGCGGGGAATATATTTGCCCTGCGCGCGCTCGGAAACGCCGGGCTGATCGTTATTCGTAAAATTGACGGCGGTATGCCAGCCACATTCGGAAGCAATGATCGGTTTGTGCGGATTGATGATTTGATTGGCGTAGGGGATCCACCACACATCCAGGGCGTTATCGGCTTTGCTGCCGTTGGCGTAGCTGTGCATGTTCTCGTAATCAAGCTGGCAGCCGATCAGGTTGGTGGTTTTTGTCGGGTCAGCGAGCGTAGGCGCCAGGACGGTGAGATTGGTCGTTTGCGGGTCATTCTTCATCGCGTTATACAAATCGTTTTGGAAGAGGATGGTGCCCTGCGGGAAGTGGGCTCCATTGTAAGTGATGCCTTCCGCGTCGGTTTCATTTGGTCCCTCGACTGCGTCCATCATGGCTGGGTGCCTCCGGGCGAGCGCAACCATGTTCGAGAGGCTCCAATTGGTCCAGGCACTGTTGGGAAAGAAAATCTCCGTCCGCTTCACGCCGGAGTTGGTGTAGAGCCGGTTCCAATAATCCCAGACCCAGTCTTGGTTGTAACCATCGCAACGGGTGTGGCGGATGCCGAGCAAGGCCAGGTTGGTCATGACCATGTTGGTATTCTGATAGACGGGGTATTGGGGTGGATGGGTGCAGACGCCAATGGAATCTATGAAGGCGTCGGCGCTGCCGGCAGGTTCGGCGTGGAGAGGTAGGGTTAAGAAAGCGAAAGCGAGTAGACAGGGAAGCGCACGGCCCGTGGAGCGTGGAGAGCGTGGGGAGCGTGGAGCGTGGAGAGCGTGGAGCGTGGGGCGTGAAGTGAAATCGCAGGAATTCCCCCTCACCCCTGCCCTCTCCCCCTCGGCGGGGGAGAGGGAGAATTGTCGGCAGCCTCTCTGCGAAAGGACGTTCACGGTCTGTGTGGCGCTTTGGCTGAATGAGCGAGCACACCCCAATATAGAAGAGGGAGCACACAGAGGTGCGGGAAGGCGGCGATGCCGAACCAGGGCGCGTAGGAGCCCGCGGCAATTGCTTTGGCTACGATGCTGTTCATGGCGATCGCCCCCAACGAACTTCCGGCTGCAACGATGCCGAACACTGAACCCAGCGAAGCGTTCGGCGTCACGTCAATGACGAGGGCGCTGAGGTTCACAAGCCAGGCGAGGTGCCCAAAGACGATGATTGAAGCAATTGTTAATGAGCTGGCCGCACCCGGAGCCGAGGCTACCAAAGGAGAGAGCGGCATCAGCAATGCGCAACCGGCCATCGCGAACATCCGAACACGGCGTGGGTCATGACCTCGTTTGATAAAACTGCCGGTCACCCAGCCGCCAAACAAGCTGCCCAACCCAGCAGCCAAAAACATAATCCAGGTCAGGCTCACCTGGGCTTGCGTGAACCCGCGGGCGGCAACCAGGTATTTCGGATACCAGTTTTGGTAGAAGAACCAAATGGGATCGGAAAGCATCCGGGCGATTAACAGGCACAAGACCTCCAGGTGGCAGAAGGAGCCGAGCCAAGTCCAGTGGCCGTCTGCGACGGGGGCTGTAGGGGACGACGTGAGGAGTCCTTCTTGAGTCTGTTCAGCTGGCAGGGGACTCCTTACGTTGTCCCCTACAATGTCAGGTGTGCGGCACTTCTTTGAAACAGGCACGGTCTCAGCGGTCGCGGCGGCCGGGCGGTGGAGGACCCCGCAGGTAATTGGACGTTGCTGCGGACAGGAATGTCCGCGCTCCGTTATGGGCCAGCGGTGCAGGCCGAACCAGAGTAAAAGCCAGAAACCGCCAGCCAGGCCGGTGACGGCGAAGGCGGAGCGCCAACCGAAAGCTTCGGCCAGCCAGATAATGAAAAGCGGGGCCAACGTCATCCCCACGGGCGTGCCGGCGGTGTAAATTCCCATGGCCAATCCCTGCTCTTTGAGCGTAAACCACTGGGCAACCGTTTTCGGAGAGGCTGTCCAGTTACCGGCTTCGCCAAGGCCAAGGAGGAAACGAAACGTGCCGAGGGAGACGACGGAACGGGCGCAAGTCGTCAACACATTCGCCAGCGACCACCAGGCGACGAAGAGGGCAAGGCTGATGCGAGGACCGAGCCTGTCCACCAGAACGCCCGAGCCCAGGAGCGCGAGTGTGTAAGCAATTTGGAAGGCGTTTTGGATATTTGCATAGGTCTGATCACCGAAGCCAAGGTCTTTTTGAATGGTTGGAGCCAAAAGGGCCAGCGAGTTTTTGTCCACGTAATTCAAAACGGCTGCCATGAAGAGCAGGGCGGCGATGAGCCAGCGACCATTTCCAGTTAATGAGTTAAATGAGTTAATGGCGGAAGAAGTTAATGAGTGAATGAGTGAATGAGTTAAATAAGTTAAATAAGTTAAATGAGTTAAATGGGTTAAATTGTCATCGCTTGAGTGTTTGGGTTGTGGTTGAGACCACTCGGCCATTGCTCCGGAACTTTCCCTCGATTCGGAATTCGAACTGCGGCTCGTTATCACTGAGGGGGACTCGGAACTCGAAGGGAAAGGAGGCGTCCACTTGCTCGGACCAGTTGTGGCCTGGAAGACGATAGATAAGCTTGGCCTGGGACATCACCGCGGCATCGGCGCTAAGCCAGATATATGCGCTGCTCAAGCCACGGCCGAAGGTGAGTATCATTGCGTTAATCTGCCCGAGCGAAGAGTTGGTAAATACAAGATGGCTTGAGCTAGCTGTCGCGCGGATGGTCTTGTCCAGAACATCCGTTTGAAAATCCGGGACCGGGCTCAGGCCATCAATGGCGATTGCTGTGATACCGTGGCCGGCCACAGGCACAGTCAGCTTTCCGTCCTGAAGCGTCGTCGGTGACGCACTCTGGTTCTGCTGCCAAACGCGTGCATGATAGGAGGTCCGTGCGTCAATGCCCGGAAGATGAATGGTCGAATCTCGCCCGACAGAGTCGGGCGCTCCGATTCGAACCGTAGTTTGGATGGCGTTTGATGATTGGTTCATGAGTGCGATGTAGAAATTTCCATTGCCGCGCGCGGCGATGCTGTTGATCTGGACATTGTCGGTCGTGACCGAAGCACGCGGCATGTATAGCCAGACGTTGCGATCGCCATAAAATGCTCCGGGCCGATCACCATAGACCTTGCTTTGCAAGTACACATAGCCCTGCGCGTAACTTGATGGAAAATTAATCATTCCTCCCGATCGCGTTGCCGCGTCGGAAACTAGGTAGTCCAACAGCAGCGCGATGTGGGGCCAGACGTGGTTAAAATAGAACCGGTTGTAACGAAAGTTCCGGGGTGGCGGGGTGGTCGGATAGTCAGCAGCCTCGTAGGCGGTCGAGAACTCGAAATTGATGCCGTAGCCCGGATAATTTGCGTATCTGCCCACGATAGCGTTCCGAGCGAGATCGCGGAAAAAATCATCCCCGCTCAACGCCGCAATTCGCAGGAAATAAGGCGCAAACGGTGCCAGAAAAACTGCGGCATTGTCCATATAGGTGTTCGCGGCCTCAGGCATCAGGCCAATCTGGGCAACGCGCCAGCCGGGCACGAGTTGGCTTCCCGGTTTGTAAATTGTCATATCGAGCGCAACATTCCCCGCCGGCACTTTTGGGCTCATCCAACAAAAGGCAGCGTGTTCCCGCGCGCCCGAAATCGCTGCGTCCAGGAAGCGCTTTTCTCCACATTCCTCATAAAGCTCCAGCAATTGCATCCAGCGCGGCGTAAAATCGGTCCAAAACTCCGCGTGACCGGGAAAGTTCGTTCGGGGGATCGCGATTTGTCCGCGAATATAAGCGTCGGCCAAGTGCCTTGCTGCCTGGAGATAGCTCCCCTGCCCCGTTAAGCGAAACATCGCCAACTCATCCACCCACTGCCCATCGGCTTCGAGTACGTTTTGATTCAAGGCTCGCCGGTTGCCAAATCGCTCGAGGGCAGTTTGGAGCAAGATGGTTGACCGGTCCTGTGAAAAATGGAAAAGGGAGGACCACTCGAACACTTCTGCCGTCGGCCCCAGCATCCGGGCGGAGGCACCCTGGGTGGTCTGGTTTGTGTCCGTGGTGAACAGAAACTTCTCGCGGGACAGCAAGTACTCGATCATTGGCAACGCTCGCCGCTCAAAGATTTCCCTCCGATCAGTGATCATCGCCAGGGACATTGGATGCAGCGCGGATACGACCTTGACCGTATTTGCGACATCGGTGCTGTAATCGCACCCGCGGAGGTCGGGGTTCCACCCTGCCATCTTGTCGTCGAGTGCAAACTCGATCATGTTTTCGATCGTCACGTTGAGAGAGCAAGAGTGATTCTCGCGACAATCACGCACGTTAAAAAGGTCGCGAGCCAGATGCCGGCGGGACTCATAAATGGTCCCGTTTCGGACGATGAGGCGAAAGCTGGCAGTAAAGCTGCCTCCGGCGGCCACTTCGGCCTCGGCTTCCCCCAGGACCGGCGCAAAGAACGTTGGCCGTGCTTCTCCGGTTTCGGTGCGCAACAGGACGCCGCAGTGCGCGTTCGTTAGCGTCGGCAGCCGAAAGGGCAAAAAGTCGGGGTCCGCCACTAAGCCCACGGTGGTAGCGCCTGTCCTTATCAAAACAGCAGGCAAAGAACACATGTGCTCCATCGAGAGGACAGGCGCCACGGGGAATCGCTTTTCCTGCCATATCGGCGGTTGCCAAAGCTCTTTCAGGCTCTCTGGTGGGACCGCTGGTGCGCCGACATACCCAACTGAAAAACATCCCGTCTCCAAAGCTCTAAGGGTTACCTGGATTCGAGGCTCATCGGCTTTCCCAGGCAAGCTGACCTCGACATGCAAATCGAAATTCGTCTGGGGCGCGAAGTTCCATACGATAGTGTCCTCGGAAATTCTCACTGCCGGGGCTGAGATCTCTGTGGAGGGAGCTGCTTGATAGTAGTTCACCGTCCGGCCATCGGGAGTAGTCCATTGGGGCACGTACATCAGGCATGTTTCGGGGCCGCGCACCGTTCTGAGGAGCGGATTTTTCGGCACGTAGAGAACTTTGAATTTAGGCTGAAAAACCTGCGTGGCGCCGCCGGGACCAGTAATGGCCAGGGAGTTGTTGGCAGCGAGAGAGATTCGGTAGGCATTGTTCGTGAGCGCCTCTACCGCATAAACAGTCCCGCCCTGACCGAGTACGACAAAAGAGGCAAAGAGGATCAAAATTAACGCAAGAGGTGGTTCGCGACGGCGAGCGGCGACCTTGAGTGGGCGAAACATCTGCGCTGAGAGGACAGACAATTGAGGTCTAGACTCGCGCATGACGTGCTACCAGCCCGGTCGCTAAACCAGGATAAGGCAGGGAAATTGTCAAATTTCACACTCGACTGGTAAAGACTAATGCGCGTAATTTTTGTAAGAAATTGCGTCCGATGAAGAAATCAGGCGGCCAGGCGCGAAGCGGCGCCAGAGCGCAACGAGTAGCCTTGCTGGTGGACACGTCGTCCAGTTGGGGCAGGCGCATCATTCATGGTGTGCACAATTATCTGCTGAAGCACGGTCCCTGGCAGCTATTCCTGGAGGCGCGAGGGATGGAAGAAACGCCACAGATGCCGCGCGGCTGGGAGGGAGACGGCGTCATCGCTCGCATCAGCAGTTTGCAGATGGCTGAGCAGCTCGCTGCGTTGAGGGTTCCCGTTGTGAACGTGTCGGCCATCGAACTGCAGGGAAACCGTTTCTGTCGGGTCGTCAATGACCTGAACGCAACTGCGGAAATGGCCTTCAGTTACTTTGCCAATCGAGGGTTCAGGCATTTTGCCTATTTCAGCCTTCTGGGACTTTCCTATGTGGCCATCCAGCAGCAGGCCTTCCAGCGCGCAGTTCGCGCGGCCGGGTGTGAATGCGACGTTTACGCCGTGAAGCCGCGCAGCGGCGCTGAGCCGGACTGGAATTTGAACCTGGCAAAGCTTGGACAATGGTTGAAGCGTTTGCCCAAACCACTGGCGGTCCTGACCTGGAACGCGAGCAGCAGCCGCGAGATTATCTATGCCTGCCAGGTCGCGGGCTTGCTGGTGCCGGAGCAGGTGGCCGTGCTCAGCGGTTCGGATGACGACGTGCTTTGCGAGCACGTTCACCCCCCCATCTCAGGCATCCTCGTCGCCGCCGAGCAATGCGGGTACGAGGCTGCTGAATTGCTGGACCGCCTGCTGCACGGCAAAAGCCCTCCACAGAAGCCAACTTTGATCCCTCCGCTCAGCATCATCACCCGGCAGTCCACAGACACCCTCGCCATAAATGATGGCGCCATGATCAAGGCATTGAGCTTCATCCGGCAAAATGCCGGCCAAAAGATTAACGTGCGCGAAGTCGCCCGCCAGGCCGGCGTTTGCCGTCGAGTGCTGGAACGGCGATTTACTCAATCGCTGGGGCGCTCGCCGGCGCTGGAAATCCGGAGAGTCCATTTCGAACGCGCCAAGCAATTGCTGGTGGAGACGGAGTTGCCGATTCCTGACGTGGCCGAAGCGGCAGGTTTCGGATCACCTGAGTATCTGGCGTATGTTTTCAAAAATGAGCTGGGCGAAACTCCCTTGCACTATCGAAAGGCGATACGTGGGAGGTGACCCCCGGGAGCGCGGGCATCCTGCCCGCGTGTTTTAGACCGCTGGTTGAATTGCGCGCCCAAAATGCCGGCGCTCCCGAGCCGCCTCCAGGTTTTGGAGTGCGCCAGTCCTCTGGCGCTTTCGAACATCGAGGGTGTGGGAAAGCGCCAGAGGACAGGCGCACTCCAAGACGCTTCGCGAGTGTCGAACGCGTCAGAATACGAGGCCAGTTCGAGGACCATTCTTCACGCGGGCAGGATGCCCGCGCTCCCGGGCTACTCCGGCCCGCCTGACCATTCCTGATTATCCAAGGCAGGGCTGCTGATTGAATTTCCGGCCACGACATCCCGACCACTGGTATGAATCACTTTACTGGGATCATTCAGAATCCCCCAAAACTGGCCCCAGGTCAGGCGGCTCGGTAGCGTTCCAGCGGCATGGCCGTCCACATACATGACATTCACACGTTTATTATGTTTAGCATAGGCAGTCTGGAGACGATAGTTTCGCGGGTCTCCATCCTGACCGGAGTTGCCGGCCCAAATGCTGTCCAGCCAGGCAGCATCAGCGATACCGCCATTGTTCCCACCTGCGTTGGCGGGATTGATATCGCCGCTCACATCCGTCACCGCGACGATGTCGCAAGGCTTTGAAACGGCGCTCGACTTAAACGGCTTTGGACTATAACCCATGTTGCCATTGTTGGGATCGCACTGGCCGAAGACGCCTAACAGGTTGAACCCGTACGAAAGAAAACCCGTGACACTCGGATCGAAATCCCCGGGCGCGCTCGAGTAGTGCAGCCCGCGCTTTCGTTTGGGACATACCCAGGAAAGTTTGTTCGGGATATAACTGATCAGCAGGGGTGCTATCGTGTTTGCGGTTTTGTTCTCATTCACCCCAACCCATTCCCCGCCAGCCGGCAAGCCCTTCGCGTTGAAATAGACGGCCCCGGGATCAGTCCACCATTTGATTGTCTGCGGAAAAAGATCTCCATTATCGCCGGAATACATGACGATCCCTGCGGCGATCTGCCTGGTATTATTCAGGCAGGAGGCGAAATAGCCTTTGTCTTTCGCCCGGCTCAGCGCTGGCAGCAACATCGCCGCGAGAATCGCGATGATTGCAATCACCACCAGCAACTCGATAAGAGTGAAGCCGGAGCGCTCGGACAAAAGCGTTCGCACTTTGCCTTTCATTTCCAGGGTAAAGAATACGGCCTGGTATATCCCGTTCCTAGCAGTGAATGCGAATTTTTTCTGCGAAATTGCGCCAGCCACGAAACCTGCCTGGCCAAACTCAGGGAAGCGCTGAGCGCGACCATTCCGGAAAGGAAGCATATCCCCGCCCATCGTGCGCTGGCACGATTGCAAACTGTGGATACCTGGTCACGATTGCACTTATCCGGAGCAATGATTCCCGAAGCGCGACAGGATCTTCACCCATGATTTTGCTGGTGGCCCACGGACGCTCCTCTCGCTCAAGAATAGCTTCGCGCTGCCACACCATGTCGCCAACGAACGCGTAGCGGCCTCCGCCAGGCAGCGTGACGAACACGACGACCGAGCCCGGCGTGTGTCCTGGCGCAGGAACAATCACAAGGGAGCCATCGCCGTACAGATCGTGAGAACGATCGAAGCCGAGGTACGGTCCGCCTTCAAACTCATACTCCCGCAACTGCGACCGATCCACGCTCCGGGCGGTCACGGTAACCCAACCGCCTTCGGAGATGAACCGATGCTCGTCCGCGGTCACGAGCACAGGCACGCCGGGAAAATCGGGAACACCGCTGATATGATCCCAGTGCGCATGGGTGAGAAGGATGGAACGCAGATTTTTGCGATCGTACCCCGCCGCATCGAGTTGGTCGGCAGCGGTCTTTAATGGCACCAGGTCGGTTCCCAATCGAAACAGGAACGGCGCCTGTTTCAATTGCGACGCGATCGTTCTGCCGACGCTCGTGTCGATAAGCACGTCACCTTGCGGATGGCGCACGAGGGCAGCGGTCATTACCGAGTCCCATCTTTTCCAGGGCGAACCGCCGCGATACGCGAAGGCGGGAGTACGATGGATCACGCCGGTTGGGAGTGCATAGATCGCCATCGCCGTGGGTGGGGATGCTTGCGGCAACGGAGCGGACAGAGGTGGTGGTGCCGGCAGCGGGGCGGACGCGTAGCCTCGAAGGAAGAATAAGAATCCAATCTGGGCGGTCAGGGCGAGGCCTCCCGCGATCCAGTGGCGACGCGCGATGATCCAGCCATCGCACGCCAGGATGGCTATGGCAAGCGTTGTGCCTGTTGCGAGCAAAGAAGGAGAAGGTCGGCCAGTGTAAATCGCAGTGAGCAGAGCGAGCAGCACAGGACCTCCGATCGCGATAAGACGCAGGAACCCTGCAACGACCCGTGTGGAACGACGCATATTGTTCGATAACATCAAGCCCGCTTTGGCCGACAGCGGCAATCATATTCGAATGCACATTCGAAAAACCAGACAGCCAAAAAGCTTGCAGATCCATCCTTCAAGGCGCTAGGCTAAAGCAACGCCGAAGCCTTAGCGACCCGTCCTGCGCGCATCGGTTTGGTCAGGCGCAAGGCCCGGCAAATCGGCAACGGTTATGGCAGACATAGCAGACGAACGCCCGGTTGGCAGCGTTTTCAATACGACGCATTGGAGTGTTGTGGTCGCTGCTGGCGAGGAAGGTTCCGAGCAGGCCGCCGCGGCCTTAGCCAGGCTGTGCCAGACCTATTGGTTTCCGGTTTACGCCTTTATTCGCAAGCGCGGCCATTCGCCCGAACAGGCGCAGGATTTCACGCA
>PSRM01000333.1 GCA_003176045.1 Verrucomicrobiota bacterium | reverse complement strand
CGCCGTTTGCTGCTGGCCAAACAGCTCCTGACCGAAACCAGGTTGCCCGCGATAGAGATCGCCTTCGCGAGCGGCTTTTCGAGCTTGCGGCGGTTCAACGATGCGTTTCTCAGACGGTACCGGATGCCGCCGACGCGGCTTCGCAAGAAGGCGGTTCAGGACCCAGCCATGAACAATGGAGGAGAAACTTCGAGGCTGCTCCTTTCCTGTCGCCCGCCGTATGATTGGCCCGGACTGCTCGCGTTTCTAAAGGCTCGCGAACTCAAAAGTGTTGAATGGGTTACGGGCGAGTTCTACGCGCGCACGGTTCACCTGGCTGGCCGGGAGGGCTGGATCAAAGTTACCCAGGCGAAACAGAAAAATGCGCTTCTGCTCGAGTTCACCCACGGCCTGACATCTGTGCTCCCGGAGCTGCTTGGCCGACTGCGCGATCTGTTCGACTTGAATGCCCGTCCGGATGTTATCTCGAGACACCTGCGCAAAGACCCGCGTCTGGCTCCGCTCGTGAAAGCCAATCCGGGGATGCGGGTGCCCGGCGCGTTCGACGGGTTCGAACTGGGTCTGCGCGCGATTCTCGGCCAACAGGTGGCTGTAAAGGCCGCCACGACGATCGCCGGACGGCTTGCGACCGCGTTCGGCGAGCGCATCGCCACACCATTTCTGGAACTGAACCGTTTGACACCATTGCCATCGCGCATCGCCAGGGCGAGCGTCGGCGACATCGCGAAACTCGGCGTTCCAGGTGCCCGGTGCAAGAGCATCATTGCTCTGGCGCGGGCGCAATTAGCGGGCGAATTGCCGCTTGGAAGTCGCCTGCATCACGATCCCGAAGCAGCCATCAAGCGCCTGGCCGAACTCCCAGGTGTCGGCCAATGGACCGCGCGTTACATCGCCATGCGGGCCTTGCGCTGGCCGGACGCTTTTCCGACCGGCGACATCGCCGTTTGCAACAATCTGGGCGGAGTGACTGCAAAGCAGGCCGAAGAAATGTCTCAGGCGTGGCGCCCCTGGAGAAGCTACGCCGTCCTGCATATTTGGAGGAATCAGCCAATCACTGACCACTGACCACTGACCACTGACCACTGACTACTGACCTCTGCCCTCCCCTCCTCCGTTCCCTCTGTTGCCTCCTGTAAAAAATATCCGTGTCCATCCGTGTTCATCGGTGGTTACTGATTTAGTTCGAAAGCGGGCGGAAAAATATCTGCGGCGCGATCATTTCATTCGCGTAAAACTGACAAACTTCCTTTTTTGTGTTATCAACCCGGTAACGTGCTTTTGCCTCAATGAGTCCTTCCGCCAATAAAAAAATCGCCGTCACTACGGCCAGCGGCATCCAATTCCACAAGCTCAATACAAAACCATGGGAAACCCGCGATGTTTACCACTGGCTGCTTACCTTGCGCTGGCATCAATTTTCCGCCGTCATTTTCGCCGCCTACATCGGCATCAACCTTATTTTCTGCACCTGCTACGTTCTTAAACCTCATGCCATCAACGGTATGCCTCCCGGATCATGGCCCGACGCCTTCTTCTTCAGCGTCGAAACTCTCGCGACCGTCGGCTACGGTCATATGTATCCGGAGACAACCTACGGACACATCGTCGCCACCATCGAAATCATCGTCGGCATGTTCGGCATGGCCATCGTCACTGGCCTGATTTTCATCCGCTTTTCCCGGCCTGTCGCCCGCATCCTGTTCAGCCGCGTCCTTGTTCTTTCGCCCTTTGACGGCCAACTCGCCCTCGCCTTCCGCGTCGCCAATTTGCGCGATCAAGCCATGGCCGAAGCCGAATTTCGCCTCATGCTCATGCGCGACGAACCCACCAAAGAAGGCCCCAACTTTCGCCGCTTCTATCAACTCCCCTTGCAATTCGACCGCCTGATTTCTTTCCCCGCCATCATTACCATCCGCCACATCATTGACGAACGCAGCCCCCTTCACGGCTGGTCTATCGAAGATTTGGAACGCAGCGACGCTCGTCTCGCCGCCTCCATCGTTTGTATCGACACCGTCATACCCGCCCCCGTCCAAACCCATCGCGCTTACACCTGGAAAGACATCCGCCCCAACCATCGTTTCGCCGAAGTTTACGACAGCCTCGCCGCCGACACGCTGACCGTGGACTACAGCCAACTCCACACCACCGAACCAATCTCAATCCCGCCCAAGCCAGATTAAATTCTAGCTTGCCGATTACTCCCACCAGGTCGAGAATCTGCCGAAAGCGCCGCCTCCTGTGGGGCAACAGCAACTCTTGTGAGCGACAAGCCAAAACTGCCAGGCGGCGAATTGCTGCTTTATCAGACCGAAGACGGCCACACGCGCGTGGAATGCAGGTTCGAGGAAGGCACGATCTGGCTCACGCAGGCACAGATTGCGGAATTGTTCCAGACGACACCACAGAACGTGACCCTTCACCTGGCCGCTATTTTCACTGAAGGCGAACTCGCCGAGGAGGCAACTTGTAAGGATTACTTACAAGTTCGACGCGAGGGCAGCCGGCAGGTCACGCGCAGCCTCCGGCACTACCGCCTGGAAGCCATACTCGCTGTCGGTTACCGCGTCCGGTCGCAGCGAGGCACTCAATTCCGCCAATGGGCCACGGCCCGGCTTGAGGAGTATTTGCGCAAGGGCTTCGTCCTCGACGATGAGCGCCTCAAGAACCCGGCCGGGCCGGGTGTGCCGGATTACTTTGACGAACTGCTGGAACGCATTCGGGATATCCGTGCCAGCGAACGCCGGATGTACCTGCGAGTAAAGGAGATCTTCGCCCTCGCCGCCGACTATGACCCGAAAGACCACGAGGCGCAGGTCTTCTTCCAAACGGTCCAAAATAAGCTGCATTTTGCGGTCACCGGCAAAACGGCGCCCGAACTCATTGCCCAACGCGCCGACCACACCAAAGCCAACATGGGCTTGAGCGCCTGGCGTGGCGGGGTGGTTCGCCGAGGCGATGTTACAGTAGCCAAGAATTACTTGAACGAGCAGGAGATTACCGAGCTAAATCGCATCGTGACCATGTTTCTCGATTTCGCCGAGGACCAATCGCGCCGCCGCAAGCAGGTCTTTCTTTCCGACTGGCGCGGAAAGCTGGACGATTTTTTGCGCTTCAACGAGCGCCAGGTCCTGCCCGATCTGGGCGCCGTCTCGCGTGAGGAAGCCGATCTCAAAGCTCAAGCCGAGTACGAGCGCTTCGCCGAACGCCGCCGCGCCCTGGCCGAGGCGGAAGGGGAGAAAGCTCTCCACCAGCTTGAGGAAACTGCGAAAAAAATCCCTCGGAAAAAGAAATGAAGAGCGCATTCCACACTTTTGGCCTGCCCTCCGCAGTAGCGCAGCTTTCCAATCTGTTGTTGGGTTGAGCGCCATATCAACCGGCCAAGTCCCGAAGGGACGACCGACATTTCGACTATGTTTCTGTCGAGCTTGATACGAAACGTCGGTAGTTGCATATAAATACCGGCGTTTGGTAACCGTTGGCTCGTGGCGAAACGTTCGTCCCAAGCCGAACAGGAAAAGCCAGGTGAAAGGACAGCCGCCCAAAGGCGGGCCATGGAAACTCCATGCTTAATTGCATGACCACTGACCACCGATTACTGACAACCGTCCCGTCCCCCTGTCCTCCGACCCCTGACCCCTGACCTGCTCCCTTCATCTCCTCTTTCATCTTGACTTTCACCCTTCCCCACCAAATGCTTCCCCCATGCCCAGACGCCGCCGGGAACCCGACTTCGAAACGCTGGCCTTTCTCATCGTAATCGCTTTGCTGGCCTTCGGCGCCGCCATTATCGCTTTCCTCAAGACTCTGATCCTTGTCCTTGTCATCGGCACCGCCGCCATACTCGTCTGCTCTCTACTTTTCATTCTGGGCCGAAAACTCTGGCGCAAGAAACTCGACCTCACGTCCTATTTGCCCAACATAGATTGGGACCTCCCGCATCTCCCGACTCCAGCCACCGCATGGGTCTCCATTCAGTATCCGAATTTCCCCGCCTCCAATCATTCCTTCCCCCCAAACGTCATTGGCACCAGTGGCGCGTGGAAGGATGTGGTTCCCATGCTCGATCGTTTCCCTCCTCTCACTAATGCCTCCAGCCCTGCCGACCTTCGCTATCGCCTCTCAAAACTCCAAGCCTCAGCGCCGGACATAGTCGCTCGAACCCTGGCCGAAGCCGCCAAGTTCGCCACCGAAAACCATACGAAACTCGAAGAGGAAGTCGCCCGCCTCGACCAGGCCGAGCGCGACCTGAACGATCGCATCAGGCCAAAATTGGATACCTTCAGGTTCACCATCGAAGTAATGTCCTCAGGCGATTTCCTGGACCGCCTCAGGGCTCGCGGCTCCTAATCCACCGTTCCGAGTTCGAAGACAAGCTCCGGTCTCGCAAGGCGGAAGCCAGCCAGAAGGCACAATGGCACGAACGCGAAGTCCGCAATTTTCTCGATCCCGTACAGCGGCAGCTCACCATCGAGCAAGAAATCCACGCCGAGCTCTTTGCCATGAACGACATTCTCAAAACAAAGGAGTTCGCCGGCGCGGTCGCCGAAGTATCTGTAATCGAGGAACTCAGCTCACTCCCGGATGGCTCCCTGATATTCAACGACCTCAAAATCGAAGCCGACCGCTACGTCCATTTCGAGGGCAAACCCCTCATGAGCGCCCAAATTGATACCCTCGTCATCACCACCGGAGGCGTGTTCGTGATCGAAGTCAAAAACTGGAGTTCGGAATTCGCGCAATCCGGCGACGGCTTTAACCCTTACGAACAGGTCGGCCGCGCCTCCTACCTCACTTACGACCGCCTTCGCACCGCCGGCCTAAAAATCCGAGTCCGCTCCATCATCGCCACCAACGGCCGTCTTCCCCCAAAAGAAGATCAAAAAGTCACCGTCGTCTCCATTCCCCGCCTTCGAAACTACATCGAAAACTCCCCTCCGGCCCAACTCAACCCCTCAGCTATCCGCTCACTCCTTCGGCTATAGAGCCCACTGAACCACGCCCCCAGAAAATGGAGCGCGCCCAGACCTTCCACTGACGCTAATAGCTTCGATCTAACTTCCCTAATTCGTTGGTAATGTCTCCGAAGTCAAGCTCGATCATTTTATCCAACACGTCCAAGCAGCGCTTGCGGATTTGTGCATCACGCGTTTGGTCATATAGACGGAGTACTAAGCCTGCCATCTGTTGTGTCCACAACCACGTCCCTAGAGGCTTCCCGGGTTCTAGTTGACAATGGATTTCGACGGCCCTTTCCGGGATCTTACAAACGATATCCGGCATTCTATGCACGGCCTTGTCGAGAGCCAAGACGAGGCTGTATGCATCCTCCGCAAACGCGGGACTCTCGATGAAGGATTCGATCAGGCAGCGCTCTTCGCAAAGTTGTGCGTCGGAGATTGAATGAAAGCATCGCGATGCCGTCTCTCGGACGTTCCTCGATTCATCTCTAAAAAGGGTCACCAACAAAGACCGGCTCCTGTCCGAGACTTCCGGGAACTGAAGATTCTCTGCCACGCACGCTGCGACAGCTGCGCGACAAACCTCATCGCCTCTGAGAACGGACTGGAGGTCTTTCTCTGCCTCAGCGAAGCGAAAACTGGCGAGGCAAATCGTACGGGCTGCCATCTGTCGTATATCACCGTTCGGATCGTTAACCATTCCCAGCAGAAACTCTCTCAGGCGTGCGTAGTGTGAAAAGGCGGCATAATGGAGGAAGCGGTCAACGAACATTGACCCTACAACAGCGGGTGCGCTCTTGGCGAGTTCCAGGAAAAGCTCTACCGCCATGGATCGATCCACATTGAGCAGTGCGGTTAAGCAGGAAACCGCAACAGCACGTACCGACCATGATCGAGCCTGAAGTACACTTCTGGTAGCTTCCTCCAGCTTGGGCCACCGGCTTGGATTCGAAAACAAAAGGTCCCCCAAAGCGTCCGCCGCCGCTCCGCGGGTTGTATTAATACCATAGTTGACAAGGTCACCGCCAAAATATTTTTTCTCGGCTTCACCTACAAGTGGCTCTTCCCCATGAATAGCGTAGAACGAGACGATGCCAAGGACATCATCTGGAAGTTCGCGTTCGGCGATGTCACCGATCGCCGCGCAAAGCCAACGGCCACAGGGGTGCCCCGGTAGGTTGTGGACGTATCGCAGAACAGGTAAGAGTCTTTCGGAAGCCAATTCCGGGAGTCGGCTCTGATTCGAGCCTGGCTGATCCCCTTGTTTCGCTGTTAACGCGCGTACGAGCGCATCGAAATAAAGCGGCGCAATGTCTGCACTCATTTTTATGGCAAGCTCTGCAAATCGGGCTTTATCGCGTCGGGCGTGAGCATCTAGTTGAGCCGCGAGTTCAAACGCACCACCGATGAATGGATTGCTCCGCGACTCTGGATCATGATACTTACGCATAGCGGATACCCATTGATCATCAGTCATTTTCGGCAAAGCGCTTTCAGGGACGGGCGACGTAATAGAAAAAACACCATTGGACGCACTGGGCTGCGACAAATCCGCACGAGGAAATTTACGGTCAAGCTGCTCTAAGCGCCGTCTGGCTTCTTTGCCGATCCGGTTCGAATCTATTGCGTGAAGCAACAACAATTGCATGTATCCAAGGCGTTTTGTATCTTCTCTCTCGAAAGGTGGGTAAAAACCCAGAATTGCGGTCTCTAACGTGGTCAGATTGGCTGCTGAACAATAAGGGGACGCGGCCTTAATCGCTGTCCGGCTAACCGCAGCCGAACCGTTGCCAGCGCCCCACATGCCGTAACCTATGTCCAACCGATTTGGGTCTGCGAGAAGGTACTCTACCGATCTGTCGGCAAAATGGTTAGGATTCTCACTCCACGCAGCTAGGAGTAGGAATGAAATGTTGCGGTGAGGTAGTTCGTCCAATCCGCTGGTGCATTCCTCGAATTCCGACGGCACTCTTTTTGCAAGCAATCTCAGCGCATCGCAGATCCCATGGAGGAGCGAGGACCTAAAGTCGTGATGAATGCCAAAACTAAGCCAAGGCCAGATTTTGTCCGTTACTCGGCCCCACTTATCGGTTGTTTCGTTCGTTCGAATAAGTGAAACGATTCGCGGCAACATAATCTTCGCGAAACCCGCCGGAGCCGCTTGGGCGACCCGGGAAACGAAGCTCCCATCAACGCCGACAATATCAAATTTCGGGTGCGTTTCAGTAAAGCCCTTGCTGCCGGCAGGCAGGTGCTTCTCGATTAGGGCGACCAATAATTCCAAGGCGGCATTCGGGTTTTTCTCCGGAAGATCATGAAACTGGTACCACCAATGTTGGTGCGCTTTTTCAAAACAACCCTTCGCGAACAACTCCATGAATAACTGCCACAAGTCAGGACTCTTGACGAACATGCCTGGGGGGCCGAAAATATGCATCACGCGATTCCGGCGCTCCTCCAGCGAGCCAGAATCGCGACCTTGTTCATGGAGGGCCGATCGGAGGAGTGCGGCGACCCTCGGCCCTCTTCCTGTCAGAACGGCCGGTTGCGAAAGCAACCAGATCGTGTAGTTGAACTGCATAGAGTCCTTGGCCTCAAGCCAGCGCCCGATCGCACCGGATTCATCAAGAACATCGAACCACCCGATGCTGTTGACGGGGACCTGCTTGGCCAATCGTAAAAAAGCGTCCGGTGTCATGTTATTCCCAATAGCGCCAGTTCTTCTACCGTTGGGTCTGGCAGGGCTCTCATCCAGTCGAGCACAAGTTTAACAATGTGGGGACGAACGCCCTTCGTCTTCAGCACCGATCCCAGTTCCACTAAATAACGCGCGCGGTTTTCCCCCCTCAGGTATGCGAGTACTTGCCGGACTTGGGCCCGACGGAAGAGGTGTTGCTCTCCGTCCAAAAGCAGCGTTGTGAGGTGTCCACCGCGGTGAACAAAGCGCCTGGCAAACGCATAATCAAAGAAACCCTCGTGAAAGAAACGATAGAGGCCATTCTCGCAAACAAGGACATTTTCAGAAGCCATCGCACGGGCATCGCTACGGTAGCAATCGTCAAGAAAGGCTACAGGCACACTAAGAACTTGTTCGGCGCTCAGCTTATCGCATAGGAGGTCAATGACGGGGGCCCATATCGGGTCACGCCCAAGTCGTGCGCGTACCAGGTCCTGCTTATGATTCCAAAAGCGATCATAGAGCTCTTGGACCGTTTTGAAGGGAGGCTTTGTCGCCGGGTCGCCTTGAAGATAGAGGGTTAAGTGCATTGGGGTCCGCAGGAGCTCAAGTTGGTGCGGCCCAAGGCCTTCAGGCAGAACCTTGGCCTTTCGGATCTCGACAACTACCTCTTCCACAGTTAGCGGCCGGAGATCAATCCTTCGAGCCTTCTCTTTCGCGAACAGATCGCGAAGACGAGGATCATTTTCGAGGTCGAAGGCACGGCACGCGATCCACACCTTCATCTTGGGCCAGGTCCTGACTTCTTCCAGCAGATCCTCAACAAGAGGCCACAGCTTCTGGTTACGGCCGGACACAATGCTCAAAGCATCCAGTTGATCGAGAAGTAGCACACAGAGGTGCCCCTCGGCAATCCCTGCCAATACATCAACAGGGGAGGTTGGGAAATCCAATGCATGCCCCAGTTGGCGAGGCGTGAGCACCTCAAATGGCTGGTCGAAGCGCAGAGCAACGTGGGGGATGCCAGCGTCGCTTAGCAATTCGAGCAACTCTGCCGCCGTGCAGCTCTTTCCGAGGCCTGCAACACCCACAAACGCGCCGAATCGATCCGCTTCCAATGTAATTACCCTGAACGCCTCATCGGCTTCCGCGCGATGAATCATATCGCCGTTTATCAACTGCCCGCGAACGCTGCGGTGGTAGCTGTCATTGCGTGTCTTGACCATTTCTAGTATCGAACGGTCCCTCGCCCAGTTCGCCTCGTAGTAGCCGTCCTTCTCCAGTATCTCCACCAGATTGTCCTTCTTCAGGCTTCGCCCGAGAGAGTTCAAAACGACCTCTGCTAAAGTCCGCCGCACCACCGCTGGATCAATCTGTTGGCCATCAGGACGATAAAGTGACCTAGAGATATCTCGCTCTACAATCTTCATCATTTCGTGAAGGCTGAAGCTCACTACGCGTGTACGCTTCAAATAGTCTAGGGCTTTGGTCGCATCGCCAGCACATGTTGGCACAATGTATGCCTGAAAGTCCGCGGCCCTGTCTCCACTCATCCGCTGATGGAAAGAGGCCAAATCCGGAGAGGCCTCCGCATCTTCGCAGAGTAGGTGCAGGCGGTTAGCACCTGTCTGCGAAATGAACCTGGCCTGCGCTGCGGTGTCGGTTAGCTTCTCGAAAAGATCGCCCAAGATGCTCCGTCCATTTTTGTTCTCCTTCGACAGCGCGTGAAGCGTCCAAGCATTTCCAGTGTTCTGGATTTTGACGGAGTGGAATTCACGAACTCCGTTCGACAGAACTTTAACGAATTCCACCCCAATACCATCCTCAAGGGGTTCCACACACATCTCCAGACACTCCGATCGGAGAAGCCCTAGCAGGTTGTAGATCGTCCAGCAGCCTTCGTATCTGTTGCTGAGCTTATCGGCTTCGCCACCGGGACGCATGCCTGTGAGTTTAACCGAATCTTCAATGTATGGAAGCCGATCGCATGGGGCATGAATGGAATTGAGCACAGCCCAATTTGTTCGGACGTAGCGAAGAACAGAGGGAAGAAGCTTCAGATCTCATATTCCAACGACGTTCCGTACGATAGGACAGTTTTTGGCCTACCCTCTGCTACGCTCAAATCAAAAAATATGAAACTCCGCTCATTCAACCCCTTTCCCGATCGCGACTGCGATCTCGCATCCAGAATCCAGAATCCCCGTCTCCCCATCATCCATCAATCCAGCAATCCATCAATCCACCAATCCAACTCCCATTCTGCATTTGTCGCGCCGACTTGTCTCGTCGAAGCTCGGCGGAGGCGGAAGCAGAGGTAACGACATCTGGGCGCCGACTTAGATGGCCAATACATATTTCGCAAGCGGACTTATGCGAGCAATCATATCGGAGCGCATGCGAGCGGAAAAGTTGAGCCCGGACAGGTCTTCGCGTCGGATATACGCGCCCTGGATTGAGCGACGAGGCGTATCCGTCAAATTTGCCGTATGTCCATGCCAGACAGATCCGGTGTAAATAACCATTGAGCCCGCAGGACCACACGCCTGAACTTGTCCCTCGCAGTCCGCCACAGGGTCGCTCATAAGCTCGCTTGGACCTGCCGGCCAGTTGTGGGAGCCGGGCACGAAATGAGTGGCCCCGTTGTCACATCGAAATTCATCCACCATGAATATGAATCCCACCATCGTCCTCCCATCGGCGTTGCGTTTGAAGTCCACATGGAGAGCCTGAGCCTGCTTGCGAGGCCGCAACAGGCGCGGGGTCAGGCGCGGGGTCAATCCGTTGATAGCGACACGAAGTTACAAACGTTACTGCTTAACATGAATGCATCGTAATCCTTGATTAAGCCCCCTGTTTTGCCACGGCTATTCTACGGGAGCAAGCGCCCAACGCGTTGCGTTGTGTTGTCTGAAGCATGGGAGGAGGCAATGTCTCGCGCGTAGTGCGCCAACGGTAACTGTTACTCGTACTGGGGGCGAGAGAGTTCGAGAGAGTTCCTACTTTTTCAAAATCTCCTTGCATTACTCCGAGTGGAGCGCAAGAATTGCAAGGTTCCCTCCTGCACACTCTTTTATGAATGCGAACAAACGTCTGCTCGTTGCAAGAAACGGAATGCGGCCTTCAGGTCTATCTCTGGGCTTAGCGGTTGCATTACTGGCGGCTAGCGGCATGGCTTGGCAATTGGCAAGTACCAAACCCCGCAGCGCGAAAGCGCCTGGCCCGGCCTCCCGCGCCCAGGCGATGGATTCATCCCATGCCAGGATGTTGGCTGGCACTGCGGACAGGGCAGACGGGATGGACGGTTCGCAGCCGATTGCCGCGACCCAACCGCCGCTTGCCGGGATGATCGTGTATATAGACACGAATACCGGGTGGTTTGGCATACCCCCATCCAATGTGGTGGCAGCATTGACCAGTTCCAATGCCGCGTTCAGCACGTCAGGGGCCGGGTTGGTCGAGAGCAACAGCCCCCATGCCGGCGGAGGAAGGATGATAAACCTGGTGGGGCGTTTCCAGAACGCGATGGAGGCCAAGGTTGGCCCGGATGGAAAATTAACCACGAGTTGCGGTGTGCCGGCGCAACCGCACGCCGCGCAGGATGAAGTTCAGACCAAGCAACCTCACAACGATGGAAAGGGGCGTGGAGAATGATGCGCGTGACAAATGATTCGTGGAAACCGACTGTCTCTGTACTCCTGCCTGCCGTGGTACTGTGCTGGTGTGCCAGCGCCTCGCTCGCCGCAACCATTGTGATCAATAACAAGGATGCACCCGGAGTGGGCTTCAATGACCCCACGCCATGGACGCCCACGGGCGGCAATCCGGCCACTACCATCGGCCAGGCGCGGCTCAATTGCTTCACGTTCGCCGCCAATATCTGGGGCAGCTATCTGGTGAGCAGCGTCCCCATCCAGGTGGACGCCAATTTTATTCCGTTAACTTGTTTCCCCACCTACGGAGTCCTGGGACAGGCGGGCCCAAACACTGTCCATCGGGATTTTGGCCACGCCGGCGCGTACCCCGCGCCCGCTGCCGGTACCTATTATCCGAAGGCACTGGCCGATGCCATCAGCGGCGCCGATTTGGCGCCCGGTGTGTCTGATATCTCAGCCAAATTCAACAGCAATATCGGCACGCCAGGGTGTCTGTCGGGGCTGAACTGGTATTATGGACTGGACGCCAAACCGCCAGCGAATGCCGAGGACCTGGTCACGGTGCTGCTGCATGAGTTTGCTCACGGCTTGGGCTTTCTGACCTTTGTGAACGTTTCCACCGGCGCGCAACTCAATGGCCTGCCAGACACTTTCGAGCGCTTTCTGGACCTGAATGGAGGGGCGCCGCCGTTATGGCCCAACATGACCGATGCGCAGCGGGCGGCGGCGGCCTTGGGCGATCCAAACTTGATCTGGGTCGGGGCCAACGTCACGGCAAGGTCCGGCACACTGACGGCCGGCCTGACAGCCGGCAGCGTGCGCATGTATGGCCCTCCGGCGCTGCAACAGGGGTCCTCCGTCTCGCATTACCACACTTCCCTGACACCGGACGAACTGATGGAGCCCGTTTACACAGGGCCAGACCGCAACCTGTGCCTGACTCTGGCGCTCCTTCAGGACATTGGCTGGCTGACGACGATCCCGGCCAACGGCCTTTACATGCGGGACACACCGCTGGACGCGGGCATCGAGCCCAACCCCAGCCCCGGCGCGATTTATGAGAGCTCGGACATTTACACCCGCAACCAGGCCGATGGTTTATTGGCCGCCAACATCGGCGTTCATCAAAATCCAATCTACTCAGCCACCCAGCCCAACTACGTCTATGTGCGGGTCCATAACCGTGGATGCTCGGCAGCCAGCGGGCAGCTCAAGGTGTACTGGACCAAAGGTGGCACGGCCCTGCCCTGGCCGTCGGCCTGGGTCGCCAATATCCAGAGTCAGGGAGGCTGCGCGGCCACCTTGTTTGGCGACCAAATACCTGCCACGCCAGTGACGGTCAACCTCAACCCAGGCGCCGACACCATCATGCAAATCCCCTGGATGGTTCCCAACCCGAACGATTACGCCTGCTATGGGTTGGACAAAGGCCATTTTTGTCTCCTGGCCCGGATCGAAACAGCCTCAACGCCGCCCTACGGCATGACGTTTCCCGAAGGCTCAGACATAGGCGCCAACACAGTCAATAACAACAAAATCGTCTGGAAAAATCTCACGGTTGTCCCCAGCATCCCGTGCGGGCAGGCGGACATAGAACAGGGGATGATCCAGAACATCCTGTCCAACCAGACCGCGGTGCTCGAGTTGCGCTTTCAAGTCAACAACAAGCTCACAGCGGACACCAATGCGCCGTTCTACCAATTCGGTACGATCGACGTGGACCTCGGGCCGAATTTGTTCTCCAAATGGCAGGCGGGAGGAAGCATGGGCACGAACGTCGCCATCAGCGGCACCGATACACTGAGGCTTCTGGCCACCAACTCTTTCATCACCAATATCTTGATGGATCCAGGCGAATTTGAGGTGTTGAACTATATCATCGCCACCACCAACCAGCCAACCATGCAGACCCCCGCGCTATTTGACCTGAACGTCAATGAGCTTCTGCAGACCAACCTGGTTGGGACCAACGCAACACAGTTGAACGTCGGAGGACAGATTTTCAACGTCAACTTTAACGGCATCGGCATCATTCCGTTCGGCTCGACGTGGAGGTATTGGGACTTGGGTTTTGCCCCAACGGGAGGGTGGCAGAACCTTGGCTATGATGACAGCGCCTGGTCTTCAGGCCCAGCCCAATTGGGCTTTGGAGACACCAATGATGTAACCACCATCAATGGCGGACCGGCTACAAACCATTTTACCACGGCTTATTTCCGCAACGCCTTCACGATGGACGCCGATGCCACGGCAGACGTTTCGTACCTGAACTTCAGGCTCAGAGCGGACGATGGAGCGGTTGTTTACCTGAATGGCGCGGAGGTTTTCCGAAACAGAATGCCCACCGGCAACGTCGGCTACGGCACCCTTGCCCAGGCAAGCCTGGGCGAAGACGGCAGCCCGATCATCAAGTTCACAGTTCCCGTCGGGTCCACGGCCCTGACCAATGGCGCCAACGTCGTAGCAGCGGAGGTTCACTTGGAGAACCCCCGAACCAACGATCTGTTTTTTGACCTGGAATTGACGGCTAACCTGCCGCCCGAAGGACCCGAGGCGACCGTCACCAATCCTGGGCCGACCGGGGCCACAAACTACCCACCGCTGGAGATTGACGTGGCTGCGTTTGATACCGACGGCACAGTGGCAAAAGTCGAGTTTTACGCCAACCTGACCAAACTGGGGGAGCGCACAGCGGCGCCATTTAGCCTTATTGTTTCCAACCTGGCTCCGGGAACCTACTGCATTTCGGCGACTGTTACCGACAACCTGGGCAACAGAAATCTGTCCTTGCCTGTTGCACTCGTCGTGCCCGCACAGACGCTGGCAATCGCTCGAAGCAACGGAGTTGTGACGGTCAGTTGGCCCGGAGGTGGCATACTCCAACGGGCCACTAATTCTCTTGCGGCGCCTGCCTGGTTCGACGTGACCAATAATCCCGCCAGTCCGTTCACCACTCCAGCGACTCAAGGCCAAAGCTACTTCCGTGTGCGGAGGTGAATGGCTCAGTGAAGGCGGATTTTGATTGGCACCTGGCCTCAGCCAGGGTTTTCTTCCGGCTCAAGCTGAATTGAGTCAGCTTCATCCTTTTACTTCTCCGCCGGCACCGCGTTCGCCTCGTCGTATTCTCTCCAAAACTGCGCGGCGGACACGGCTGGCGCCTCCGGTTCATGGGCCTCCCACACCTTCACTTTCTTGTCCCAACTCACCGATGCGAGCCGCCGTCCGTCCGGACTGAAGGCCAGATTGCTCACGATATCGTCGTGCGCTTTCAGAGTCAGCGTTTCCTGTCCGCTGCTAACGTCCCACAGCTTTATCGTCCGATCGGAGGAACCGCCTGATGCCACGCGCTTTCCATCCGGGCTGAAGGCCAGGGACATGACCGCTCCGCTGTGGCCCGGCAGGGCTCGAAGTTCCCGGCCAGTTGCGGCGTCCCACAACCTGACGGTTTCATCGCCGCTGCCCGAGGCCAGCATTGCACCGTCAGGACTCCACGCCAGGCCCCTGATTCCCAGGCGGTGGCCCCTCAACACCAGCAGTTGGCCGCCGGTGGCCGCGTCCCAGACTCTGACCGTGCCGTCGGTGCTGGAGGACGCCAGCCGTTTGCTGTCGAAGCGAAATGCCACGGCCAGGATGTTGTTAGAGTTTCCGTGCATGGTGAGCATCTCCTGGCCGTTGGATGCGTTCCAAATTCTCACCGTGTGGTCGTTGCCTCCCGATGCCACGACCTTTCCGTCGGGGCTCCAGGCGGCACAGCGGACCTTCGCGGTGTGTCCTTTCAAAGTGAGCAATTCCTGTCCGCTTACAGCGTCCCGGATCTTCAACGGGGCATCGTCGCATCCCGACACCAGCCGTGTCCCGTCCGGGTTGTAGGCAATGGCCTCGACCCAGCCGTGATCTCCCGTGCCGCCCGGTGGCTGCTGGGAGAACGTATGCGTGACCTCGCCAGTCGCGGCGTTCCATTCATTGACCGTTCCGTCACAGTGTGCCGAGGCCAGCCTTTTTCCGTCCGGGTGAAAGACCACGCCATAGCCGCGCCAGGCGCCCCCCTGCATGGTGAGTGACTCCTGATCGCCCGTGGCTTTCCAGACCCTAACTGTCCCATCGTGGCCCGCCGATGCGAGCCGCGTCCCGTCCGGACTGAAAGCAACCGAGCTGACCGGGCCGGCATGACCCTTAAGCGTGAAAATTTCTTCGCCTGTGGCAGCGTCCCACACTTTCACCGTCCGGTCATCACTAGCTGTCGCCAGCCGGGTGCCGTCCGGGCTGAAGGTCACGCTCAAGACATGGTAGGTGTGCCCCTTGAGAGTGCGTATCTCCTGGCCCGTGGCGGCATTCCAAAGTTTGGCGGTCTGATCGTGACTTGCCGAGGCCAGCGTCGTGCCGTCCGGGCTGAAGGCCACCGCTGAGACCAGGTGGTTGTGCCCCCGGCACGTCAGCAAAAGATTGCCGTTCGCAGCGTCCCACACCCTGACCGTCTTATCGGCGCCTGCCGTCGCCAGCCGTTCTCCGTTAGGACTAAACGTCACCCAAAGGACCGCACCTTCGTGAGCGGTCAACCTACGGATCACACTGCCGCTTGGGATGTCGCGCACTTCAATCCCGTTCTCGCCCGCAATGGCAAGTCGGGTTCCATCCGGGCTGATAGCAAGGGCAGCGATGCCCTCCGAAAGCCCTTTTATCGAGGTCATCACTGCTCCAGTGCCGGATTCCCGGATGGTCACCTCTCCCGGCTGGTTGGCGCCGCTACTCGATGACGCGAGAAGTTTTCCATCCGGACTGAAGGTCGCGAATTCGCGCGATCCGCCGGCGCCTCTCTGTGCAAATGTCTCCGCGCCAGTTACCGCATTCCAAACCAGCAGCGTGGAATTTTGGCCGCCCGCCGCCAGCCGGCTGCCGTCCGGGCTGAAGACGACATTGTGCAGCGCTCCGGACCTGCTCTTCAACGTGAGCAGTTCACTGCGGCAGAGGCGCCCCAAATAATACCACTCGAAACCCCGCAGGTCCGGCTTCCCAGGCCGGGGAAGATGCCGGCGGAGAAGTTGAAGAACTGTGTCCGCGTGAGCTTCGTCCCATGCCGCCTTCGCGAGATTCATGTCCGCGGCGTAAAGCTGGTACTGGAGCCGCCGGCCCGCTTCATCGGCCTCACGGCGCGCGATACTTTCCTTGAAATACAGCCACGTCGAGAGCCCCAGTCCGAGGACGAGCGAGGCTGCCACTGCCGAGCCGGCGGTGAACAGCAACTTGTTGCGCCGCACCCATTTGCGAAACCGGTAGCCTGCGCCCGGCGGCCTGGCGCTAATCGGTTCAAATGCCAGGAATCGCTGGATGTCCTCCGCGAGGCCGTTGGCCGTTTCGTATCGGCGCGCGCGATCTTT
>PSRM01000157.1 GCA_003176045.1 Verrucomicrobiota bacterium | reverse complement strand
GGACAGAATCATTTCTGGTTGAAAATGATTCTGTCCTGCCATGATTCTGTCTATCTTCGGCTGCGGCTTAGCCGCCCTGTGATTATTCGTGGTTTTTCATTGAGTCCGTCCGAATTTCTTTTCCAACTCTCTAAAATTCATCTCGATAATGGTCGGACGCCCATGCGGACAGGTGTACGGCATGGCGCAGCGGCGAAGGTCCGCGATGAGCGACTCGAGTTCCGGGCCGGCCAGGGGATCGTTTGCTTTCACGGCGTGGCGGCAAACCGTTTTCGCTACCGTGTGCTCGCCCAGGCGTGAAGAATTGACTTCCTGGCCCACAGCCTTGAGCTGATCTATCAGCTCCAGCACAAACCGTCGCGGCTCGCTCGCTTTAACGAACGGCGGCAGACCATCGAGAAGGAACGTGCGGTCGCCAAATTCGCTGAGGCCAACGCCCAGTCGCGTGAGCGCAGGCAATTGCTCGCGCAGGAAATTGGCGTCGCGGGCCGAGAGTTCTACCGTCTCGGGCAGCAACAGCTTCTGACACGGCGCCTGATCATTGTGTTCGAGGCGCTCGACCATTTGCTCGAATAGAATGCGTTCGTGGGCGGCATGCTGGTCGAGCAAAACCAATCCGCGGTCAGATTCGAGGACGACGTACAAACGGCCAATCACTCCGACCAGGCGCAAGGGCACGTGAAGCAGAGGAACGGGACCGTCCGATTGCGGAGTGCGGAGTGCGGAGTGCGGAATCGCCGTTCGGTCGGGCGCTGAGGGATGTAGCGGGGCGGATTGGGTTTGATTAGTTAATTCAGTTGATTGAGTTAATTGAGTTAACTGAGGAGCATCGCTGGAAGGCTCCTGCGGCACTGTGCTGGGAGCGAAGCCCATGGGGAGCGGTCGCTGGGGAGCGGGCCGAGCCGGAGTCTCCACAGGTGGTCGGAGACCAAGGGGGAAATTTGGCAAAGTGGTTTGCGCCGACGGTTGTGTTGATTCTCCGTGCACCTGCTCTGGGCTCGGCAGATCCGAATAACCCGGTCCGGTCGCGAAGGGTGTTGGACTTTGGACTTTGGACTTTGGACTTTGGACTTGCCCCGTTGGACTTTGGACTCCAGCCGTGTGAAACCCTAAGAGCGCCTGCCGGACGGCCTCCGCAACCAGACGCCGCACCTGGGCTTCCTGATGAAATTTTACCTCCCGTTTGGCGGGATGGATGTTCACGTCAACATCCGCCGGATCAATTTCGAGAAAAAGGCAGCAGACTGGATAACGGCCTTTCATCAGCGCCGTGTGATAACCTTCGAGCAAGGCAAAATTGAGGCCGCGGCTCTCGACCGGCCGACGGTTCACGAACACGTTCTGGTCCTGGCGCGTGGAACGCGACACACCAGGGGCGCCGATGAAGCCCCAGAGGTGAACGAGGGGCGAGGGGCGAGGGGCGAGGGGCGAGGAAGAGCGTGCTGCTTCATCGGGACCGCTATGAGAATCGGCAGGGTCCGGTTGGATTTCCAGGCTGGACGCTCCCTCATCCCGCTGAGCGGGACGGCTCTGTTCGAGGGGGGCAGAGAAATCAAGTTCGAGGAGTTTTTGATCGCCGCCGTACAAAGCGCGGAGACGTTCACGCAACGTAGAAAGGCGTCCGGGCATATCCACACTGCTCTTGAGCGCAGGCAGTTGCCAGACTGTCCGGCCATCTTTGAGGAAAGTAAAAGCCACTTCCGGGAATGCGAGGGCGGCCAAAGTAAGATAATGCTGGATGTGAGCTGATTCCGTTTCTTCGCTGCGGAGAAACTTGCGACGCGCAGGCAGGTTAAAGAATAGCTGTCGGACTTCGATGGTTGTGCCGGGCGCGGAGCCCGCGGCTTTGACATCCAGTAGCCGTCCTCCGGCCAGGCTTAATTGTGTGCCCTCAGGTGATGAACTTTCGCGTTCACGGGTAGTCAGTATGAACCGGCTTACGCTCGCTATACTGGGAAGTGCCTCCCCACGGAACCCCATGGTCGCGATGGCAGCAAGGTCCTCAGCCACTTGAATTTTGCTCGTCGCATGGCGTTCCAGGCAGAGCAGCGCGTCGTCGCGGCTCATTCCTATGCCGTCATCGGACACCCGCACCAGGCTGCGGCCGCCGGCCTGCACCTCCACAGTAATGCGGGCCGCCTGGGCATCGAGGGAATTCTCGACCAACTCCTTTACGACGCTTGCAGGCCGCTCAATGACCTCGCCCGCGGCGATTTGGTTGGCCACCTGCTCCGGAAGCAACCGGATGCGGTTCATGGGCGGGGCAAATCCGAAATCCGAAATCCGAAGTCCGAAATCCGAAGTCCGAGGTCCGAACGGGCTTGTTGTTTAACCTTTCGAGCTTCCGGCTTCGGATTTCGGATTTCGGATTTCATCTCACACCTTGGCCTTTGGAAGTCCAAATGTGAACACAGCCCCACGTCCCGATTCGTTCCTTCCCTTAATCCAGCCTTTATGGTCCTCCACGATGCGCTTGCAAATGGAAAGCCCCAACCCCGTCCCATGAGGCTTGCCGAAGGTCGCGAATGGTTCAAATAATTGCCCCTGGATTTCCTGCGGGATGCCTTTTCCACTGTCTTCGATTTCTGTGACCACTTCCGCAGGCTGGTCCTGGAACCGAACCATAATCCGGCCACCGTCCGGCAGGGCGTCTATGGCATTATTGATGAGATTGTGAAAAACCCGGGAGAGCCGTTTAGGATCGAGCAGCAAGAGAGCCGCTGGGGCAGGCTTCTCCAGTTCAAGTGTCACCGATTTCAGAGCCGCTTCGGAGCCGAGTTCTTCAAGCAGCGGTTTGAGAAACTGGTCGTAACGCAGCGGCGCAGGCACGAATTTCGACTGCGAGGTTTGCGTGAATTCCAGAATCTCGCTCACCAGGTCGCTAATGCGCTCGACTGCGCGCCGAATGGTTTCCTTGCCGCGCTGCCGCGACTCCGGTGTAGCGCGGTCCATCGTCACGACTTCAGCGGTCAGGCCGATGATATTCAGAGGATTTTTCAGATCGTGCACAATCGAGCGCGCAAAACGCCCCACCGCAGCGAGCCGTTCCGCCTGCAAGACCTCGCGCAGATACTGTCCGTTGAACTCGCGCAAGCGGGCGCTGATCTCGCGCAACAGCGCCAGGGCCAGCGCGGGCGACTCTTCGACAAGCTGCAGCATCTCTGAGCGCGTGAGCCGGTAAACCGTCGTCGGCTTGAGGGCCACTGCGTTCGCCGAGCGTGGTTTGTCTTCGATCACGGCCATCTCGCCAAACATTTCTCCCGGCCCGATCTGCGAAAAAACGTGCCGCGCGTTCTGGCCCACCAGCACCGAGATTTCCACCTGGCCATCCTTGACCAGATAAACGCTGTCGCCGGGGTCCGCTTCCTTGAAAATTTCCTGTCCGGCGGAGAAGTGTTCTTCGCGGGCGCGTTCGCGCAACGGGCCAAGCTCGTCAGGGCTGACTTGTGAAAAAAGCTTGCTGCTTTCCAACGTGACCATGCGCAGAGACTAAAGCGACAGCAGTGAAACTCCAAGCTCGAAACCAGACACTTTGGAGTCAAGGGCGCATCTTGATACTCCCACCCTGGTTGGCAGAGGCCGCTGTGGGGACGGAGCGCGGCATAAATGCCGCGCTCCTGCACGGTGGCAGTATCAAGATGCACCTTGGAGTCAACACCCCACGGCGCGAGCCAATCGGAAAGTAGAAATTATAAGTGTGAAAGAGCGAGCGTTGGATCGCTTGCTTCAAGGAGGTTCTTATATGTTGCGTTGGGCCGCCATTTTTCTAGTCATCGCCCTCGTGGCTGCGCTGCTGGGCTTTACCGGTATCGCCGGAGCGGCGGCCGAAATTGCCAAATTCCTGTTTTTCCTGTTCATCGCAATTTTCGTCATCATCTTCCTGCTCGCGATTTTTGTCGGAAGCAAGATGTTCTGATAACTTCGTAGCGCAGCTTTCCAACCTGCTGTATCGCAGCTCTTCCTGCCTGCGAAGCGCGCTGAGTACAGAACGCTACCTTTCTCCTGGACGTCCTGCCGATTGGAAATCGGCGATACAGCAGATTGGAAATCTGCGCTACGCCGTCTGCGCACCATTAATCTTTCGACTCCTATCTCCCAACTTCCATTTCCCATCTCCCCTCCCCTCCTAGCCTCCCGCCCTCTTCCACTCTGCCCTGGTCTTCGCGTACTCGGCTTCATCGGGCTTGACCCATTGATCGAGCCAGCCCAGGACGGTGTGATACCAAAGGATGTTGTTGGCCGGTTTGAGAACCCAATGGTTCTCGTCGGGGAAATACAGCAGTTTGGACGGCACCTTCATCGCCTGCAAGACCGAGAAGGTCGCGAAGCCGTTGCTCGGATCTACGCGATAATCCTTCTCCCCATGGACGATAAGCATTGGGGTTTTCCAGTTCTTGGCAAATGTTGAGGGCGCCTGATCAATCAGCGCCTGCGGATTCATCCAGGGCGTGCCTTTGAATTCTTTATCGATGCCGCCCGGAAAATCGCACGAGTACAGAGCGCTGTGCAAGTCATACAAGCCGTCATGGTTCACGATCGTGCGGAAGCGATCGGTGTGGCCCGCGACCCAGTTAGCCATGTAACCGCCATAGCTGGCTCCCGCCGCCGCCAGGCGGGTCTTGTCCACGTAAGGCCATTTCAGCGCCTCATCTACGGCCTTCATTTGATCCTCAAACGGCGCGCCACCCCATTGGCCTTTGATGGCGTCCATAAACTTGAGTCCGAAGCTGGTGGAACCGTGAAAATTCGCAGCGATAGCCACATATCCCGGAGCGGCGAACAATTGCATGTTCCAGCGGTAATGGAATGAATTGCGCCAGGCGGTTTCCGGCCCGCCGTGCATGATCAGCAAGAGCGGATACTTTTTAGAAGAATCAAATGCCGGCGGTTTGACTTCCCAGCATTGCACCGGCTCATCGTTCCACCCGTTGATCGTGAAGGATCGCGCCTCGCCGAAAGTAATGTCCCGGAGAGCCTCTTCGTTCAGATGCGTCAATGCCACGGGCGCAGACGTGCTTTCGGTGTCTTTGCGGAACAGTTCCGCAGGATGCGAGAAATCGTTGCGCGAAAAAATCACAAATTTTCCGTCCAACGAAATCTGAACATCGCCGCAAACGCCGTCGCCCTCCGTGACGCGGGCGGTTTTTTTCGTGGCAAGATCCAATTTGAATACAGGCACATTACCGCGATCCTCCAGCGTGATCCACAGCGTGCGGCTGTCCGAAGCCCAAACGTAGGATTGGATCGGACGATCCAGTTCCTCAGTCAGATTGATATGCTGGCGGGTATTGCGGTCATAGACGAACAGGCGCGGTTGATCGGTTTCCAGATCCGTCCGAAGCCCAGCCGTGTAGGCAATGTATCGGCCATCCGGAGAGTAGAGCGGCGTGGTGTCCGGGCCGCGATTGGTTGTGAGCTGCGTAGCTTGGCCCCCGGACACAGGCATCGTGAACAGGTCACTATTGCCCACGTAACCCTCGCTTTCTGTGTACCGCGAGAAGCAGATTTCTTTGCTGTCGGGAGAAAAAGCCACTTCTTCGCTGCCTTCTTCAGTCCAGACGGGTGAGTCAAAATCGCCGGGGGTAATATCTTTGGCCTCGCTGGCAGCAGTCGGGGACGGCCCGTCCCCGATTTTGTGCTGCGCGGACGAGGCCGTCCGCGCCTCCTCGATGGGCATAATGTAAATATGGTTCCGCTTGCCATCCACCCAGGCATCCCATCGCTTGAATGGCACCTCAGTAATAAAGCGCGCCTTCACTGGGTTTTCCTCTTTTTCCTTTTCTTTCTTCTTGCTGGCAGCCAGGTCCTTCGCGTCCGGGAAGACAGATGCGGTCAATGCCAGCGTTTTGCCATCAGGGGAAAGAACGAATGAATCAATCGCAACGGGGCTATGTGTTACCTGGACCGCTTCTCCGCCCGCGAGGGAGAGCTTGAACACCTGAGAGGTGTCATCGGCGCGGCTGCTTAGGAAGTAGATGGTTTTCGAATCGGGCGACCAACGCGCTCGTTCGTTTGAACCTTTTTCGGCAAACGTTAATGGCCTGGCCTCCCCGCCGGCCGCTGGCACAATCCACAGATTGCGCACTATCTTGTTGCTGGACACGTCGCTCGTAGCGACCGTGAAGGCGATCCACTGGTTATCTGGTGAAAGCTGCGCTTCCGCAATGCGTTTGATCTTGTGCATGTCTTCGACCTGGAAGGGCTTAGCCATGCACGTAAGCGAGCCGAGAACTCCCAACGAAAGCAAGCCAAAGACAAGGTGGGTGCGTCCAATCATAGTGATGTTTTTCTTAATCTTAATCTTTCTCTTAATCTTAATCTTAATCCCCGAATAGCTGTCGGAGTTTACCCGGAACGCTCGAATTGTATTGCCAGGCCGAGGCCCTGGCGAAATGGACTTTGGAGTGCGCGGACATGTCCGCGCTTTCACACTGCGCGACATGTCGCGCAGTCCCAAAGCGGCGACATGTCGCCGCACTCCAAATACCGCAATAACCTCGTAAATCGTAAATTGTAAATCGTAAATCGAAACAGCAGATTAAGATTAAGATTAAGAGAAAGATTAAGATTACTGAGCAGCCGCCCACGCCAACCCATCCGCGCCTTTGCCCGTCGGAATCAGCTTGTCCACTTTCCAATCTTTTAGATTAATCGCCGCCACCTCGCCGCTGGCATCGCACGAAACATAAGCCATCGCGCCATCCGGCTGAACCACGATCTCTTGCGGCGCTTTCGGCACATCCAGCGTTTGGGTTACTTTCATCGAGCGCAGATCAACGCGGGCCACCTGATTTGTGCCCAGCACACAAACCAACAAGGAGTGGCCGTCTGGTGTGGTGGCCATTCCGTAACCTCGCCCCGGCAGAGGTATCCAATCCGCGACTTCGTTTTTCGCCGTATCAATCACCGCCACCCGATGCTGCGTCTGATCGGCCGTGAACACCTGGCGATCGTCCACTGAAAGGCAAATTCGCTGGGCTTTGCGCGAAACGGGAATTACCGCCAATACCATCTTCGCTTCCAAGTCGAGCACTGAGACGGTCCCGGGCCCCACATTCGAGGTATAACCTTTCCGCCCGTCCCGGGTGATGGCCAGCATGTGCGACTCAGGCTGGCCGGTGGGAACCGTGCCCAGAATCTTCAAGCTTTTCGGATCAATGATTGTGATAGAGTTGTCCAGCTCCGTGGTGACATACAGCAGCCCGTTCTTTGGCCCGATCACGGCGCAATGCGGACGCAAGCCCTTGCCAAGATCAATTGTGCCCACGACGTCATGTTTCGCAATGTCGATTACCCGGATCAGGCGCCCGTCGGTCCCTGGCGCCCCCACGCCCGAGTTTCCATAGATTGGAACAAATGCGCGCTTGCCATCGAGTGACGCCCCTACTTCGTGCCCCGTCTCCCCATCCTCCGGCACTGCCGCAATAGCCTTCCCAGCCACAGGATCAACGATAGACAACGTGCGATCCCCCTTATTGGCAACCAGCAAGAGGCCAATCGAGCCGGAGCTTGGGGAGTCTGCGGCAATTAGTCCTGAATCCACGCTCATGCAAAGACAAGCTAATAAAATCGGGAGGAAACGGCCAACCGGTTTTAAGTTTTGAGGCTGTGCGCCGCCGGACGCGACACGCCCACCACGTCCCTTCACCCCGGCCGCATTGGAATTGAATTTGGATAACATATGAAATCGACCGCGATGTAGGGCAGGCTTTCCAGCCTGCCGGTTCGCGGCGCTTTTCAGCGCCGTGTCTCTTGCAGCGGAGATCTTCAGGGGGCTAAAAAGCCCCCTGAACCGGCAGGCTGGAAAGCCTGCCCTACATTCCGGGCCGCCAACCTTTGCGTCTTTGCGTCTTTGCGTCTTTGCGTTAATTCTTTCCTTCATAATCCTGTCACTGTCCTTTCGCCTTGGCCCGCCGTTGTTCTTCCCAGGGCCCAAAGTTGCCGTCCGGCGCAAGATGGATTTCGGCGTGACCGTCGGCAAATCCGTAAGCCCGGCTCCATCCGCCCTTAACCGTAGGCCAGGCCTCCTTTTCCCGAATCACAATTGCTTCGGAGGGGTTGGCAATGTCCTTTGTTGACCCCTGAAAAACGATGTCAAAATGGTTGGTCCACTCCCGCTGCGCATAGTAGGCCCTGGCATCGTCGAACGATGCGGGGAGCCGGCCCTGATTGTCGTCCGCAAACATATGCATCCCCATCAAAAGCTGGCGCGCGTCATTCATTTTCGCAATCGCCGCCGCCCGTTGTTGGATTTCAGCCGGGTCTGCAGGGCTTGCCAAAACTTCATGTGTCCAACGGTTCGTGGCTGATTGCACCTCTGCCTGGCGCAGCGATGCGTTCTCAGATCGCAGCTTGCCGAGTTCATTAGTTTGGCCACGGAGCGCCGTAAGTTCCCGGCGCAGCCTTTGCGTTTCCTTCTGTTCGACCGCACGGGAGCTCGTAGCCTGGGCGACCTGATTGGACAGGCGTTCATTATCTGCGAGCAGATCCGTTATTTGAGAAGCCTGCTGCTTTAACGACTCATTCTCCTGCCGCAGCTTCACTTGCGCCTGGTTCTGGATCAGAAGCAGCGTCGCCAGCCCCGCCAGGCTGATTGCGATGACTAATAATTGAACTTTTTTCATGCTACGCTCGGTAGAATTGGCTGCTTGGTCTTAATGGGAGCGATCCGCTAAATGCACGTCCAGCACTTTCACGTGGCGGTCCGCAAAATCATCCCAGAACTTGATCGCGAATTTGCCGAAAATATGCACCGCAACAGGTCGCCCTGTAGAGTCATTTTCCATGAAATCCGTAAACCTGGAAGGAACGTCGGCAATTTCGCGGAAAGTTTTGAGTAATCGTTCCTGGTCTCGTCGCGGGACTGTGCGAAGATAATCCAATACCTCGATAGCGATGAGCAGGCGAGAGCCGCTCATTTTGGGTCGCGCTCACTGGGCAAGCCGAGTTCACGTTCGCACTGCTCAGGCGTGAGCCATCGTTCGGGAGACCTATCGTCAATCCGTTTGGCGAGTTTGGCGGCATAGCCCTCCCGCCCCTCGTCCTCAAGTGCCACCATGAACGCCATGAGCTTACGGCGTTCCGCCGATGGAAGCGCCCGCAGTTCATTCCTGATCGCTTCGATGCTCACGTGTTGAAGATATGCCTCGCGCAGATTCGGCGCAAGGCACAACTTCGTAGCAGCCGAAGTGACGAGGCTTCAATCAATTTGGGGCTTCGGATTTCTTTCCTGATTCGCCTGTCCCCATTCGTTTGTCACTTTCGGTTTTTCGGCCTTCGCATTTCCATTCATCATTCGCTTGCCCCCCATTCGTTTGCCACTTCAACTTTCGGATTTCGGACCTCGGACCTCGGATTTCGGATTTTGAAAGCAGAGCCTCGTCACCTCGGCTGCTACCATTAAAACTTCCCCACACGCCACCCTTCGCGATACGCACGCGCCAGCAGACAATCAGCTTTCGAGTTGTGACTAAATTTCATCCTCTTCGCATCCCACACCAGTTTTTCGCCCGGAACCCTCACCGCCACCGTTCCGAGCAGAATAGCCTCGGTCATCGGACCCGTTTGCGCGAAGTGAGACTCGGTCTTCTCGCCGCCGAGACAGGCATCGGCGAAATGATGGTAATGATTGCGCGGTGGCAACTCGGGCCGCTTGATCCCTTTGAACTTGTCCTCAGGCAAAAGCAATGGCGGATAGCCGTGTTGATAAAGCAGCGACCCTTCCGTGCCGGCCAGCATCAGCGATTCTGTGGGATACTCCTTGAGATCATTGGAGTAAAGCCGTCGGATAGCTTCAGGAGGGAAGAAGTCGCCGTCGAACCATTCGAGTGTCAACTCTCTATCATTCGTCTTTTCATTTCCAGGAAAGATCCAAGTGATGTGGTTTGCCTGGGGCCAGGTATCGCCGCGGCGTTCCGGCGATGTCCGCCACGATTCCTGCACCTCGCCCTCAACTGTGAGCGGCGCGTGCAATCCCAATCCTTTCCAGACCGCATCGAAAATGTGGCAGCCAATGTCCCCCGACCAGCCCGTGCCGAAATCCTGCCACGCGCGCCATTTGGTTGGGTGATAAATGCCAGGCGCAAATGGCCGCATCGGCGCGGTTCCAATCCACAGGTCCCAATTCAGATTCGCCGGCGCCTGCTCTCCTTTGGCCGGCCGCGGCCCTTTTAGCCGGTAAGCCTCGACCGCCCCGGGCCGGTTGGCGCACAGATACGCGTGCGTGACTTTGCCGATATGCCCTTCTTTGATCCATTTCACCGCCGTCCGCTCATGAACAGTGGATGCGACTTGCGTGCCGAGTTGAGTGATGACTTTTTTCTTCACCGACGCCTCCGTCAGCGCCCGCACCTCCGCCACGTCATGGCACATCGGCTTCTGGCAATAAACATTTTTTCCCTTCTGGATCGCGCTATAGGCGATAGCGAAGTGCGAGTGGTCCGGCACCGCGACGTTGAGCGAATCCATCTTGTCGCCTTCTTTTTCCAGCAACTCGCGCCAATCGCGGTAGAGCCGCGCGCCCGGCACTTCTTTGGCGGCATTATTGAGCGTGTTCGCATCTACGTCGCAGAGTGCCACGATTTGCACCCGTGCATGACTCCGAAACTCTTTCATATCGTTAAACCCCATCCCGCCTACACCGATGCAGGCATGCTGGAGTTTCGAGTTCGGCGAAATCGTCCCGCCCCGGGCTGTGGCAGATACCAAAATCGAAGGCCCCGCTATCGCGGCAAGAGCAGTAGTCTGCAAAAACTGCCGTCGCGACCAACGTAGGGCAGGCGTCCCGCCTGCTCCAGACTCGGGTGGTGCGATTTCTCCGCATCGCAACGCTCCATGAGCTTCTTCTACGCAATGGCTCTGAGACTCAACAATCGGGGAGCTGAATTTCATCCGGCCAGAATGTGGTAAACACCGGGCCAGGAGCAAGGTCATCTTTTGCGTGGGGTAGTTACCCTATTTGTCTGCCGGTGCTCAGGCAAGAGGGTGTACAAGGAGGTGTTAGTTAGTATGAAGGTTTCGTTTAGTTCTGTTTTTATAAGTGTTGCAGCCTGCTACATGGGCCAGTTTCCAGCGCAGGCCGATGAAGGAGTTGGCCTGTTCGTAACTCCTGCGTTTACTGAGAGCGCCGGAGCCTATGTTACTCCGGCGTTCAGAGGCGATATGCTGAGCTATGGGAGCGGGCCAGCCCTGGGTTCCGACGTCCGGAGGGCTCCAGCGCCAGTAGGGGGCTCAGGATTGATGATTACACCAGCTTTCAGCAGCGGCGGAAACCCACTATTCGCTATGGGGCCCGGCACACAAACCGGCAAACAAGCCGGAGGTAGTGGAGCCGGAGGCGCGGGTGCTGCCAGTGCGCCCGGAGGAACCGCATCTCAGCAAAATAATCCGACCGCCCCTGGCCAGCAGGGCAGCGGCACGGCGATCGGGCCTCAGGGATCGGGAACCGCGATCGGCCCGCAAGGAAATCAACCAGCCATGGGTCAGCAAGGCTTCGGCACGGCCATTGGCCCGTTGAGTAATCAGCCGGCTTTGGGCCAGCCCGGGTTCGGGACAACCATCGGACCTTTGACCAACGGCCCTGCGCTCGGCCAGCCAGGCAGCACCGCTATTATACCGCAGGGCAGCGGCACCGCGATCACGCCGCAAGGAACCACCACGCCTGTGCTCCCGCAAGGAACCACCAGGCCCGTGATACCACCCGTGACCAACGCTGTGCCCGGAGTTGCGCCGAGGTGATTTTGGAGTGCGGTGACATGTCACCGCTTTCAACTGCGCGACATGCCGCGCAGTCCCGAAGCTCGGGCATGGAAAGGGTAGCGCAGGTTTCCAACCGGTTTCCAACCTGCTGTATCGCCGATTTCCAATCGGCAGAGCGTCCGAAGGCAAGATAGCGTGTAACAATCCGCTCGGCTCGCAGGCTGGAAGCACTGCGATACAGCAGATTTAGAAATCTGCGCTACGTCCGAGGGCACGCCAAAAATGAATCGCTCCTCGCTTCCGCGCTTTTCATTCCGCCGCGCATTTCCTAACCTGCGGCGCGAATGAAAGGCATCATTTTGGCCGGAGGCGCAGGGTCGCGCCTTTTTCCTCTCACCCTGGTGGCCAGCAAGCAGCTCCAACCGGTGTACGATAAACCAATGGTTTATTACCCCCTTACCACTCTCATCGAGGGAGGAGTGCGCGAGTTATGCCTGATTTCCACGCCGCACGACTTGCCGCGCTTCCGTCAGCTTCTTGCGGACGGTTCATTCTGGGGCCTCGCCATTGAATACCGCGAGCAACCGAAACCGCAGGGGATCGCACAGGCCTTTCTGATTGCAGAATCCTTTATAGGGAACGATGCCGTCTCTCTCATCCTCGGGGACAATATCTTTTATGGCGCAGACACATTTCAGCGAGCGTTCGCGGAGTTCAAGACTGGAGCCACCATTTTCGGTTATCATGTCAATGATCCCGAGCGTTACGGCGTGGTCGAGTTCGATGCCAATGGCCACGCGATTTCAATCGAGGAAAAACCGCAACAACCCAAAAGCAACTACGCAGTGCCCGGGCTTTATCTTTTCGATAACAATGTTGTTTCGATTGCGAAAGGTCTAAAACCTTCCGCGCGCGGCGAGTTGGAGATAACAGACGTCAATCTGGAGTACCTGCGCCGGGGTCAACTGCGCGTGCATCGGCTGAGCCGCGGTTTTGCCTGGTTGGACGCCGGGACCAGCAGCAGTTTGCACGAGGCATCAGCCTATGTGCAAACCATTGAGAAGCGCGCCGGCATCAAAGTCGGTTGCCCGGAAGAAGCCGCCTTTCGCCGTGGATTCCTGCCACTCGAACGGCTCGAATTGCTGGCGGTGCGTATGCCCAGGTGCGAGTACCGCGATTACATCGCGGAGGTGGTGGCTGAAGCCAAACGGCTGTGACTTGAAACGTGAAACGTGAAACGTGAAAATTGAGCGTTGCAAGTTGGCGGGGTTGTTGATTATCGAGCCGCAGGTGTTTGGAGATGCGCGAGGCTTTTTCATGGAATTATGGAATCGCAGGCGGTACACCGAGGCAGGTCTTGATGCCGAGTTCGTGCAGGACAACCTCTCGCGATCCAGCCGCGGTACGCTACGCGGACTCCATTTTCAAAATCCGCATACGCAAGGAAAACTTTTGCAAGTCCTCGAAGGCGAGGTTTTCGATGTGGCTGTGGACATACGTCGCAGTTCGCCCACATTCCGGCAATGGCACGGGGTCTCTCTTTCAGCCGAAAACAAGCGGCAGTTTTATGTCCCGCCGGGATTTGCCCATGGTTTTCTGGTAATGAGCGAAACCGCGCTGTTCTACTATAAATGCACCGATATTTATTCACCCCAGGATGAGCTGGCGGTGCGATGGGATGATTTTGATATCGGGATTCGATGGCCCATCAGCCAGCCATTGCTTTCGGCCAAAGATGCTAAGGCTCCGCGATTGCGGGATGTGCCGGAGGATCGGCTTTTCAACTGAGTTCGATCTGGGCTATGCGCAACAAAATCCGAACTCCGAAGCCCGAAATCCGAAAGAAATCCGAAGACCATAGACCCAAAAGAGCCACCTTATGTCACAGCGGATCCTTTTGATTGGAAAGAACGGCCAGGTGGGCTGGGAATTGCGACGGACGCTCGCTCCTCTGGGCCAGATCATCTGCACAGGGTCGGCCGACCTCGATTTGTCGAACACCGATGCGATCCGCCAATTCGTGCGCCAATCGGAGCCGGAGATAATCGTGAACGCTGCGGCTTACACGGCAGTGGACAAAGCCGAGGCGGAGCCTGAAATGGCGGGCAAGATCAATGGCGAGGCGCCAGAGGTCCTGGCCCGGGAATGTGCCCGGGCCGGCGCTTTGCTGATTCATTACTCGACGGATTACGTCTTTGATGGCACGAAGAACCGACCCTATGTGGAAACAGATGAGCCGAACCCTTTGAACGTCTATGGCAAGACGAAGCTTCTCGGCGAGCAGTCTATCCGTGCGACGGACTGCGCACACCTGATCTTTCGCCTGTGCTGGGTCTATGGTGGGCGCGGCCAAAATTTCATGCTCACTATGATCCGGCTAGCCAGAGGCCAGCAACCGTTGCGAGTGGTCAACGACCAGGTAGGCTGTCCGACGTGGTCTCGACTCATCGCAGAGACAACGGCTCTCGCATTGAAGCAGCTTCTGGCTGCCACTGATAAGGCGGTTTTGTATGGCACCTACCACCTGGCGGCTGCGGGACAAACGAGTTGGTTTGATTTTGCAAAGGTTATTGTGGAGTTGCACAATCAACGGTTTAAAACTCACAAGGTGGTATATCCCATAACAACGGCTGAATTCCCGCGCCCCGCACGGCGACCTGCTTACTCGGTGCTGGATGGTGGGAAGTTGAGGCGCACATTCGGCTTGCAACTGCCTCAGTGGAAGGAAAGCCTGGAATTGGTTTTGGAGCCTCCACCACAAAGAAAGAAAGAAACGCAAACATAATTCGGCGGTAATTCCTATGCGTCTTTTGGTTACAGGTGGTGCCGGCTTCATCGGTTCGACTCTCATCGAGCAAGTGATTGACCGAGCTGAAGTCGAGGTTCTGGTCAATCTGGATTGCCTGACTTATGCCGGCCACCTCGAAAATCTGGCAGCCGTCGTTTCCCACCCAAAGTACATTTTCGAAAAAGTTGATTTGCGCGAAAAACCCGCTGTGCTCGATGTTTTAAAACGGCACCAAATCTCGCACGTCATGCACCTGGCCGCCGAGTCGCATGTGGATCGCTCCATTACTGGCCCGGGCGATTTCATTCAAACAAACGTCGTCGGCACCTTCAACCTCCTGGAAGCCTGCCGCGTTTTATGGACAGCTCCCGCAACACGCAACACGCAACACGCACCACGTTTCCTCCACGCCTCCACCGACGAAGTCTATGGCAGCCTTGGGCCAGACGGTTATTTCACGGAGACCACCCCTTATGCGCCTAACTCGCCCTACTCAGCCAGCAAAGCCGCCAGTGACATGCTGGTGCGCGCGTATCATCATACGTACGGACTCCCAACCATCATTACCAATTGCTCGAACAATTATGGCCCGCGCCAATTCCCCGAAAAACTCATCCCGGTAACAATCCAAAGCCTGCTCGCGCGCAAGCCCACGCCTGTTTATGGCGATGGCCTGAACGTCCGCGACTGGCTCTACGTGCGCGACCACGCCGAAGCGCTCTGGACAGCCTTAACAAGAGGACGCATGGGCGAAACCTACAACATCGGAGGCCACAACGAATGGCAGAACATTCGCATCGTGGAGCTTATTTGCGACCTGGTTGACGAATTGGCTCCCGAGCTCGGCGGCAACTCCCGCAAGCTGATCACGTTTGTAAAGGACCGCCCCGGCCACGACCGCCGATATGCCATTGACGCCTCCAAAATCAAAAAGGAACTCGGCTGGACCCCCGCGCACAAATTTGAGCAGGGACTGCGCGAAACAGTGCAGTGGTATTTGGAGAATCAGGAGTGGGTGAGGAAAGTGACGACGAGGTCGAAAACCGAAATCCGAAATCCGAAATCCGAAGGGGGGCGAAAACAAAAAAGAATCGAACGAACCGAGAAACGGTCTAAGCGAGGACGCCTTCGTAAATCGCGGTAAGAGACAACTTCAAACCTAAGGATTCTAAGGGAACTTTTTGCTTCAATTGCGCAAAGACTTCCGGATCCCAGTTATTGGCTCGCCGAAACAGCGTGGCCTCCAGACGGTCTTGCGCGACCAAAAGATATTCCTGCAAAGTTTCGATGCCCTGATAAGCCAGCCTTTTTTCCCAGCGATCCAGGCGTTGGGTGGAGTCCGAGAGCACTTCAACGACCAGCTTTGGATACGTTAACAGCTCCGGGCGTGTGTCGCGCCGGTCGCAGCCAATTACCACATCGGGATAATAGAACACGTCTTCCCCCTTCCATTTCAGTTGAACTTTGAGATCTGTTACAAACGCCCGGCAAGGTCCCCCGCGCAAGGCGCCGCGAAAGAAGGAGTAAATGTTGAGTGCAATTTGAACGTGGTCTTTGCTTGCGCCCGCCATAGCATAGACCACACCGCCGACATATTCGTGTCTGATCTCACTGACTCTTTCCGCAGCCAGGTAATCCTCTACACTGATCGGCTCTTCTCGCGCTACTGCCAAAGGCATATTCCTATCATAACGGGTCTGAGATAATTATCAACGCCAACTGGTGGGCGCCTGTGTCGGTCACAGACGGCGGAGGAGTCGGAGCGCGGCTGTCCCAGCCGCAGCAGGTCCATGGAGGCAGAGACGGCCAACCAGTCTGTACGCGCCAGCGCGAGCGGACCCGCGCTCCGCCATCACTACATTCATCTTCCTGCCGTAGAATTTTCCTGCCTTCATATTTCTGTCCTCAAATTTTTCTGTCAGTTCATCGCGTTTGCCTTCGATGATTTACGGAGCTGACAGAAAAATTTCAGGACAGAAAAATTAAGAGGAAGCAGCCGATCGGCTTGGGCCGCCTCACTTCTGCCCGCCTGCCAGCACCGTCTCAAAGTGCGGCGGCTGTTCCTCGCGGGCGACGACGTTGATCTCGATCTTCTTAAACCCCGCCTCTTCAAGCCAACGATGGAGATCGCTTTCGGCAAATCCCAGCCAGCGATCACCGTAAAGCTCCCGCGCCCGTTCGAAAGTATGCTTGGCCAGGTCCAGGATGAGTATCTGGCCGCCGGGTTTAAGAATTTTGAAACCTGCCGAGATTGCCACACCCGGCTGTTCGGCATGGTGCAGCGCCTGGCTGAGCACGACAAGGTCCGCGCTTTGCGGCTCCACGGGCGGGTTTTGCAGATCGCCCAATCGGAACTCGAGATTCTTTAATTGGTTCTTCTTCGCCTTGGCCGCGCCGAAAGCGACAATCTTCTCCGAGTTGTCCACAGCGATCACTTTCTTGCAGCGACGCGCCAGCAACTCACTGAGCAACCCCTCCCCCGCGCCAAGGTCCGCCACGACCAAAGGCGGCAAAATCCGCAAGAGTAAGTGCCCGAAAGCCTGCCACGACCGGCCCGGTCCATACACACGATCAAAACGGCCAGCCACCTGATTGAAAAAGACTTCAGCCTGCTCCCGCCGCCGGCCCAGGATGCGCTTAAGATTAATCTGATCGCCCTTATGTTCAGAAAGTTCTTGCGCCCCGCGAATTGCTAACCGAATTACCTCGGCAGCATTAGGATCAGCCCCGGGATTCAATCCGTAAAAGGTCCGCTTACCCTCGCGCCGCGACCGCACCAGCCCGCTGTCCTGCAACAAACCCAGGTGCGTGGAAATTCGCGACTGCCCCATCCGCGTGATCTCCTGCAGCTCGTTCACCGACAGCTCGTCACGTTCCAGCAGCGCTACAATGCGCAGCCGTGTCGGGTCCGATAAGGACCTTAGGAATTTTAGGGTCGATGACATTTTTTAGTGAATTTGCCTATTGACCGAGTTCAATAATGATATATCATCTTATCTTGATACGTCAATATGTTCGTGCGTCCGGTAAAATAGTATGAGTAAAAACTACATCTTTTCTTCTGAATCGGTTGGCGAGGGCCATCCCGATAAAGTCTGTGACACGATTTCTGACGCGGTGCTGGATGCTTGCCTGGGACAGGACAAGCTTAGCCGGGTTGCTTGCGAAACTTATGCCAAGTGCAACCTCGTTGTCGTAGGCGGAGAAATCACCACCAAAGCGAAGCTGGATTTCAACGAAATCGCTCGCGAGGCGATCCGCGGGATCGGCTACACGCATGAGGACGATGTATTTCACGCCGACAAGGTGCTTATCCTGAATGCGATCACCACCCAGAGCCAGGACATTGCCCAGGGTGTGGATGCTCGAAAGGCTAAAGGAAAGGATGGTGCTGAGCAGGGCGCCGGCGATCAAGGGCTGATGTTCGGTTATGCCACCAATGAAACGCCTGAACTGATGCCCGCGCCCATCATGTATGCGCACCAATTGGGCCGCGCCCTGACGCGCATCCGCAAATCCGGAAAAGTCAAATGGTTGCGGCCCGACGCCAAGAGCCAGGTTTCCGTGAAATATGTGAACGATCAGCCTGTGGCTATTACCAATGTAGTCATCTCGACTCAGCACACTGCCGATGTTGAACACAAGACGATCAAAGAATTTTGCATCGAAGAGGTGATCAAGAAAACGTTGCCCAGGCATTTGCTGACCAAAGATACGGAGTTTCTCATCAACCCAACCGGGCGCTTTGTGACTGGCGGACCTCAGGGTGACACAGGTTTGACGGGCCGCAAAATCATCGTGGACAGTTATGGTGGGATGGGGCGTCACGGCGGCGGCGCTTTCAGCGGCAAAGACCCCTCCAAAGTGGATCGCAGCGCAGCCTATATGGGGCGTTACGTGGCCAAGAACATCGTTGCCTCCGGCCTGGCGTCGAGCGCCGAAATCCAGTTCGCCTACGCAATCGGCCATCCCAAGCCGGTCTCGGTCTGCGTCAACACCTTCGGCACCGCCGTCGTCAGCGACGAGGAACTGGAGCGAGCTGTAAACGAAGTCTTCAGTTTCAAACCTGCGGCCATCATCGAGCAGCTCGATCTGCTTCGCGTCACTTACTCCAAGACCACCAACTACGGCCATTTCGGGAAGGAAGAGCCGGGCATCACCTGGGAACGAAGGGACAAGGTCGAAGCACTGCGCAAAGCCGTTTCCCGCTCCGTTTCGCCTGTTTCAGCGACGACCCTCAAGAAAGCCGCCGCCCTGGTCAACCCGCGCCTCCCTGCGAATTCTGTCCGCCCTCAGGTGAGCGTTTGACTTCGCCTACTTGACACCTGACACTTGACACCCGACACCTGACACCTGACACTTGACACTTGACACTTCTTTTATGCCTACCTTAACCAAGAATAACGGAAAAAAAACCACAGCAACCAGCAGCGCCAAACCAAGCGCCAGCGCTGACTACAACGTCAAAGATATCGCTCTGGCCGATTGGGGCCGGAAAGAAATCGGCGTGGCCGAGCAGGAAATGCCCGGCCTGCTGTCCTTGCGCGCCAAGTACGGCACACAGAAGCCCCTCCAGGGTGTTCGCGTGACTGGCTCGCTGCACATGACCGTCGAGACGGCTGTGCTGATCGAGACGTTGGCCGAGTTGGGCGCTTCAGTGCGCTGGGCGAGTTGCAACATTTTCAGCACCCAGGACCAGGCCGCGGCTGCGATTGCAAAAGCGGGCCTTCCCGTCTTTGCCTTCAAAGGCGAGTCGCTCGAAGAATATTGGGACTTCACCTTGGCCGCGCTCACGCATCCCGGCGGTCAGGGGCCTGAGTTGATCGTGGATGACGGCGGCGACGCAACGCTGCTCCTGCACAAGGGCTACGAAATGGAGCATGGCAGCGATTGGGTCAGCAGCCCGAGTGACAGCCATGAGGAGGAGGTTATCAAAAAGCTCCTCAAGCGTTGCGCCAACGAACGTCCCGGATGGTTCACTCAGGTCGTAAAGGAATGGAAAGGCGTCAGCGAGGAAACCACAACCGGTGTGCATCGCCTTTATCAGATGCTCGAAGCCGGCAAACTGCTCGTCCCCGCAATCAACGTCAATGACTCGGTTACCAAGTCCAAGTTCGACAATCTTTATGGTTGCCGCGAATCGCTGGCCGACGGCCTAAAACGCGCGCTCGGCGTAATGATTGCCGGCAAAACCGCATGCGTCTGCGGCTACGGCGACGTAGGCAAAGGCAGCGCTCACAGCCTGCGCGGGTTCGGCGCTCGCGTGATTGTCACCGAGATTGATCCCATCAACGCGCTGCAAGCGGCGATGGAAGGGTTCGAAGTCACCACCATCGAAGAAACCCTGGGCAGAGCGGACATCTATGTGACCACCACCGGCAACTGCGATGTCATCACCCTGGACCACATGCTCAAGATGAAGGACCAGGCCATCGTGTGTAACATCGGCCATTTCGATAACGAGATCCAGGTGGATCGCCTCAACAAAGCTCCCGGCGTCGCCCGAGTGACCATCAAGCCGCAAGTGGACCGTTACGATCTCCCCGGCGACCGCAGCATCTACCTGCTGGCCGAAGGCCGCCTCGTCAATCTGGGCTGCGCCGAAGGGCATCCCAGCTTCGTCATGTCCAACTCCTTCACCAACCAGGTCCTCGCTCAACTCGATCTGTGGGCCAATCGCGAGAAATACAAACCTGCCGTCTATCGCCTGCCCAAAAAGCTCGACGAAGAAGTCGCCCGCCTCCACCTCGAAAAAATCGGTGTCAAACTCACGAAGCTTACGAAGAAACAGGCCGATTACATCGGCGTGCCGGTGGATGGTCCTTACAAAGCCGAGCATTACAGGTACTAGTACAAAACCCGCGAAGCGTCTTGGACTGCGCCAGCCCTCTGGCGCTTTCGCTGCGCAGTTGCCTCCTGAGCGCCTCTTGCCGCGAATCGTTGAACGGGTTAATTTAGACCAATGACTTTCGAAGCAATCCATCAATTGCCCCGCAGTGAAAAACTAAAGTTGATGGAGAAGCTCTGGGAAGACTTGAGCCATCCAGACACCGAATTCGAATCCCCGGACTGGCACGCGGAAGAGCTCGCCAAAACGGAAAGACGGCTTGCAGAGGGTAAGGAACAAGTAATGGATTGGGACGCGGCCAAGAAGTTGTTGCGAAATAGAGAACGATAAGCTTCTTTTCTGTGCGGGCGAAACTGGCGATACTGCTCGCGTGAGCCCGTTCTTGGCAGACGCCATTAACATCCCCTTCGTGCTGGTCGCGGGGTTGGTCCTTCTCGTGCCGCTGCTCGCATTCGAGGTTTTTGTCGAAGCGTTAGTACTGAAACAAATCTGGCGCATGCCATATGGGAAGTTGTGCGGCTTTACGCTTCTCGCCAATTTGTGCTCTCTCCTCGCGGGAATTCCGGCACAAATCCTTAACAGCTTCGTAGATGCAAAAATCCTTCCAAACGACATCCCGGGGTACTTTACCAAATACGCGACTGCTGCGACGGTAGGCTCACTAATCTACTTTGTGGTAACAGTTGCCGTGGAAGGCGTTTGCGCACTTGTATTTCGCAGGGGAGGCCGCCTGACAGTTTCATCAGGTCAACTTTGGTATGGCATTCTACTGGCAAACGTCGCCACGTACATCGTGCTCGCCCCGCTGCACTACTACGGGACAAGACCTCCCTGCCAGATTCGCGAGTTTGCTAAGGACACTACCTGGACGAGAAATCCGAAAACGAAGATGCTATTCACAAGCTCCGATGAACATTTCCTGCAAGCCATGGATTTGGGCGGCTCGAGGCCTGAGACGTTGGTTCCGCTGCCGATGGCGGACTACCTGATTTCCACGAACTTGGCTCTGTGCTTGTTTCGCGGCACGAACGGCAATCTGTACTTCTACAAGCGGGGAACCAAGAAAGCCGAACTCATTTGGGAAACCCGCGAGCGGTTTTTTATGGACCAAGCTGCTTTCAGCCCATCGGGTGACCGCGTCGCCTACGCAAGCAATGACGCTGATTCCCTCGAAGTGGTGAATTTAATCAGTGGACAGAGGTTGCATCTGCCGCTCGTGAATAAGTTCGGGTTTGACGGCCCATCGGTCGCATGGTCTTACGAAGAGCAAAAGTTCTTCGTTGCGGGGTTTAATAATTTCCTGAGGCTTGCGATCACTCTTCCCTTGAAAGGAGATCCAGAGATCAGCGCCTTAAGCACAAATGATTCGCCTTCGTGCATGGCTTGTTTTGGCAGAACTGGCCGATCTCGCTACTGGTCCACGGATTGGGGTACTGTTTTTAACAAGGACACCTGTGCGGATCTCACGGTCCAATCCTGGCCAGGATTGGACAGTAGCCTGGCAATCTATCGCAAAGACCGAAGCGCCTTCAATCCGGACTTGCACATCTCTGTTCGCCCAGGACTGCTTCATCTTGCCAATTTTTATTTCGGGGATGTCGCTTTACTAGGAGCGTGTGAGGAATGTCTCTTTTCCGCGAATGGGTACATCTACCTGCTGGATCTGGAGCAAAGGCGTTTAGGAACCGTAGTGAAGGGCGATCGGTTTGTGGTGCTGAACCAACGTTATCTCAAGCAACTTTAGATCACAGCCTCCATGTCCTCGGCCGTGGGGACTTCCATCGCGAAAGGGGCTTCCTTGATTCCTTGCTCCTTCGCCGCGGCATACACCTCAGCAAAAGAGTCACCTACCGCAATCAGCTTATTCCGATACACAGCGATGACCTTATGCGGATACTTCCTGGACATTTCGTCCAAGTGTCTTGTTATCCATCTGTCGTAACTCATCAAGACTTTTGGGTCCAGGCCGTGCGGTCTCTTCCCACCATTTCGTCTCATGGTGACAATATCTTCTACGCCTTAAGCCCGTTCAACCATTTAAACCAGGTTCGTGCTTCGGACTTCAATTTCACAAACGATGCTTCCGACCGAGTCCTTGGTGGTTGTCAAATCAGCCACCAACGGGTAGTTTAAGACATATGAGCATTTTAAGGCTGCCGTTGCCTGAAAAACTGAATCAGCGCCTGACACTGGCTGCGCGGCGTTCAGGCAAGACCCCGGCCCGATTTGTGCGCGAAACAGTAGAAGCTCGCCTCGCAAAAGCGGACCTCCCTCTCACCGAAGGCCCGTCCCTCTACGCGAGAAGTCGGGATCTTTGTGGTAGTGTCTCGGGCGGGCCTCGCGATCTGGCTTCGAACAAAAAGCATCTGAATGGCTACGGTGCATGGAAACGGTAATCGCGGACGCCGGACCGTTGGTAGCTTAAGATTTATCGCAAAAACCGCAGACAAGCGATTCCGCTCATTTCTCCTGATTAATTCACAAAGGATGTCTCATTCGCTTGCAAGAGGGCGTGAGCGTATTCCTCCCAAGGTTTGAGGGGCTGGCGTTTCTTGAAGCCATCGCCTTCCATTCGGCGATATTGCTGGGCGAAGCGTCTGGGAGGATTTTGCTCATCCGCAGTGGAAACCTGACGCACGGGCTTCCCTGATGCTCGCGGTTCTGCGGTTTCGGGAGTTTGGCTAAGAAAATCAATCCCTAGCGAGACTTCGTCAGGACGGGCGGGACGCTGATAGATTCGTTCGTAGAGGAACTGGATGCGCGCGGTATCGTCCTTGCAAGATGCAAACGGGGAGAGGGCCACTAACTTCTTCGCCTGTTCAACTACCAGCGGACTGTTCATCAGGAAGAGGGCCTGCTGCGGCACGGTGGTTTCGTGACGGCGGCCAGTTGGAAGGTCAGGATTGGCGAAGTCGAAGTTGATGAGCTCGTCGGGGACGTTGGCGCGATCTACCGTGCCGTAGATCGAACGGCATGTCGGGTAGGGCTCATGGTCCAGGTCCACGGGCCGGCCATGGAAATTCAGGTCCAAACTGCCGCCGATCGCGAGCAGGGAATCGCGCAGGATCTCGAATTCGAGGCGGCGGATGTTGGCGCGCCAGAGCAGGCGATTGTTCGGGTCCACCTGGGCGAAGCGCGGGTTATTGTCGCTGCTTTCCTGATAGACGCTCGAAAGCATGATCAGACGATGCATTTTCTTGATGCTCCAGCCTTCCTCCTCAAAGCGTGAAGCAAGATAATCGAGCAGCTCGGGATGGCTGGGCGGTTCGGACATCGTGCCCAGGTCATCGGGGGTGGAAACGAAACCTTCGCCGAAATGGTGCAGCCAGATGCGATTTATCATCACGCGAGGGGTGATGGGATTCTTCGGATTCACGATCGCCCACGCCAGTTCGAGCCGTCCACTGCCGTTGGTGAACGCGGGGCGATACTGACCGGAGAGAACTTCGAGGAAACGGCGTGGGACGACTTGCCCCTTATGGCCCGCATCGCCCCGGATGAATACCGGTGAATCGTGTGGTCGTGACACATCCTCCAGGACCATCGCGCGGGGCGGCGCGCCGGGATGGCTGCTTTCGAGACGGGAAACAGCCGCTGCATTTTGCCTTAGGCTGCGCTGAAGCTGCTGGATGCCTTGTCTATCTCTGGAGCGGCGCAACTGAGGGATTTTTTCTTCGAGCGCTGTTTTCTCGTTTTCGAGTTCCATGCGCTGCTTGTAGTAATCGGCGTATTCGGGCCCGCCAACTTTCTTGAGGATCACCGGTTCGAACTGAGGCTCGGTGCAACTGGCGAAGATGCCGTGAAATGAATAGTAGTCCCGAGTAGGGATGGGATCGAACTTGTGATCGTGACAGCGGGCGCAAGTCACCGTCAGACCAAGGAAACCTTTGGTCACCACGTCAATCCGGTCGTTGATGATGTCATTTTGCATCCCCATGAACCGGTCGCCCACCGTCAGAAAACCGAGCGCGCAGAGGTTGCTGAGGTTATTGGCCGTGCCCGGGATTTTATCGGCGGCCAGTTGCTCGACGATGAAGATATTATAAGGCTTGTCTTCGTTGAAACTGCGGATCACATAATCGCGGTAGGTCCAGGCGAAAGGATAATTTCCATCTTCCCGCTGACGGCGGAACTGGCCCTTGGTATCACTGTAGCGGGCAACATCCAGCCAATGCCGTCCCCAGCGCTCGCCGTAATGCGGAGATGCCAACAGACGATCAACCACCTTCGCGAAGGCGTCGGGCGACTCATCTTTCAAAAATGCATCCACCTCTTCCGTGGTCGGCGGCAATCCAATCAGATCGAACGTCGCGCGCCGGATCAGAGTTCGCTTGTCTGCAGGAGGATTGGGTTTCAATCCTTTCTCATCCAGTTTGGCCAGAATGAAATTGTCCACCGGCGTCTTGGCCCAGTCCGAATCCTTCACTTCCGGCACCACAGGTTTCTTTAACGGTTGCCAGGCCCAATGCTTGCTGGCGTTGGTCCAGGTGCCCTGGGCCAACGCGCCCGTGCGCGGGTCCGGCGCCCCCATTTTTACCCAGTTGACCAGGTATTGAATGGACTCATCCGAAAGCTTCTTGCCTTTTGGCGGCATTTGCAGATCGGCATCGCTATAGCGCACCGCCTTAATCAAAAGGCTTTTCTCCGGATCACCCGGTACGATCGCCGGACCGCTGTCACCGCCCTTGAGCACCCCATCACGCGTATCAAGCAGAAGCCCACCCTTGATTTTCTCCGCCTGCTGGCTATGGCATTTATAGCAATTCTCGGCTAATATCGGGCGGATGCGGTTCTCAAAGAATTGAATTTGGCTGGGCGATGGTTCGGTCGCCGAACAGATGCGAGCGAGCGCCACACCAAAACCGATCGCCGAAACCCGTAGGCTCAGTTGCCGACGCCAAAGGCGTCTCCCATACCAGCCCAGGGCAGAGCGAAGCGCCGCCCTGGGTTGAGGCATCCAAACACTATCCAGAGCGCTGAAGGCGCGATTCATCATACCAATTTAATCATGTAACTCATGTAGCCCATGTAACCCATGTAACTCATGTAACCCATTCAACTCCTCCCTTGGCATTGGCTCACGCAATAACGGGCTTTACCACCTTCCCCGCCACATCCGTCAACCTAAAGTCCCTCCCATTATACCGATACGTAAGCTTCTCATGATCGAAACCCAGCAGCGCCAAAATGGTCGCGTGCAAATCATGAATGTGCACTTTATTCTCCACAGACGCCGCGCCGAACTCATCCGTTGCCCCGTAGATTGTGCCGCCTTTCACGCCTCCGCCGGCCATCACCGTCGTGAACGCTTTCCCATTGTGATCGCGTCCGGGGTTGTCATTGCCGTTGCGATCGCGCACCGGTTTGCGCCCGAATTCGCCACCCCAAATGATGAGGGTTTTATCGAGCATATTCCTCTGCTTGAGGTCCGTGATTAAAGCGGCTAACGGCTGATCAATTTCCTTTGCCCGCTCGGGGAGTCGCTCTTCGATGTCCTGATGATGGTCCCACCCGCCGGCCCACACTTGGACGAACCGCACACCGCGCTCAACCAGGCGCCTCGCGATCAGCAATTGATTCCCCTGGGGACCTCTGCCATAAAGATCACGCATCGCCTGGGGTTCTTTGCTCAGATCGAACGCGTCTGTGGCCTCAGTCTGCATCTTGAAGGCCATTTCGTACGCCTGCAACCGCGACTCCAATTGCGCATCCTTTTGGAGATTCTGAGCGTGCAGTTCGTTGAGCTTGTGTACAAGGTCCAGTTGCCGCCGCTGCTCGGTCAGGGGCGTGTAGGGATTACGGATATTGTGGATGATTTGGTTAACGGACGGCGACCTGGTATTGATGCTGACTCCCTGATAAACCCCCGGCAAAAAAGAGGATTGCCAATTCGAGCTCCCGCCTGACGGTGTGCCGCCTGGCCGCAGCGAGATATAACCGGGCATATTCTGATTCTCAGTGCCGAGACCATAAAGCACCCATGAGCCAATGCTGGGGCGCGCCAGCCTGGTCGAGCCGGTGTTCATGAACACCGTAGCCACTTCATGCGCCGGGATGTCGGTGTACATCGAGCGAATCACCGCCAGGTCGTCCACCAATTCGCCCACCTTTGGAAACACCTCGCTGACCTCGATGCCCGATTGCCCTTTCCTGCTAAACTTGAACGGCGAAGCCATGGCCACGCCTTCCATGCCTGGAATCGTTTTGCCGTCATATTGCGCCAGCGCCGGCTTGGGATCCCACGTATCCACGTGCGAAGGCGCGCCTTGCGCAAAAATATGGATGACGTGCTTTGCCTTCGCGGGGAGCGGCGGATCACGAGGCGAGAGCGTCGCGATGGGCTCAGCCCACGCAGTGCTGCTTAGAAACTCTTCGCCCAACAAAGCAGCCAGTCCGAGCATCCCGAAACCCATCCCGGCCCGCTGCAAAAACTGGCGCCGTGTGACAAAGAGATCATCCAGCCGCGGAGAATGTTCCTCCAGATACTTGCTGACCGTACTCATAATCTTATTACTATCATAAAAGACGCTTAAAGCGAGTCCGCGGTTTCGCAAAAATTGCGCGGGCGGTATCGCCTCAGTCACGGCGGGCGCAGCACAGGAGCGCCCAACTCCGTTGGGCGAGTTTCTCGGCAAGCTGC
>PSRM01000030.1 GCA_003176045.1 Verrucomicrobiota bacterium | reverse complement strand
TGAAGCTGTGGGCGATGACGTGAGGAGTCGAGTAAATCAGGAAACGCTGGAAAATGGATGGACTCGTCACCTCGCCCCCTACAATAGGGGCTTCATGAATTGGCGCTGTCCGGGGGTTGCAGGGGCTCTGACACGGGCTCAAGGGCTTTTGAGCCGTAGAAAGAGGCGATTCGTTGGATTTACGACCGTGAAAAAGTTCGTCCCGTTGGAGTTGGTCACGCCACTGCTCGCTACCCAATTAGTCCGCTGCAACAGGTTCGTATTCTGTTGTAAAGTCCATCCCGCAAGCGCCTGCCAGAAAACGGTGATCGTCTTGCCGGAACGGCTAATTAAGAGGATAGGTCTGTTGGTTTGAATGGCCGTTGCTGTCCAGATCCCGCCTCCATACTGCGCTGCCGCCAGGCGTACTCCATCGGTCGAAGATACGATGCTAAACCAAAACGTGGAGGGTGCGGTGGTTTGTGGCCAGGTGCTTCCTGATTTCGTGCTTAAGTAAATCCTGCCTGGGTTCCAGTTCGCAACCGCTGTTTTGCTCGCGTCCGCTGAAGCGGCGATCGACGTCCAATAGGCGCCCGCCGGAGCGGAACTCGGCGCCCAGTTGGCGCCGGAGTTGGTCGAAACGTAAACACCGCCCGGACTCGCCCCCGCCATCAATTTGGTTCCGTCCGCAGAACACGTCACACAAGACCAACTCGCATTCGGCGCGGTCGTCTGGGACCATGTCCCACCAGAATCGCTGGAGGTGTAAATCCCGCCGCCGCTGCCATTGACTGCGGCGACCAGTTTGGTGCCGTCAGCGGACCCTGCGATTGCGCTCCAGCTTGTGACCGGCGCCAGGCTCGGGGTCCAGTTTGCGCCGGAGTTGGTGTAAATGCCGCCCCCATTCACAACGGCCGCCAGTTTGTTTCCATCGGCCGATGAAGCTATCGCATACCAATTCGTGGAGGGCGCGCTCGCGGGCGCCCACGTCCCGCCGGAATTGGTGGAAGCGTAAATCCCGCCCCCATTGGCGACCGCAGCCAGTTTGACACCGTTGCTGGAAGAAGCGATGGAATACCAATTTTGAGCTGGTGCAGTGGTTAAAAACCACGTGTTGCCGGAGTTGGTGGAAGTATAGATGCTGCCGCCGAAGCCTGCGCCTGCGGCAAGCCGGGTCCCGTCTGCGGAGGCAGCGATGGTTTGCCAATACTCATTTGTTGGAGCCACTGTTTGAACCCAATTCGTCAGAAGATTGGCCCAATTAGTAGAAGTGGTGACTTGGGCCCGCGCGCTTGCGAAGGAGCTGCCTAAAAACAACAGGATATCGTTGCCATCGGTAATCGGCGCTCCCATTGCGGCGAAACAGATATGTGACACACCAATCCATGTTCTAGACTGTAAGCGCCAACATGGGCATGCGCAAAGGGAATCACGCGTACTGTGAAACACGGACGGATCGTTCTACCGGTTACGCCAGTAGCGTTCCACGTTTGGCCGCCTGAACAGCAATTTCCTGTCAGCAGGAGGTCTACACTCCGAGCTCGATATGTGTGTGCATTTGCGAAAGAAACAGTAACAGCCCCGAGCGTCACGTTTTCCGCCCCAAATTTGAACGTAGAAAATTCTTGCGTTTGGGCGGATTTATTGTTTCATACTGGCCTGTTGGGCGCCTGGCCGTTTTCCCTGGGATCCTCTCCCAACCTCCTTGGCGGCCGGGCGCTCGACGTCCGAGAGAAGATTGAAGTTAGGAGATGGAAGATGGGGCTACGGGGAAACTTTCTCGCAAACTTAGTCGAGCAGTTTGGGACAACCGAGGATGCTACCTCCGGCGAGCGACCGCGGCTTTATTCCTGAACCCTGAACCCTGGCATCTGCACGCCGAACCTCCACCAGTTAACTGAATTAGCTTAATTAACCTAGTTAACCCATTTGGCTGGGCCTACCCCCGATACACGATCAGCACCCCGAATTCCGTGAGCAGCTTTTGCGTCCCGATATCGAGAAAAGTATATGTCAGCGTATTGATGCTGATAATGTTGGCCTCGCCGACTTTATCCAGAAAGTTCGTCACAAACTCGTCAAACCGGTCGTGTCCGACTTCGATGCAGTCCGTATGGCGGATCGTTTTTATCCGGATTTTCCTGTCCGTATCCTTTGCCGCCACGTCCAAAGGAGCGAGCGGCTTGGCGATCAGGCTCTCCGCAGCCTTATGCGTGGGCACCCGCAGGTGCAACTCGACTCGTGCAGCAGCCGATGACGCGATGGGATTGACAGGCTGGCCCTCGATACGCGCAGCCGTTGTGCTGGTGGCCCCCGCGGCTCGGGCCCCCACCGCGTCCGGTTCGGGAATCACGATGAGTTCACCGCAGTTTGGGCAAGGGATTTGGGTGCCGGCGCCTGAGCTATCCACCGCCAACTCCTGATCACATTCCGGACAGTTAAAGATGACATCCATAAGCTGCCTTTCGTTTGCTGATTTACGAGCAAATTTTAGGTGAGGCCCTCCCGGAACGCGAGTAAAAAATTTGGCCTTATTCGTAGCGCAGATTTACAATCTGCTGTATCGCAGTGCTTCCAGCCTGCGGAACTGGACTAATTATTACGCGTTTATTTCGCAGCCGGATGGTTTGCCGATTGGAAATCGGCGATACAGCAGATTGGAAATCTGCGCTACCAAACCTCCACCGGCCCCTTTGGGACTGGAATCTGCGCCGGTTGCCCATTCCCGGCCTCGACCATAAACGACGCCACCATCGGCGGCGGCCGGAACCGGGGCTTGAGTTCCCCGAAGTCATCGAGAAACTGGGCTCGCCACCGCCGATAGCGCTCGAGCACTTCATAAAAGCCCGCGCGACTGGAGACCAGCACGACGTGTTTGTTGAATTCGTTGGCCGGACCAAAGCGTCGTGCATACCAGGGCGCCATTTTACGGAACATGATGCACCCATGCATTTCCCCAAAAACTTCGATCATCCTATCCAGATGGCGGCACATGACCTCCACTCGCTCCTCGAATCCCGGTTCAGGCAGCAACTCACCCGTCTGCATAAAGTGCAGAACATGTTTGAAAATCCAGGGATTGTAAAATGCGCCGCGGCCAATGCTCACCCCCGCACACCCAGTGTCCTCGATCATTTTCTTTGCCGCCTCAGGCGTTGTGACATCGCCGTTACCGATTACGGGAATCGTTCGCACCGCCTGGGCCACGGCGCGAATTCCCGCCAGATTCACCGCGCCGCCAAATCCCTGCTGCCGCGTCCGGCCATGCACAAAAATAGCCGCAATCCCCGCATCTTCCAGGGCCCGCGCCAGGTCCGGCGCCGTGATGTTGTCGTCATCCCATCCTAAGCGCATCTTGGCCGTGACCGGCACTTTGACGGCCTCGACCATGCTTCGCGCCAACGCAGAGGTCCGATCCAACTCGGTCATCATTGCCGAGCCCCCTCCCACCCGGCAAACCTTGCGCACCGGACAGCCCATGTTGATGTCAATGGCCGCCACCCCTTGCGCCTCCAAGAACGCCGCCGCATCGCGCATCTCCTCTGCTACCGACCCAAACAGTTGCACGGCCAGAGGCCGATCCTCAGGCGACGATTCGATGAGTTTCAGTGCCTTGGCCCTTTTCTTCAGCAAGGACCGCGCGTTCACCAGGTCGGTCGTGGCGAGCCCCAATCCGCCCAACTCACGAACCGTCAGCCGAAACGGCAGATTCGTGTACCCCGCCAGCGGCGACAGGAACAGATTTGAACTGAGAGTCAGCGGGCCGATGCGCATGGCAACTCGCGGTAAATAAGGCTCCGCTAGGCCTTGGTCACTCTGCCCCTCCAGAATTCCGGTTCTCGATGCCCGTGAGCCACCGCAGCGATAATGATCAACTCACCTCGGATAAAGTATGTGTGATGCCAGCATCATATTCCTGGATCCTTTTTTGGATCTCCTGTTGCCAGGCTCGGTCCACATCCGAACCCGTGGTGGGTTCGACGCTAGCCAGGATCCGACTCGCCAGTCTAATTCGCTGATCCACGGGAAGAAGCAATGCTTCGCAGGCAATATTTTCGAGCGACTTCATGCCTCCAGCTTACTATTACCACGACCACAGGGCAAGGGTGGCTCAGAAAACAATGCTGCTGCACGGTAATTTAAGCATTTCCCGTGCAGCAGCGCGCCCGTTCCCCTCTGTCCCTCTCCCGGGTCCCTCTCCTCGCCATGGGCCCATAATCATGGCCCCCAAAATCGTCTTCCCTAAACTCGCCTCGGATTCACATCCGTTCGCTCTATAGGTAAATACGGAGAAAAAATTCAAATCTTTCAAAAAAGTGAAAGAAAACCAAGGTAGTTTGACGCACCGTAGATTTCTCCACTTTGTTGAAGAAACATGATACACTTGGAATGTAGTTCAGCGCCACGATGACGTCTTTTCCCTCGACTTGCCCTTCCCTCATGGCTCGTTTGCTCGGCGCCCAGCCGCGAGTTGAATACCGCCCTCTACTATTTAGCGTTTTCCATTCACTATTCACTCGCTTCGCCCCTGCCCTCGGATCGCCTGCCAAGCGCCGCGTGGGGGCACGCGGCCTACATAACCGAAGCGCGTGTCCTGTAGGACGCGTGCCCTCACCCGGCGCCTTGGCCCGCCCACTATTCACCACTCGCTCCTCACGACTCACTCTGCTCGCCTTATTGTTCCTGGCCCTACCTCCCACAACCCGCGCCGCCGGCCCTTACGGCACCGACAACGGCTGGGCCGTGGACCACAGCACCGGGGCAATCTATCTGACCAGCAGCCTCGCCGCGCAGATGGTCCAGGGTGAAACGGGCTGGCTCCGGGTCGAAATGTTCCTCGTCAACGGCCACTCCACCTGGGATTCCACCGTCCTGGGCTACTACGACACCGCGGTGAGCAATGCTCTCAACGCTGGCCTGCAAGTGATGATGCTCATTGACGGCGGTTCCTGGCCCGGCAGCCAAACTGATTGGTGCGCCAATAACCAGGAGCATAACTCCGGTCAGAACGGCGAAAACGTCTATGTGGAAGGCTTCGCCACCAATGCGGTCCTGCCCATCGTCCAACACTTTCACAACCGGGTGAAGTATTACGAAATTTGGAACGAACCCAATTGCTGGAGTTCCAACTACACCGGAGGCTACTTCTACGGCTGCACTTACATTTACCCTTCCAACTACGGTTGGCTCCTGGCCCGCAGTTGGGAGGCCGTGCACGTCGCCCACGGTTACTCCACAAACGATATCACGCTCTTCTCAGGCGGCGTCTTCGGCCACAACATCGGCGGCGTGCAGAGCTACGCCAATGCCGGCGCGCAATACCTCGATGATACCTACAGCACAGGCACCAACCTCGCCAAAGGCGCATCGTTCACCCTCATCAAAACCAACTACAACGCCTACCCCCTCGATGGCATTGGTGAGCACCTTTACATTTACACAGGCGGCACCGTTGTCTCGAACACCTTCCGGCAATACGAGGATTGGGTTCATTCCGCCTTGACCAAATACGAGGGAACCAGTTCCCCAAAGAAGACCTTCATCACCGAGTTCGGCTGGCAAACGACTAACATCTCCAATGGCAACGGCGTCTCGCAAAACATTCAGGACACCAATCTCATCACTTCCTTCAGTGCCATTAACGCGACGCCGTACGTGCGAATGGCGATCTGGTTTCAGTGGAAGGACAATCCCGCAGGCAGCCTTTGGTACGGTGTCATAGACTCCTCGGGAAATCCCAAGCTGTCGTACCCGGATTATCAAAGATGCCAGCGCTTCGAGGGCATCTACTCCACCGGCGCAACCAATTCGGGCATCGCCAATTATTTCAGCTCTAAAGGCGGCGCGCCGATCCTGGGTTCTCCATTCGACAATGGCCACGGCGCCTGGGTCTATTCGTGGCTCAACGGTTACGCGCAGGATTGCTCGGGCGGCGCTCATGCCAAACTTTCACTTCTCAATTCCACCAACGGCACCTTCGAACTGAACAACGTCCACGGCCTGTGGAGCTACTATCAAACCAACAACGGCGCGACGGCTTTCGGCTACGTGCTGGACAACGAATTCTCCTACGGCGGCGGCACGCGTCAGGATTTCCAACACGGCTACCTGACCTGGGATTCCCTCAACAATATCGTCTGGCATCCCCCGCCCTCTGCCCCCACAGGGCTGACCGCCATCCCTGGCAACAACAAGGTTTCCCTGCATTGGAACTCTGCGCCCACTGCGACGGGTTACAACGTCAAACGCGCAGCCGTTACAGGCGGCCCTTACAGTGCTATCGCCTCCGGCCTCGCTGCGACCAATTATACCGACACCGGCGTTCTGAATGGCTGGACGAATTATTACGTTGTCTCAGCCACAAACAGCGCCGGCGAAGGACCCAACTCGCCGGAAGCCAGCGCCGTTCCCATTGGTCCGCCCACGATTCTCGCCCAACCTCAATCCCAGATCGTAAATCAAGGCGACTCCGCCACATTCACCGTGACTGCCAGCAACACCGCCCCGCTCAGTTATCAATGGCAGTTCAACGGATCGCCCATCGCCAACGCCACCGCTACCGCCCTTTCCCTGACAAACGTTCAACCCTCGGATGCAGGCGGCTATGCAGTGGTAGTGAGCAACTACGCATACCAAACCAACAGCGCTACCGCGACCCTCTCGGTGCGCCCCCTCTTAACCATCTCAGCCGATGGCGTCCTTACCTGGATCGGCAACTACACCCTCCAATCCGCCACCAACGCCCCCGGCCCTTACCTCGACCTAACCAACGCCGTGAGTCCCTACACAAATGATATGTCAGCCCAGCCCCAGTTGTTTTTCAGACTAAGGCAATAACGGAGCGCCGAACTCCGTTTCGGCGCGATCAGGCCCGCGCTTTCCCTCCCACTGAAGCCGCCCGGGCCCCCGCCCGACCCAGTTGATTTTCAGCTTCAGACAAGTGAACGGCTGCGCCCGGGCACCGCGGGGAAAATCCTCTCGCAGACCACTACACTCGCCGGCGGATCTATATCCATTCGGAATGTTCACCATTCGCTTTACTAATACTTCTAATATAGAAAAGATTTTTAATAAGTTTCGCTTGCAATAATCCGGAAAGTATTCCAAACTCCATCTCGGAAGTTCGAGCTTCACTCTTGGGCTTGCCTCGAAAGTTTTCGAGGCTGGTTGTTCGCTCACCATGTGAAGGGCGGTTTGGTGGCTTATGAAGACGAACTCAACAGGTTTCGAATTGGGAGTGGCCATGGAACATGGCCGCGAGGCGGATTTCCCTGTCTTCGCTGCTCTCTGCCCCGCGCCCTTCGTCCATACGCAGGTTTCTTACGCTTTTTGCGTCGTCTCAGTTGGATTCACGCCCATCCGTGGCAGCAGTATAATTCACCGAATTGGAAGGCAGACCCGCCATAGCCTTACCCGACAAAATAGAATCTATGTGGGGCCTAGCAGACATTCAGTACGTCAATGTGACAGTCGAGTACTCAAATGCAGTCCTGCTCGCTGTCTTGCCGCATCTCTCGGATTTCGCGGCGAGGATGGAAGTTCCGGTTCCTTTGCCCTTGACAACCGCTCAAGTGAGCTTGTTTGGCTGCGGCGAGAATCTCGGCGATGTGGCCGGTGCTGTACGCCTCACCAACGGCTACAGGTTGGCTTTCCAGTATGGTTATTTCGCCGGCTTCAAGAGCCCGGATTCTATTGAGTGGCTCGGAAGGATTCCATACCTGTATGGAACCAACCGGATGGGTCCGGATGAGCCAGCGCGCCTCTGCCAGCAGACCATCCGCAAGCTTGGGTTCCAACTTGAAGACGTCTATGCCGATCTCCAGCCTACCACCAAGTGGCAGTCGCCACGGACTCCCACTAACACGCTTCCCAGGTGCGAGGTGGCCTGGGTGGATCCTCGAGACGGAATGCAGACGTGCCGGTTCGAGGTCAATACCCAGGACAAGAAAATAGAGGCCATAGTCTTTAGACTGAACTACAATCTTTGCCGTGCGCCTCCGCGGATTGCCGTGCCGCCCATTCCCCGTGTGGGCACTAAGTTCAAAAGTCTCTTCCAGCCTGTAAACCCGAAGTATGTCGCTGCGTGGCAGCCTTTTGTTTTGTCAGAAATTACTGACTATTGCCGCCGACTCGGGCTGGCGCTTTCTCTGCCCGTCACCACGAATCACGTCTCTGCGTACATTTGTCGAAAATATGAGGACGAGCCGTATGTCGCTGCGACTCTCACCAATGGTTGCCGGTTCTTCTACCGCGGCGGAATGGTCGAATGTTACGACGCACGAGACTGTTTTTTCGACTATCTTGCTCGGACTCGTGTAAAGGACTTCACGGGTGCTTGGCGCGTCTCCGAGCAAGACGCAGTGCAGTTGGCTCGTTCGGCCTTTGGCAAGCTCGGTTACCCACTCCAATCGCTTGGCGCACAAGAGAAACCCGAAATCGAACGCCCCTACAACGTCACTAATGTTCCGCGCATTAAACTGGACTGGGTAAAGGGGACCACTGAGGGCATGATGCTATCCAGGGCCGTGGTAGAAGTGGACGCTGACCATGCGAAAGTAAAATCGATTCACATCTTCAACCATGCTCTTGCCCGCAGCATGCCGAACCTCGGCGTCTCTCCGGATACATCCGAGGTCTGGGAGCAGTCCCCTGACCCCTACTGGAAATAGTAGCCCCGGCCATCCTCACCCAGGACAGTGGACAGTCAAGCGGACAGTCAAGCGGCGGACAGTCAAGCGTCAGTCCTCACTATTTACACTCTGACCCAAACCCGGACTGAGTGTTCATCGCCAACTTGCCTCAGCCAGAAAGGAAGTCTAAGCGAGCCGGGCACAGTCCTGTTTAGACGGCTTTCCAAATTTCGGGATTGCCTGAGATTTTCTTCTTGAATCATTTGACAAGACCCCAACCTTGCGCGATTTTGTCGCGCCTGCTTTTCGCAGGTCTGGCGCTGGCTCAGCCCACGCGAGGGTATAAGCGGGGTTGTCTTGGCTAGCCTCCAGTTCGGGGCATAGCTCTCAGCTTGTCCCCTCAATCTCACACCTAATCGAGAACTTTGTCCTTACCTTAAATCCTGATTACCCTCCTCCAACCCCAAGCTGGTGTAGCTCTAAAACAGCAATTTGAACTCAGCAAAACGAACTAAATCCCTGCTCCTCAGTGACTTACCCCCGCCAACCCCGTTTCAACTTGAACATTCTCCCCAATAGTAGAGACCCGTGGTTTCGTGAACTTAATCGCAAACTTAATCCGCAAACTTAATCGAATCTCAGAGCAGCCAACAGCAACCGAGAGCAGTCCAGAGCACTCGATCAAGCTCAGCACCCCACCCCCCTTCGATTAACATTTTGCCCCACATCATTTTGCCAACCGCAAATGAACCGCAAATCAACTGCAAACCAACCGCAACTGCACCGCAAATCCTCCGGCAAATTTGCACCCATTTGCAGCCGTTTGCGCCAGTTTGCACCAAATTGCGCCAAAATTTTTCTTTATAACTTTTTGACTTGTCGTTGCTCCGGCGACGAATTCTATGTCCGCCTAACTCCGCCTAACTCAGCCTAACGCAGTGAACGAAAGCCGCTCCAAGCTCATAAACAAGCTACCCCTCCCCCCCAGGGTCGCAGCAGCAGCAAACGCGCCCACACTGGGACGGAAGCCAACTTCGTCTTTCACTTTGTCTCAGACTTTGTCCCCCCCGATCTCCGACCCTCCGCCCTCTCCCGTCTTTGGACCTGGACTTCTTGTCGCGCCGAAGCATCGGCGGAGGCGGATGGACTTTGGACTTTGGACTTTGGCCGTCCCTCAGCCAGCCAAACCAGGCCGCCGACTGCCGCCAACGGCCCAAAAACGCACGAAAAAGGCCGGAAAGGCCGGAAAGTCCCATGGACCCCCACCCCCTCCCCTTTTGGCACTTCGTCGAGAACTTAATCGCAAACTTTATCGAATAGTTTGTCGAAATTCAGATCATCCAGCATCCCGCATCCATCATCCACCGTCCCGCATGCCCCATCCGCGCAACCCCATCAAGAGCTCACCACTTATTTTTCGGTAATAAATCCGCCTCGGCCATCGGCGCTCTTCCCCAATGAACCCATTTAACTTATTTAACCTATTTAACTCTTCACGGGCGCAACCCGTTTACTTTTGACTGCCCCATAATCTTCCCGTAGGGTCTAATGGTTTTTAAACAGGCATGATCGGGTATATTTTTAAGAAATTTGTTGGCTCGAAAAACGAGCGCGAAGTCAGACGGCTGCGGCCGCTCGTCGAGAAGATAAATGCTCTCGAAGCGGACTTGCAGAAGCTTCCGGACGATGCTCTGCGCCAAAAAACCGCCGCCTGGAAAGAGGAACTTTCCCAAATCAAGGACGACGAAGCGCTGGCACAGCGGCTGAATGAGATCTTGCCGGAAGCGTTCGCAGCAGTGAAAAATGCGTGCCGCCGGCTTTGCGGCAGCGAGATCATCGTCCGCGAGCATCCGCTCAAGTGGGAGATGGTGCCTTTCGACGTTCAATTGATCGGCGGTTACGCGCTGCACTCGGGCAGGATCGCTGAAATGGCCACCGGCGAAGGCAAAACGCTCGTCGCTACGCTCCCTGTCTATCTCAACGCCCTGTCAGGCCGGGGCGTCCATATCGTCACCGTCAACGATTACCTGGCCGCCCGCGACAGCGAATGGATGGGCGCGGTCTATAAGTTCCTTGGCCTGACGGTTGGTTGCATCCTGCACGACCAGGAGCCGGACTTGCGCCGCGAGCAGTACAACTGCGATATCACCTACGGAACAAACGCCGAGTTCGGCTTCGATTACCTGCGCGACAACGGCATGGCCCAGCGCAAGGAATGGCAGGTCCAGCGCGGCCATTACTTTGCCATCGTGGACGAAGTGGACTCCATCCTGATCGATGAAGCGCGCACGCCGCTGATCATCAGCGGGCCCGCCGTGGTGACTTACGACGAGCAATACGCCAACTTCCGCCCCCAGGTCGAATCCCTTTACAACGCCCAGGTGCGGCTGTGCAACCGGTTCCTTAACGAAGCCGAGGACCTGATGAAGAAGCTGCGGCCTGAAGATGGATCGAACGCGGCTAACGGGCAAGGCCTCGAACGCGAAGTCGGCCTGTTGCTGTACCGCGTCAAATGTGGCCAGCCCAGGTCCGAAAGCCTGATGAAGATCCTGGAGAATCCCGAGAACCTGCGGATGATGAACCAGGCCGAACTTCAACTTCACGCCGACCAAAAGAAGGTCGAGCTTTATGCCGAGAAGGAGCAACTCCTCTTCGCCATTGATGAAAAAGGCCACGAGGCTGACCTCACCGAGAAAGGCCGCAATTTCCTGAGCCCGAAGGACCCCGATGCCTTCATGCTCCCGGACCTGACCACCGCTCTGCACGAAATTGATGCCGGACCCGAATCCGACCCGCGCAAACGGCTCGAACTCAAAAACAAACTTCAGCAGGAGTTCGAAACCAAAGCGCAGCGTATCCACGCCATCGCCCAATTGCTCAAGGCCTACTGCCTATACCAGAAAGACGTTCAATACGTCGTCCAGGATAACAAAGTAATCATCGTGGATGAAAACACAGGCCGCCTGATGACGGGCCGGCGCTGGAGCGACGGATTGCACCAGGCCGTCGAGGCCAAGGAGCAGGTCCAAATCGAGCGCGAAACGCAAACTCTGGCCACCATCACGATCCAAAATTACTTTCGCCTCTATCATAAGCTGGCAGGCATGACCGGCACAGCCGAAACCGAGGCGTCCGAGTTCTTCGACATCTACAAACTGGGCGTGCTGGTCATTCCCACCAACCGGCCCGTGGCGCGGACCGATTCCAATGACTCCATCTACAAGACCAAGCGCGAAAAGTTCAATGCCGTCCTGAACGAGATCAAACACGTCCATGGCCAGGGCCGCCCTATCCTGGTCGGCACGATCTCCGTCGAGGTCAGCGAGCATCTGTCCCGAATGCTCAAGCGCGAGGGCATCATCCATTCGGTCCTCAACGCCAAGTATCACCAACAGGAGGCCGAAATCGTCGCCCGCGCCGGCCAGCGCGGCGTCGTCACTATCGCTACGAACATGGCGGGCCGCGGCACGGACATTAAACTGGGCGCCGGTGTCCCCGAGCTAGGCGGCTTGCACGTAATCGGCACCGAGCGCCACGAAGCGCGCCGTATTGACCGCCAGTTGCGTGGCCGTTGCGCGCGCCAGGGCGATCCGGGCTCTTCGCACTTCTTCATTTCGCTCGAAGACGACCTCATGCGCCTTTTCGGCTCGGATCGCGTTGTCAAAATCATGGAAAAAATGGGGCTCGAAGAAGGACAGGAATTGGAGGCGGGGCTCCTCAACCGCTCGATCGAGCAGGCCCAGAAACGCGTCGAGCAGCACAACTTCCAGATCCGCAAGCGCACTCTCGAGTACGACGACGTGATGAACAAGCAGCGCGAAGTCATCTACGGCTTCCGCAACGAGATCATTCACGCCGACGAAGTCCGCGCCCGGCTGATGGACATCATGGAAGAAGTCGCCGTCCAGAAAGTCCAGCAGTTCACCAACGAAAACGACAGCGATTTCACCGAATGGAACGTGCGCGGCCTGGTGGACTGGGTGAACCTGAATTTCCCTATCGGCATGGTCGAAGCCGAAATCACCAAAGCCGCAGAAGCCGGCCAGGAGGAGCCCGAAACCGGTTCAATCTACGATGGCCTCACCGCGCACCAATACGCCGTCTGCAAGGCGATTGCCGAGAAGGTCCGCAAAGCTTACGACATCAAGATCAGCTTCGAGAACCTGGATGCGATCAAGAAAATCGAGCGCTTCACCATCCTCGACGCCATTGACAAGCTTTGGCAGGAGCACCTTTACGAGATGGACAGCCTCCGCTACAGCATCGGCCTGCGCGCTCATGGCCAGCGCGATCCGCTGATCGAATATAAAGCCGAAGCTTTCAAGATCTTCGAGGAATTAATGGTCAATATCAAATCCGAGATCTGCCACAACATCTTCCGCAGCGCTTCGAGCCTCCTTGCCTTCGAGAATTTCCGCCGCAATATTTCGCAGCAGACAACTCACCAATCAAGCAGCGCCTTTGGTGCCCCCGCCGGCCAGGCTCAGTCAGCCCCGACCGGCAACGGTCCCGCCCGAGGCAGTGACATGGTTAGCGAAGCCGCCGCCGCGGTGGAAAAAGCCAAACCCGTGCGCGCAGGCCCCAAAGTCGGCCGCAACGAACCCTGCCCCTGCGGCAGCGGCAAAAAATTTAAGCACTGTTGCGGGAAATGAGTCAGTGGTCAGTAGTCGGTAGTCAGTAGCCAGTAGCGAGCAGGTGTTAGTGGAAGAGGGTAAACGTGGTAAGCAAGTTCTGGATTCAGTCCGCGGCAAAGTCTCCCCAGGGCGCCAATGCTCCGTCCTTCGCTCTGCTCCGGCGCGGCAAGTCGAGGCGGCAAGGAAAAAGTTAACGACAAAGTTAAAGACAAAGTTTTAGGCGCCGGGCGGGGTCCATGGGCCAAACCGTCCTTTTGAGTGCCTTAGGCGTCCGTCCGCGGCCATTGAGGGGCGACTCAGGGCCATGTTTGGCCTGCCTCGCGGGCGGGGTTTCGACGGTGGCGTTTGTCGTAAAAGAGCGCTGAGTAGAATCGAAGTCTCCTCCGGTAGGTATATACCCTGGCGGACCGGTTACACGGTTACAACCCGCATCCTACCGAGTGAGGAGCGGTTACAAAACCGGTAACGCGCCAGCAACGGACCCGGAACAGAATTGCGAATGCGCCCTGTGCTGGTGCCTTTGTGTAAGGAAAAAACTGGCTAAAACCTGCAACTTTTGCTTATATCATTGCGCAGGACGAGCGGATCAGTTGGGGGTGCCGTCTGCCGAAATAATGTCCGTCCAACAAAGCACGCAGACGCCGCCGCTTGATCAGGCCAGGTGGTTTGCCACGACACACTGGAGCGTTGTCCTGGCTGTCGGACAGGGCGAATCGAACCAATCGGAGCAGGCCTTGGAAAAACTGTGCCGAGCTTACTGGTATCCCTTGTACGCTTATACGCGCCGGCGCGGTTGTGATGCCCACCAGGCGCAAGACCTGGTTCAGGGTTTTTTCGTCCATTTTTTGGCGAAGAATTACCTGGAAGGCGTGAGCTCCGAGCGCGGCAAATTTCGCTCCTTTCTGCTGACCTGTTTCAATCACTTTTTGAGCAATGAATGGGACCGCTCCCAAACTCTCAAACGCGGGGGCCGGCACACTTTTATTTCGCTACACGACGAGGACGCGGAGGAGCGCTACACACATGAGCCCGCCACTTCTGCGACCCCCGACAAAATCTTTGAGCGCCGCTGGGCGCTGGCCGTGCTGGAGCATGCGCTCCAGCGATTGCAGCAGGAACTCGCCACCACGGGTCGAGCAGCGCAGTTTGAGCGGCTAAAGGGATTTTTGGAGGGAGAAGTGGCTCGGGGCGACTACGATCGGGCCGCGGCCGATCTGAAGGTTAGCCCCGGAGCCGTAGCCATGGCGGTAAACCGTTTGCGCCAACGCTATCGGCAGTTGGTTCGGGAGGAAGTTGCCCAGACCGTAGGCGAGATGAGCCAGATTGAAGAAGAAATGAGGCATTTGATCGCTGCGCTTTCGGGAGTGTGAATATCTCCAGGAACCAAGTAGCAGCCGAGGTGACGAGGATCAAAAATTGCCAAAAACCTCAGGAAATCGAATTGTTTAGAGCCTCGTTACCTCGGCTGCTACAAAAACTTTTCAACTTCTGACCGGTTACGACCTTGGAATTTCAGCGTGATAACTGAGTTGGTTTGCTTCTGTAATTGAATGGAAACAGTGCAATCAACCCGGACCTGTCCGAAATGTGGAGAGGCGGTGCCCGCCGTCGGGCTGCAGGGGCTTTGCCCTGGCTGCCTGGGCCGCTTCGCATTCCTCGCGCCGGAAGCGAGTGATGGTAGTCTGGCCCAATGGCCAGAGCTGCCGGTGATGATCTTGCGGCAGTTCGGCGATTTTGAGCTGCTGCAGGAAATCGCCCGCGGCGGCATGGGAGTCGTCTATAAGGCGCGCCAACTGAGTCTCAACCGCACCGTGGCAGTCAAAATGATTTTGGCCGGCGAGTTGGCCAGTATGGTGGCCGTGCAGCGATTCCGCGCTGAAGCGGAAGCCGCCGCCAACCTGCAACATCCGAACATCGTCGCGATCCATGAGGTCGGCCAATACGAGGGCCAGCATTATTTCGCGATGGCGTACGTGGATGGCAAGGACCTGGGGGAGGTCAGCGCGGGATGCGGAGCGCGAGATGCGCAGTGGCTGCGGCGCGCGGCAGGGTATGTGCAAGTGGTCGCCAAAGCCATTGACTACGCCCATCAGCAAGGAACGCTCCATCGTGACTTGAAGCCGTCGAACATTTTGTTAGATGCCAGTGACCAGCCGCGCATCACAGATTTTGGCCTGGCCAAACGGATCAAAACCGATTCGGACTTGACGATCTCAGGCCAAATCCTTGGCACGCCCAACTTTATGGCGCCCGAACAGGCGGCCGGCCGCCGCCGCGATGTCGGCCCTCAAAGTGACATCTATTCCCTGGGCGCGATCCTTTATTTCCTGCTCACTGGCCGCGCGCCATTTCAGGCAGCGACGACACATGAGACGATCACCAAGGTGCTGCACACTGAGGCCGCTCCACCGCGGCGGCTCAATGCGGCTGTGCCGCGCGACTTGGAGGTGATCTGTCTCAAATGCCTTGAAAAGGAACCGAACCGCCGCTACGCATCGGCCAGGGCGCTGGCGGATGATTTAGGGCGCTTCCTTCGTGGCGAGCCGATCGAGGCTCGCGCAGTTAGCGGAACCGAGAAATTCTGGCGGGTCGCAAAGAGGCATCGGCTGGTGGCGGCTCTATGTGTGGCCCTCGTGGTATTGGCCGGGACGGTTGCCGTGCTGATTCCCCGCCACAATCGCTTGCCCGAGTCCGCGGTGAACAAGCCCGAGCTCTTTTTCATAGCCTCCATGCCCACTAACTGCGCCCAGGGAATATCAGGAATTATTGACGGCAAGATTTACGTTACCTCCGCCACGGACGGCAATCAGGGCGTCAGAAAGTCGCTTTTCGCCTATGATCCCAAAGCCAATACCTGGAAGCGCCTGGCTGACAGCAACAAAGCACACTCTAACTCTGCTGGCGGCGTAGTAGCTGGCAAGCTCTACCTTGCCGGAGGCACGGAGGAATTGCAGGTCACTGATTCGCTGGAAGCGTTTGATCCGGCAACAGACCGATGGATGATGCGCGCGGCGATGCCCACCGCGCGGCAGAGCTGCGCGGGCGCTGGGCTGAATGGCAGGTTTTACGTGCTAGGCGGCGTGGATCATGCAGGTCATCCTTTGCCGACGGTGGAGTCTTACGAACCGGCAACCGACACTTGGCGCAAGGAACCGGACATGCTGAGCCCTCGCATCGCATGCGGCGCGGTCGTCACTCACGGCTCGATCTACGTCATCGGCGGCGACACCAACGCCCAGGGACAATGCTCGGGAACGGTAGAAATTTGGCGGCCGGGCGCCAACTGGAGCCTCCTGCCCATGGTACCCAACGCGGTCATGCCCATTCGGGTCGCTCACGCCTTCACCACAGAATTGGACGGCAACATTTATGTATTCGGGGGAACTAGTGCCGAGGGTCCAACCGATCAGTCATTGCTCCTGACCAGAGGCGATAGTAGCTGGTTTTGGATGCTGAAGCAGCACATGCCGAGGGTGCGCTGTATGGGCTGTGGAGCTCAGGCCCTGAACGGCCGGCTGTGGCTCTTTGGCGGATGGAGCGTTCAGCCCGATGCTCCGCTGCCCCACAATGACGTATTTGTTTTCGACCCATCCCGTAACTCCTGGAGCAGGTCGGAACCGCCAAAGTAGATCAGCCGGCCGGTGCGTCCGTTGTTCCCACATCAAGTCCCGCCAGGGACGCCAGACAATAGTCACCGATTCACCCGGGTATTTCATCCCGACTGTAGGGCACGACGTGAGGTGTGCTTCCCCAGGCAGCGTTGGCGCAAAGGCACTCCTCACGTCGTGCCCTACAGTCTGTATTGATTCCCGTGCGGCGTGTGAAATATGCGGGTTCATCGGTTGGTAAAGCTTTCAAATTCGTCGCTTCTCCCCGTGATAGTTCCTGCTCGATCCTTCTGTACTTCGGTACGTAGTAGAGCACAAAAATAAACACCTGAAACAAATCCACCAAAACATACAAAAACACCATGAAAACCACACCTCATCACATCTATTGCATCCTCATAACCGCCGCCTTCCTGACGCTCGCGTGTCCTCCGTCTGTCCAGGCCCAGAGCGGCACATGGACCAACAAAACCCCGATGCCCTTCGCCAGCCAAGACCCTTCTGGAGCCGTCGCGAGCAACACCTTTTATGCGGTCTGTCCGGCCATAGCTTACGCGGGGGAGCCCTCGCGGTTGCAGGCTTACGATCCCGCCAGCGATAGCTGGACGGCGAAGTCGCCCATGTTGATCGACTGCGATTCGTTTGCCGAGGGCGTGGCTAACAATATGATCTTTCTTGCCGGAGGATGGGATGGAAGTTCAGACCATGCCGAGCTGGAAGCCTATAATCCGACGAACGACACCTGGACGCTCAAAACCTCGATGCCCAGCGTCCTCAGAGCGCCCGCAGGCGGAGTCGTCAATGGAATCTTCTATGTGACCGGGGGCGCGGTGACTTATCCCCAACCCGCAACGCTGCAACATACGGTCTATGCGTACCACCCCGACACCGATTCGTGGGTGACCCGCGCCCCGATGCCGACCGCTCGTGCAAGCCATGGTGTGGGTGTTGTGAACGGAATTCTGTACGCCGTAGGAGGGGCCACCCCGGCCGGCGCTCTCTCTACTGTCGAGGCCTACGATCCGGTCGCCGACGCGTGGACAACCAAGGCCCCGATGCCTACAGCGAGGTACGCACTCAGCATAACGGTGCTGAATGGGCTTCTTTATGCCGTGGGTGGGGTTGACACGGCCGGGAACTATCTCCCGACCGTGGAAGTTTATAATCCGGCCACCGACGCGTGGGCAACCTTGGCGCCGATGCCAACCCCGCGTCAACATCCGGCTTTGGGAGCCCTTGGGGGCTACGTTTTTGCGGCGGGTGGGTTCAATTTAGCCAGCGGGAGTCTTCGTGTCCTGGAGGTTTTGAGCCCGCCAACAATTCTTGGCATAAATATGTATGCTGGCCTGACGGTCATCGGCCCGGTTGGCAGCACAAACAGGATTGATTACAAAAACAGCTTCAACAATCCCAACTGGACCGTTTTGACGAACATCGTCTTGTCGGCCAGTCCATATCTCTTCATTGACACGACCTCGGCCTTTTCTTCACAAAGATTTTATCGGGCAGTTCCTCTCCCGTGAGCCCTCGGCCAGAAGATTTTATCTCTCATGCGCAGCAGGCGGGCCGTTATGCGACCTTGCTGGCATGGGCGCGGGAGCCTGAAGTTTGGCGCGAATGGTGTTGCGTGTGACGTGGGGCAAGTGTGCAGCGCGGAGCTTGTTGCCATGCGCCGCTTCAAGGGTACAGGTTACGAGTTCCCGGTCCATGTCGTGAATCATTCGGGCGCCAGCAACCAGGTCTCGCACGTAGGAGTCAATGGTCATTGCCTTTAACGCGGCAGGCTTCGCGTTCCGTTGACCAATGCTTAAATTGGTATGCATTAGTAGTGCCACGAAGAAACAGCATTGATATAGAAGCACTTACGAAATTTGCCTGTAAAATGGTTTTCCAATTGCGCAAACACGTAGAAAAAGATTTTCCAACCGAACTCCACTGGTGAATCCCCTGTGCACGAGCCTGGCTATGGGGGCCGGTCAGGGCGCGGTCGGTTCTTTTCGATCAGGCCGTCACTTCCGCAATCGCCTTCTTCAGCTCCTCGACCCGAAACGGTTTAGGGATCAGCCCCTGCACATGCTCCATCGCTCGCGGCGAATTCTGAAGATCTTCAGCGAACGCAGTGATCATCAGCACCGGAGTTTTTGGCGAGCGCTGCTTCACTTCCCTTGCCAACTCGGCGCCCGTCTTGCCTTCCATCTTGTAGTCTGTAATCACCAGGTCGAATTTGCTCTTCTCAAAAAGCGCCAGTGCATCGTCCGCACTGCCGGCCGTTTGCACCAAATGTTTAAAATGCCGCAACACCTGGTCCAGGGAATCGCGCACGTCTTTTTCGTCGTCCACGACGAGGATGCGCAGCGGCGAAGGCGGAGTTGGAGCCGAACTCATTTTTCCAGTTTAATGTTTAGCAACAAAAATGCCACTCTTTGTTGAGAATGACTGACCGACTCGCCCAAATTCGCCATGTAGCCCTCGACATGGATGGCACCATCTACAAAGGAAGCACGGTTTTTGACGCCACCCACGGGTTTTTAAAGCTCCTGACCGAACTTGGCATCGGCCACACTTTCCTTACGAATAACTCCTCAAAAAGCACGCGCGATTACCTGGAACACCTGAAAAGCTTCGGTATCCGCGCCGCCGCCGACCAACTCTATACCTCCACACAGGCAACCATCGGCTTCCTTAGGCACGAAAGGCCCAGTGTGAACCGGCTTTTCGTCCTCGGCACCGCCAGCATGATCTCCGAACTGAATGAGGCCGGGTTCATCGCCACTGAAGACAGCCCTCAAGATGTGCCTGACGCGGTGCTCGCCGGCTTTGACACCCATCTGACCTTCTCCCGCCTCTGCCGCGCAGCCTGGTGGATCAAACAGGGGAAGCCCTTTTTTGCCACGCACCCGGACCGCGTCTGCCCGACCGACCAGCCCACCGTCTGGGTGGATTGCGGCTCAATTTGCGCCGCCCTGAAAGAAGCTACGGGCCGCGCTCCGGAGGCGATTCCCGGAAAACCCGATGCGCGCATGTTGCAGGGCATCTTGCGCAAGCACTCTTTGAAGCCAGAGCAGTTAGCCATGGTAGGTGACCGTTTGTACACAGACATGCTCATGGCGCGCAACGCCGGGGCTGTGGCCGTGCTTGTGCTCACCGGCGAAACCACCGCCGCCGAAGCGGCTGCCCACTCCCCAGCGCCGGATTTCGTGGCGTCCGGGCTTAAAGAATTTGGAGAAAAGCTCCTCCGTGCTCGAAGTATTCCGTCGGGACTGGGCGGACCGGCCCGACCGGTCTGATTAATGGTCTTCAAAACCTAAACCTAAAGCGCCGCGAACGCCTGTTTTCATGAACCGGAAGGGAAGATCGCGAACTACGGACCTGTGGCCACTGGAAGACCCCTCACCCCGACCCTCTCCCCTT
>PSRM01000057.1 GCA_003176045.1 Verrucomicrobiota bacterium | reverse complement strand
GGCGAAGGAGTTGGGAGCGGATGAGTTTGTGGCGAAGCCGAGCTCGGGGCTGGAGTTTGGGAAAGTGGTGGAGGGATTGCAGGCGAAGTGGCTGCGGCAACTGAAAGGTCCAGCCTAGCTGTGCCATTGCGAAGCGCGTCAGGTCAGCCATTTCTTGCGCCACAGGGTACGCACGAAACGGGCCGCCTCAGGCGCGTTCCGAGCTTGCATCTTCTCGCCATCCCAATCCAAGGCCTTGCGCGCCCGAATGGCCACCACCCCCGCCAGACCGATTTCCGTAAGCTTGCCGCCAATCTCAAAATCGGAAAACGTGCGCCCTTGACCGCGGCAAGCATCAATCCATTCCCGATCGTGCCCTCGTACGCGCGGCAGGCTCTCGGCGATGCCTTGTGTCGCAGGGTGGTCCAACACGTTGACGAGGCTCGGCTCCCCCTGGAGCCGGATCATTCCTTCGGTGTTCCAGTGGCTGGTGAAGATACAGCCGCGCTCGCCGATGATGAATAGTCCGTTCTTAATTGGATCAACATCGAGCACCGGTTGGATGATTTCGGCCGGTGGCCTGCCATCGCCCATCCAGTGAAGAACCACCGGCGGCAGTTTGCCACGCGCGCCAAAATGGAATTCGACAGCCGCTTTGCCCGGAAGCACCCGGCCATTCTCGTCCAGGTTCGGCACCAGTCGCTCGGGGTAACCGAGGTCGAGCGCCCGCATCGGGAGGTTTATCGCATGGCAGCAGAAGTCGGCCAGGCCGCCATTGCCAAAATCGAACCAGCCGCGCCAGGTGGCCGGATGATAGACGCCATCCTTGAAAGCGCGCATACCGGACGGGCCGACCCACAAGTCCCAATTGAAACCGGCCGGAATCGGATCTTCACCTGCAGCGCTGCCTTCGCGGGCCGCAATGCCGATTCCCCAATGGTAGATCTCCCTGACCTGGCCCAGGGCCCCCGCCTTGATCAGTTCCGTGCAGCGGCGCAGCGAGGGGCTGGCACTGCCCTGGTTGCCCATTTGCGTGACCACCTTCAGTTTGCGCGACAACTCGCGCAACTCGCGCGCCTCCGCGATGCTGTGCGTCAGCGGCTTCTCACAATAAACGTGTTTGCCGGCCTGCATGAAGGCTTTGCAAAGCGGGGCGTGCCAGTGATCCGGCGTCGCAATCAGCACCGCATCGTAACTGCCAGCGTCGTCGAGGAGCTTGCGATAATCCTCGTACGCCTTGGCCCCGTCGCCGCCCCTTTTGGCGGCCGCGCCGCGGGCTTCTTCGATTTGTTTCGCATCCGGATCGCACAGGGCGACCAGGCCGGCGCCGTTCGCCAGCAAGCCGGACATATCGCCTCGACCCTGTCCGCCGCAGCCAACCACCGCCAGGTTCAGCTTGCTGTTGGCGGTGGTGGAGGCGGCGCTGCCGCGCATCACCAGCGGCCAGGTGAAAGCCGCTGCACTCGCGCCCAGCGCCGACATTTTAAGAAAACCACGACGCGATAGATTCAATTGGTTCTGGCTCATGATTTAAACCTTCGGTAAATCGAGTAACGCTATCGCAAAATTCTTTGGACAGCAATGACCTCTCAGGTTCGATTTTCCTCGGCATGGCTTTCGCCCAATGAAAGCTCAAATGCAATTCTCCTATGCCGTTGAAAAGACTCTGTTTCCTCTGTTCCCTCATGTTCTATTTTGAATTTTCACCACTACCCCACCGGGGCTTTTCCGCTTGTGAGTGGGGGATAACTGCTTGTGAGTGCTTGTCAGCTCCGGTTTGAATTGCTTCAAGGTTCAAATTCAAAGTCGCACAGAGCTGGCGAACAAGCCGTCGCCCCGTCACCTCGTCGGTAAAACCGAGAGATTCTGTTGGCCTGATCCGTCACTGAGCCGTTTAGAGACGTCACAAGCCGTCACGTGCCCGGGAATGCGGGGCAAGGCGGATGAAGCCCGAGTAGTGTTGCGAACGGGCATCTCGGGTTGGAAGGAATTCTCACACCAAGGTCGCGAAGAGCGCAAAGGAAAGGCAAATGGCCTGAGTTTGGAACGCACGTCCGGGCGGAGTGGTTGTATGTCCGCCCAGGAAAAAGGCGGCACAACGGAGGGTACAAAGTGGCGCATTTCACTTTCTCCGGGGGCGGGGTATGCGGTAACTCCGTAGGAGTGGCCTGTTTATAGATGCGATGCGTCCCAGAATTCCTTTTTGTTTTTCGGCGGCGCGGCCAATCGCGTGGAATATGTCATGGATTCCCGAACCGCGCCGCCGAAAAACAAAAAGAATGAATTTAGGCGGGTCCGTGCTATAAACAGGTCACTCCTACGGAGTTCTCCCCGAAAAGAAAACGACCATATCTCGTTTTAAGCGCGAACCCAACGACGGCGTTGTGGCCGTGTCCGGAACAAAGTGGGTTTATCGGAAAACAGTACAGTAGCGCATAAGAAATATCGCTGTACCCAAAAACACTAAAGTCACTGAGACAGGTTCCGGGACTTGTTGGACGGCGATTCCATAGGGGGAATACGGCGTGTTGATGTGGAGCAATAGAGAGCCATTGGGTGCGAACTCCTCAATCGTATTATCCCCGTAGTTGGCCGCCCAGAGGTTACCCGAGCTGTCAAAAACGAGCCCAGAGGGTTCAGCATAACCATTACTCACAAAGACCGAGCCGACGCCGTTCGGTGTGAATTTCTCGATGATCGGCTGGTTTTGCTGACATTCGGCATAAAGATTGCCGGCGCTGTCGCAGGCCAAGCCGCCCAATAACGGGCTGCTCAGGCCACTGACGAAAACAGATCCAACACCACTCGGCGTGAATTTCTGGATTGTACTGCTCCCCGCGCACGCCACATAGACATTCCCTGCATGATCGCAGGCCACGCCGTTCGGATAACTCATTCCACTGGCGAAAATCCATCCAGTCCCGTCCGGTGCGAGCTTCACCACTGTCCCGCCCCAGTAGTTGGCCACGCACAGGTTACCAGCTGGATCGAAAGCCAGAGACGCTGGGCCGCTGATGTTGTTCGTGGCAAAACCTGAGTGAACCCCACTCGGCGTAAACTTCTGAATCGTACTGGCGAACCAATTACCGACATAAAGGTTCCCCGCACTGTCCAAAGCCAACCCCTCAGGTATATTTAGCCCGGTGGTGGTAAATAACCCTAAATCGGCACCGGTCGTGGAATCTTACATCTCGACACTGTTGGGATGAGCATAACCTGTGCGGTCATCGAACGACACGTAGACTATTGCAGCACGGCCCGGCATGGCAGCAAACAGCGGCCCAAAAGCTAGTATGAGGGCTAACGAATGACGACGCACGAATTTGAAGCGTTGAGATGGCATGGCATTCTTGTCTCTTTTCTGGTCTCTGTGTCTGATGGAACCATTAGCGATCAAACTGATATGGTAAGTATCTTATTGTGGGAGAAATTGCAATGAAAAAATGATGACGCAAAAAGAGCATTCTGCACACTCGCGTTACTGTACCCTCTAGTTAAAGGCACTCTCTTGGCTAGCCCGTCCATGCACCGTGTTCATTTGGTGTTAATGCTCTTGAGCCACTCAATGCCTTCCTTGATCCGGTCACAGTAGTAAGTGTTGGGCACCCAGCCATGGCCGCCGCTGTACGTCACCAGCTTCACCTGCGCCCCCTGTTCCTTGAGGGTCCGTTCGGCAAGCTGAGCGTCGCGAAAGGGACAGATCTGGTCATCGGGTGAATGGAAGAGGAAATAGCCCTTGCCGCGCGCGTGCTCGAGATTCCCGAGACGGGCCGGCAGGAACCGCGACATTGCAATGATCGAGCCGCGCACTTTCGGATCCGAGAGGGACACCGCATAGAGGACGTGCCCGCTGGAAGACCAGCCTAGCGTGAAGATGTAGCGCTCATCAATTTTGCGCAACCGGCGGACGTCCTCGATCACTGCGGCAACAAACTCCTCGCTGGTGAACTTTGCCGCCGAGTCCGGGAACGCCTTGCTGGGCCACACCACGCGGTTCTCGTCCTTGCTCCATTGCGGGGCAACCAACTCCACGACCACGAACTCGGCAGGCACTGCATATCGCGTGAGGACGTTCGCGCAGAATGGGAGAAAGTCCTCGCCGCCCGGACCGCCTGGCAGGATGAGTATCAGCCCGCGTGGTTTGCCATCTCCGGCGCTGCTCTTGCGCTCAATCAGGAAATATTTCTGGGCGATAATCGTGCCCACGGTGCGCGTCTGCACCTCAACCTCCGGGCTAATGGCCGGTTCTGCGGGGAGGTCCTCTTCATATTCCACCAGCTTGACCGGCCCGATATAGACCGTGCCCTGCGCGGGCAGGTAAAGGTTGATCTCCAGCCGCGTGGGCGCCTTGTCGGTGCCAGTGCGGTCAAATGGCAGCGTGAACGCGCGCCAGGATGAAGTGCCTTGGAGTTTTCCCATCGGACCCGATTCGGCCAGCGTGCGGCTGAAGTATTGGATACCTACCATGTCAGTCCTAAGCGGCGGGAAATAATTCCACAACTCGAAATACCCGCCGCCACGGACGCCCTCGTGTTTGACCTCCCCGATGATGGCGTACTGCATTTTTGAAATCGCCGGGTTTGTGATCACGAGAAGCTTCGTCTGCAAGGACGTCTCATTGGTGTTGGAAATCCGGAGCGCAGTCCGGCCATCCACGGCCGCGACAATCCCCTCGGGTCGCTGGCCCGATTTAGCCAGTGTTCCCCAGTCGTATTCCGCTACGGTCCGTTGCACGCCGCACATCGCCGTGCCGCCCAGGCACAAACCGCAGAGTGTAATCGCTACGTCCTTCATTGTTTTGATCCAAGATTACCTGTGTAGTGCAATGGATAAATCCGCAGAAAATTTATAAATAGAAAGAGGGGTCGCCCATCGCAGGGTTCGTTGTTCATGCTTACTGTAACCTGAGGTTGCGGTGAGGCAAGGGTTTCAATTCGCCTCCAGCCAGAAAGCTCGCGAATTCATGAAATGAACGATGCTTATGGCTGACCGATTCCTTGGCTCTACCCTTTCCGACCGCTGGCCGGACAGTCGAAGACTTCAGGCGGCTCGTGGTGTCCGAAGGCGGTCGAATCACCGCCGCGGCCGCGCGGCCGCTCCAAGAGTTCGCGGCGGACCTTCCCTTGCGAGGGGGCCACACGGAATTCTTGAAAGCCACCTTCCAGAACGCGGTCGAGTGGAAGTGCTCGATGCTCGGCTTCGGGTACTGGCTTGCGTCGCGCCGGGGTCCGGAGCGACAATTCCCCTTATGAGCACGCCGCCCATTGACGCCAGTCTCTGGCCTCCGGCCTTGTGCCCCTGCACGGAAACAGGCAGTTTGCCTCTTTCGTCAAATGTCTGAACAGTTAGAAAAAAAGATTGAGGAATGGCTCGAAAAACAGGGCTATCCGCTTGAAACGCGGGTCGCGCGCGCTTTTCGCAATGCAGGGTTTAACGTCGTGCAATCCGACTACTACCGAGACCCGATTTCGCAAGCATGGTCGCATGGTCAGCAAGGTATGACCTGAATCACTTCTCCGCTTCCTCAAGCTGTTTGCCGGCCTCGATCAAGCGCCTGGCTTCGGTCTCGAGCGCGTGAACGATCAACACATCGTTCCAATCCGGGCCTAGTTTGGCACTGTTAATTCCAGGCATTTTGCCGCTGATTTCAAGGCCTTTGGCCAGCGCCGCACGGGCGTGCTCCACCTGGTCCAGCCGATATTGCGCCATGGCCAGCACCATATAGGTTTGGGCCTCGCGAGAGCTTTGTTGCTTCTCGTCCAGCACCTTCTGCGACCAAGTGACCGCCTTTGCGAAATGCCCTTGCCGATATTCCGCCAGGGCTTTGGCGAATTCGAAAAAAAGGAAGTAGGTGTGGTCCTTGCCCAGAGACACGGCACGATCAGCCATGGCACCGGCCTTTTCTGCGTCCGGCCCGGACCAGGGCAGGAGGAAGCAATCCTTTGCCATCCGTTCGGCGATCACTGGGTTTGTGGTGGACCCAAACTGGGCCAGCACTCTTTGGCGATGGCGTTCATAGCCTGCCATATCGCCCAGTTGCACCAACAGCGGTGCCAAAGAATGATAATGCATGTGGTCGTCCGGCTCGGATTCGATGAGCCTGGCGTAATCAGCCGCCGCTGCCTTCCATTTCCCCGTCATGGCTTCCTGCGACGCGCGCGCGCGAAGCTCATCAGCTATTTCGGGTGACTCGCCGCGCTTGTACTTTTTCAGTACGCTTTCATAGCGATCTCGCTGCTCACCTTCAGTCAGGCCAACTGCTTTCTCTTCCAGCGCGACAGCCTTTTCCTGATCACCTCGCAGGAACTTGATGCGCGCCAAGGTGTCCAAAACTATACCGTTCGTGCCTTGCGTGGCATCGTTGGCGCGGCTGGCAAGAGTTTCCGCCAATGGCAGGTTGCGCTGCTTGATGCCTTTATCAGTGATTAGCCTCCAGGCCAGGCCGTTTTGCAAAGGCCCGTTCGTACTGTTCGCATCGCTCACCTTCTTGACCAAGTCGAAAGCTGCCGGGTAATCCTCCTTGCCAAACAGGACATTGAGGCGAAGCATGTCCGTGGTCATCTGCTTCTGCGGCCCGGGGGGAACGAGCTTTGCATATTCTTCAACCTTGTTCATCGCCTCGTCCCATTGCTTGTCGCGCATGGCTTTGTTGACGGCACTGAACGCAGTCTGCAGGCGCACCTGTTTTTGCTGCGTGTCCGCGTACTCCTGGGCGGCCTTTTGCCGGTCAAACTTTCCGCTCAACACATCCTCGATCACATCCGCATTGAGACCCATCGGATGCCCGATCCAGGCGATAAAGCCGCTGGTATCCACCAAAAACGCGGTTGGAATTCCATGCTGGCCGGCCGCCGCCATCCAGGTCTCGGACATTTTGCCGGTTTTAGTTTCTTCCTTGTCGTCCAGGGCCACGCGGTAGGTCATCTTGTCGCCCATCCTGGCCACGAACGGCGCCACCAGTGTCTCGTCCTTTTCCCAACAATCCTGGCCGATGACAATCAGGCCTTTATCTTTGAATTGGGCATGAATTTCGTTCAGGTGCGGGATCGAAACGCGGCACGGCCCGCACCAGGTGGCCCAAAATTCAACAAGGTACGCCTTGCCCTTTTCGAATTTCGTTACCGGCTCGCCCTGCACCCATTTACTCACCGCCAATTTTGGGGCTGGGTCGCCAATTTTGAGAGTTGGTTCGGCTGTCGCCGACCGTCCTGCGGCTGCGAGTAAACCAAATGCAACCGCCCATCTGAGAGCATTTGTTTTCATGAGAATTTATGGAGGTCCCGGGCCGAGTGTCCTCACACGGCCTTCACCAAGTAAAGCATACATTCTCTCAAAGTCCAGCACGAGCAGGACGGCACCAGGCCTGTCGCAGGCGGAACCGGCCGGAACTACATTTTGATCAACGGCGGTCTCGCATGAGACATGGATCTGCTTTGCCTCAAGAAAGGGCTGGAAAAAGTAGAAATGGCCTAAAAAGCCCAAAAGCATTTCAGGGGCACAGCGCCGCAAGGGAGGCATTGCCTTACCTTTCCTGGCGAGCCTTGTCCCAGTGCCCGTTTGGTTCGCTGGCCCAGATATTACATCGAAATCTTCAATCCCAGTCGAAAGAAATTCAATTACCGCACCAAAGCAGAAGCTGAGACATTGATGTGCATTGAAGACAGCGCGCCTGCTCGCTGCACCGGCAATCGTAATTCTGTTTTCGAGGTGAGTATGAGAATCGTTCTAGTCCACGGGCTCGGACGCACACGCCTTTCCTTGGGGCTTTTGGCCCGGCGACTTTGGATGTCCGGACACAAGCCGGAGCTATTCCCCTACTCCGCGTTGATTGAGACGCACGACCAAATCGTCTCCCGGTTAGTCGCCCGGCTCCGGTCCCTCGCCCAACAAGGTGACCAGGTCGGGCTGGTGGGGCACTCTCTTGGTGGCCTTCTTCTTCGAGAGGCCGTTGCGGCAGTGCCGGATCTCCGAGTGAAGCACCTGGTGATGCTGGCAACTCCCAACCGCCAGCCGCGTCTTGCCGTCCTCATCTACAAGCGCCTCCCGTTCCGCATTCTTCGGGGCAGTTGCGGTCAATGCCTTGCGAATTCGCCCTGGTTCTGCTCCTTGCCCAAGCTCTCCGTCCCTTACACCATCGTCGCAGGCACTCGAGGTTGGCGTGGTCGGCTTGATCCTTTTAAGGGAGAACCCAACGACGGCGTTGTGGCCGTGTCCGAAACAAAGTTGGACGACCACGACCAGCCCGTCCTGATCCCTGCCGTTCACACCTTCATCATGAATAGCCGAGCCGCGTGTCGGCTGATCGTGGAGAGGCTGGGCGTGCATTGACAGTCGAAATTGGCGCGATTAGGCTTCACAAGTATGAGCGTCGGTCAAATCGTTGCAGAGGCTCTGCGGCTTTCCGAGAAGGAGCGCGCGGGGCTGGCGTCCCAATTACTCCAGTCCCTTCCACCGGTAAGGTTTGAGGAGGACGAGGGATTTGCTGAAGCGTTGCGGCGTGACGCGGAGTTGGAGGCCGATCCGAGTCAGGCCATGACCCTAAAGGATCTTGATACGCAAGTCAGAAACCGGCGGCAGTAATCATACAGCTCGTCCTCCATCGGCTCATCAGTTCCGATGTGGATGAAATCATGGATTATTATGAGAAAGCCGAACATCCGGAATTAGCCGACGACTTCTGTCGCGAGCTGCGGGGTTTTATGCAGGCAGCTGCTCAACAGCCCGGGCGTTATCATTTCTTCAAAGGCGATCTCAGACGCGTCAATCTCAAACGATTCCCGTATCACTTCTTATACCGGGTCGTTGGCGATTGTGTGCGTATCCTGGTCGTGCGGCACCATCGAAGACACCCCGGCTACGGTTTGAGGAGAAAATGAATGTGCCAGTCGGCCATATCCGTGAAATCGTACGGTATCCGGTCAAGTCCATGGCTGGGATTGCGACGGAGTCGGCGTTTCTGGGGTGGCACGGAATCGCGGGTGATAGGCGATTTGCATTCCGGCGTGTGGGAGCGGACAACGGCTTTCCCTGGCTCTCGGCTAGTCGGCTGCCGGAACTTATTCTCTATCACCCTGTTGGGCTTGAGGAGAACAACGGCGAGCTGGTTCCCACGGGCGTGCGCACGCCGGCGGGATCGTGCGTTGAGTTGCGGAGCGCGGGGTTGAAGGCCGAAATCGCCGAGCGTTTCGGGAGCAGTGTCGAATTGATGCAACTCAAACATGGGACCTTCGATGAGGCGCCAGTCTCAGTGATCAGCCTGGCGACAATTGCGGGCATCGGTCGAGAGGCTGGACGCGACCTGGATCGCCGGCGCTTTCGAGCCAACATCTTTATTGAGACGGAGCGCAGTCAGCCGTTTCTGGAAGATGGATGGGTCGGGCGGACGTTAGTGTTTGGCGACAGCGAGCCGGGGCCGGCTGTGAGCGTCACGATGTGTGATCAGCGTTGTGTGATGATGAACCTTGATCCCGAGACAGCGGAACAGGATGCGCGAATCATGATGACCGTCGTGCGCCTCAACAACAACAATGCGGGAGTGTATGCGACTGTAGTGCGGACGGGCACGGTTCGGGTTGGGGATCGAGTGAGCCTCGTGTAGGAGCAGGTGGCACTGAGGTCAGCGGAGCAGGAGGCGCAATAGAAGATAGAAGATAGAAGATAGAAAAAACGAGGACGAGGACGAGAGAATTTGCGGAGATCGAGCAAACTTTTATGCACGGATGTCACGGCTTTCCGGAAGAATCGATTTTAATAGTAGAATTCGTGCCTATATTATGACGTATGGTTCTAAAGCAACGTCCAGGTTTGAGCATTGGGATGATTTTCGGCGGCCTCTTTATATCCTGGATAAGCCTCGGCCCAATGCTCGGGCTGGGGTTATATAAAAATGTCGCTGGGCTCATTTTAGGCATTTTCGGAATTCTTGGTTTGCTCATGCTTAGCCTTGGAGTATTCACGCTGGCAAAGCGCAATCGGTTGGTCATCATGCTTGACGATACCGGGATTCGCATCCCGACAGGTAATGTATTTCGCCCAGGCATCGGATTTATCCCCAGGGACAGCATCGCGGCTATTTCCAAACACGAATCAATGAAAGGAAGGTTGATCGAGATTAGCCTTAAAGGCGGCCAGAGAGTCTTTATTCAAGCCAGGCATTATTGCGAACTCGACCAATTCCTAAAATACTGCAGAGCACACAGGCTAACAGCATGAGCGCAGTCGCCATGTCACTCCGTGACAGAGAGCACGTCCCATGAGTTGGCTCTACCGCCACCTGCTGCGCCCTGCCCTGTTCACACAGGACGCTGAAGCGGCCCATGAGAGGGCCATTCGCTCGCTGGCTTGGATAAGCAATCGGCCGCTGGTTCGCAGTGCCGTGGCATCGCTGCTCGGGGCACCTTCATTACCCGTGGATCTTTTCGGTCTGCGCTTTCCCAACCCGGTTGGCCTCGCCGCCGGGATGGACAAAAACGCCGAGGCGCTGCCTGCGTGGGAGGCGCTGGGTTTCGGATTCACGGAATTGGGTGCCGTTACCTGGGAACCGCAGCCGGGCAATCCCAAACCAAGACTTTTCCGAGCTGTTCCGCACGAAGCCATCGTCAACCGAATGGGCTTCAACAACATCGGCGCTGAAGCCATGGCACAGAAACTGGCCGACTGGCGCGCCCGCGGGTTGTGGCCCAACCATCCTGTCGGGATCAATCTTGGCAAATCGAAGAACACCCCCTTGGAAAAAGCCGTTGAAGATTACGCGAACTCCTTTCGCGTCCTGTGCCAGCACGCGGACTTTTTTGTCGTGAACGTAAGCTCACCAAATACGCCTGGGCTTCGTGAACTGCAGGATAAGACGGCGTTGCGGGAGATACTCATCGCCATCAATGAGGCGGAGCCGCGAGCGAGGGTTCAGGGTTCAGGGTTCAGGGATCAACGTTCGCGCCTCGAGGCTGCGTCATCATCCATCATCCATCATCCTTCATCCTTCATCCGCGATCCATCATCCCCCGTCCCCCGTCTCGCCTCTCGGCCGCCTCTCCTGGTGAAAGTCGCTCCCGACCTCACATTCGATGCCCTCGACCAAGTGTTGGAATTGGTCGGTCCCTGCCAGATCTCAGGGATCGTCGCTACCAATACCAGCATCACCCGACCGGAAACCAGTGATCCCGATCTGCAACGCGTTTATGCTGAACAGGGCGGGCTCAGTGGCCGGCCTCTGCGTACGCGAAGCACGGAAGTAATCCGGCATTTGTTTCGCCAAACAGGCGGTTCATTGCCCGTCATCGGAGTAGGCGGAGTTTTCAATGCGCAAGATGTTTGGGATAAAGTTACCGCTGGTGCCTCGCTGGTGCAGGTTTACACGGGGCTGATTTACGAAGGTCCTTCTCTGGCTGGCGGTATAGTCAAAGGCTTGCTCGAACGACTGGAGGCGACTGGATTGGAGAATCTCGGACAGGCCGTCGGGGTCAGCATCAGGGGTGAGGTTCTTTGAGAATGCGCTCCTTGTCTGCTCGATCTGCGGTCATGGCAGCTTGCCGGTACACCCTCCTCATGGCTTCGACGAGGGCGAAGTGGCGGGGC
>PSRM01000053.1 GCA_003176045.1 Verrucomicrobiota bacterium | reverse complement strand
GCGGTGAGATTTGAACTCACGACCTTCTGAACCCCATTCAGACGCGCTACCAAGCTACGCTACGCCCCGAACCACCAGAAGATAGTAACGGCGGAAAGGGAAAGTTCAAGGTTCAAAGTTCATCCTCCTACGCTAAAGCTTCGGAGGACAGGAAGTTCAAGGTTGGCGTGCCCGAGGGCATCTGGCCCTCTTAATCCTAATCTTTCTCTTAATGTTAATCCTATTTAAAGTAAAAGCTCATGAGCACAGCCATTTTGGGTCTTTCGGCCTTTTACCATGACAGCGCGGCGGCGCTGGTGGTGGATGGCGATATCGTGGCGGCTGCGCAGGAAGAACGGTTTTCACGCAAGAAACACGACGAGCGTTTTCCAGCCCATGCGACTGACAACTGCCTGCGTGAAGCGGGCCTGAAAATCGAGGACCTGAACTATATCGCGTTCTACGATAAACCGCTTGTGAAGTTTGATCGCCTACTGGAGAGCTATGTCTCGTTTGCCCCAGCGGGCTTTCGCAGTTTCCGGCTGGCGCTTCCCATCTGGGTGAAGGAGAAGCTTCATCTGCGCCGCTTCTTGCGCAAGCAATTCCGCCAGGCCCGCAAAGCGCCCATCATCTTTACCGAACACCACGAAAGCCATGCCGCCAGCGCTTTCTTTCCAAGCCCCTTCGACGAGACTGCAATTCTCACCGTGGACGGCGTCGGCGAATGGAGCACGGCGGCCATGGGCAAAGGTCAGGGAAACAAATTCGAGTTGTTACGCCAGCTCGAATTTCCACATTCACTCGGGCTCCTCTATTCGGCCTTCACTTATTATTGCGGATTTAAGGTCAACAGCGGCGAATATAAGCTGATGGGCCTGGCGCCCTATGGCAAACCGGTCTGGCAGGATCTGATCCTCAAGGAGATCGCTGAACTCAAGCCAGACGGCAGCCTTTGGATGAACATGGACTACTTGAACTATTGCCAGGGGCTCACCATGACCAATGAGCGGTTTCATCGGCTCTTTGGCGGCCCTCCCCGCCGGCCGGAAGCCATGCTCGAACAGCGGCATATGGACCTGGCTGCAAGCATTCAAAGGGTCACGGAAGAGGCGCTACTGCGGATGGGCCGCGAAACGCATCGCTTGACCGGATCCCGCAACCTGGTCCTGGCCGGAGGTGTAGCGCTGAATTGTGTAGCCGACGGACGCCTGTGGCGCGAAGGTCCCTTCGAGGGCATTTGGGTACAACCGGCGGCCGGCGATGCCGGCGGCGCCCTGGGCGCAGCGCTGTTTGTGTGGCACCAGTTGTTGGATAAGCCGCGTGGGCAGAAAGCCGCGCTTAAGGGTTCAGGGTTCAGGGTTCAGGAGCAGGCAGGTGCCGCTCTATGCGCTTCGGGCGGCGACTCGCAAAAGGGCAGCTTCTTGGGACCTCGGTTCTCGAATGAGGAAATCAGCAGACTGCTGACCGAGATGAAGTTGCCTTTCGAAAAGTTCGAACACGAAGCACCTCTGCTGGAGCGAACAGCCAAAGAGATTGCCGACGGAAAAATTATTGGCTGGTTTCAAGGCCGGATGGAATTCGGTCCGCGGGCGCTCGGAGCGCGCAGTATTCTGGGAGATCCTCGCAATGTGCAAATGCAGGCGGCAATGAATCTCAAGATCAAGTTCCGCGAAAGCTTCCGTCCCTTCGCGCCTGCAGTCCTCCTGGAGCGGGCGCAAGACTATTTTGAACTCGCCACTGGCCAGGAGAGCCCCTACATGCTGCACGTCGCGCCGGTCCTGGAGCGTCATCGCCTTAAACTCACTGCCGAACAGGAACAAATAATGAAAGAAGACCCGGACCTTCGCCATCGCGTAAACGTCCCGCGCTCGACCCTCCCGGCCATTACTCACCTTGATTACAGCGCACGGCTCCAGACCGTGGACGAACGAAGGCATGGGCGCTTTTACAGGCTATTGCGCGCCTTCGAAGCGCTCACCGGTTGCCCGGTACTGGTCAACACCAGTTTCAATGTCCGCGGCGAGCCGATTGTCTGCACTCCACAGGAAGCCTGCCGCTGCTTTCTGGCTACCGACATGGATTTGCTTGTCATCGAGGACTTCGTTGTGAGCAAGGAAGGCTTCGATCCTCAATTGTTGGCGAGGGAGCGAGAAAAATATCTCGCTCAGTTCCAATTGGATTAGGCAGCTCTGCATAGTCCCAGAGGGACGGCAGATAATAGCCCAGCGTTTCAATTTCAACGCTGGGAATTTGGGTCCGGCGGGGAATAATTCCCGCTAGGGACGACAGAACCACTTCCTCTGTCGTCCCTACGGGACTCATGCCGCCCAATCGCTCGCACCCCAGCGTTAAAACGCGTTAAAACGCTGGGTTATTTTCTTTCATCCCTACGGGATTCAGAAGTTCAAATCCTGGTGGCATTGGGTGAGGACACCCACGCTCCGCCATCACTTGCCGCTTGCTTCGGCCGACGCGATTCGCTTTCGCTCCGCTCGTGCTTGTGGTATTCTTCACTGCATGGCCCGGGCCGGAACACTCCTTAGCATCGCCGCGATAACCGCCGCAGTGCTGGCCATTTCAGGCTGCTCACAAGCAGAATCCCAAACAGCGCACACCAACCAGGCCGGGACATCACTCGCTTCAACCAACTCGCTTATGCAAACCAACCAAAAGCCGCCAGCCGCCGAGCTGAAAAAGAAACTCACACCGATGCAATTCGACGTCACGCAAAACGCAGGCACCGAGCCGGCGTTTCGCAACGAGTTTTGGGATAATCACAAACCGGGCATTTACGTGGACATCGTTTCAGGCAAACCGCTCTTCAGCTCCCTGGACAAATTCGATTCAGGCTGTGGGTGGCCCAGCTTCAGCAAGCCGGTGACCCAGGATGAAGTCGTCGAGCGCGCCGACCATTCGCATTTCATGGAACGGACCGAGGTGCGGTCCAAAACCGCAGATTCACACCTGGGCCACGTCTTCGATGACGGCCCCGGCCCAACGCACCTGCGTTACTGCATCAATTCGGCATCACTCCGCTTCATCCCCGTGGAGGACATGGAGAAGGAAGGATTCGGCTCCCATCTCGAGCCTTTTGTGAAGGCTGGACTTTACAAACCAAAAACTAGCGCATCCGGGCAATAGAACGCTCAAATCCAGGTAGCAGCCGAGGTAACGAGGCTCTGATCCTTTTGTAACCAGCTTGTGCGCAAAGATTTCAGAGCCTCGTTACCTCGGCTGCTACGAGGCTTCGGGCTCTTTTCACTCTCTGTCACCGCCGGCGAATGCCTGACAGGATTGGCCATCATTTGCTTGTTGGGGCAGTCGGAGTTGTGCAAAGCGGATTCGCCAACGGCCTTCCCGATTTTGACCAATGCCGAACAGGTGCATCGGCTAACGCGTGAAGAAGCCGCGGGGGAACGTTGGGCGAAGATACGAGGCGTGGTGACCTGCCCCTTGCCGCAGTATCAGGCCGTCGTGATTCAGGATTCGACGCGTGGCATCTACGTTTCACACCTCGATTCGAGCCTTGGCGCACCGCCGGCCATGGGCGACCTAATGGAGATCGAAGGAGTAACCGATCCTGGGCAATTTGCGCCGCACATTCGGGCGCGCAGCATGAAGCGGTTGGGCGCCGGGGAGTTGCCTCAGCCTGTGCATCCGAGTTGGGATCAACTGATCAATGGGAGCCTGGACACACAATACGTGGAGATCGAGGGGATTGTCACCTCGACCCGCACGAACCAGGTCACGCTGCTGACGCACGGCGGTCGAATAAGGGCTACTCTGGGCGAGACGAACATGGCCGGGTTGACCCAATACGAGGACTCACTGGTCCACGTACGAGGCTGCCTCTTCGCGACCTGGGACGCGGTTACGCATCAGGTAAAGGTAGGTGAGATTCGGTTTCTTTCGCCGTCGCTCACAGTGCGGGAGCCCGCGCCGCAGGATGTGTTCGCTACCGGCCTGAAACGGGTGTCCGACCTGCTTCTGTTCGATCCGCAGGCCAGCGCATTGCGACGGGTCAAGGTACGCGGCCAAATCGTTTACGAGCGCGAGGGCGAGTATTACCTGATGGATGGCCCGAACGGCCTGCGGTTTCTGCCCAAAGAGGCCTCCAATCTCAGGACAGGTGACCAGGTGGAAGTGGTTGGGTTCCCGAGTTTAATTGGACCCTCGCCCGTGTTGCGCGAGGCAGCGGCTCGCAGGACAGGAGCCGCAGCCTTGCCGCCGCCCAGGAGGATTTCGGCGGGCGAATTGTTTGAGCCCAGGTATGATGCCACGCGGGTGCAAGTGCAAGCAGTGGTGCTGAGTTTGAATGCCGATCAGGAGACTTTGGAGATGCAGGCCGGATTGCGCCGGTTCCTGGCGCGGTTGAAGGCCTCGAGGAGTCCCCTGCAACAGACGCCCATTGGCAGCCAGTTGGAATTGACGGGAGTTTGCGCGGGTCGCGGCGGGAGCCCTACGGCCGGCGGCCAGGTTGACTCGCTCGAGTTGCTGCTGGATTCCCCAGGCGATGTTCGGGTTTTGGCGCGGCCACCGTGGTGGACGTTGCGGCGGCTGCTCGTTCTGGTGGCGGCTCTGGCTGGTGTCCTGGTGGGCGCGCTGGTCTGGATTCGCCTTCTGCGGCACCAGGTGCAGGAGCGCGCCACCCAACTTCAAAACGAGATTCGTGAACGGGAACGGGCAGAGCACCAACGCACCCTGGCGCAAGAGCGGGCCCGGATCGCGCGCGATTTGCACGATGATCTGGGCAGCAGCCTCACCGAAATCGGCATGCTGGCCACCCCCGGGCCGGGTTCCCGGATGCCATCCGAGGAAGCCAGCGAGCGGCTGGGAGTCATAGCCGGCAAATCGCACTCCATGGTGCATGCCCTGGACGAAATCGTTTGGGCGATTGACCCTCAACGCGACACGCTGGGCTCAGCCATCAAATACCTCGCTAGCTATGTCGAGGAGTTCGTTTCAGGGTCAAATGTCCCTTGCCGGGTGCAAATTCCAAACTCCTTTCCTGAGCAGGTGGTTTCAGGCGAAGTGCGGCACCAGCTTTTTCTTGCAGTGAAGGAAACCCTCAACAATGTTGTCCGCCACGCGGGTGCCACAGAAATCACATTTCGCGTACAGGTGTCTGAAGATCGAATCCAAATTTCCATCAGCGACAACGGTGTGGGCTTCGCGCCTCTCGACTCGATCGAAGGCAACGGCCTGTCAAACCTCCGCACCCGCCTCACAAGCCTCGGTGGCCAATGCGAAATCCAATCCTCCCCAAGAGCCGGAACCACCGTCCTCCTCGCGCTTGCACTCCCCATTCCTGCGAGAGTCGTGGATTCTACCGGCTGAAAACTGATAAAGAATTAACTCAGTCCAGCTTTTATTATCCGTGCACCAGGCTCTTGTTTTTATTCACAGATTTCGCTGCGGCCATATACCTTAGTGGACGCGGTCATAAATACTGTGACGTAGGGCAGCCCTTCCAGGCTGCCGGTGAGCCGGGCTTTTCAGCCCGGCGGCCGTCGGGCGGCTGAAAGCCGCCCTCACCGGCAGGCTCGAAAGCCTGCCCTACGATACCGTCGCCGAACTTATGCCCGAGAGCACTTAGTTAACCTGGTTAACTTAATAACCTAATTAACCGTTTTGGCCATGACCAGCGTCGCCATCGTCGAAGACAACTCACTAATGCGAAAATCCTTTCGCCAATGGATTGAAAGCGCGCCGGGCTTCCGATGCGTATTCGATTGCGCCACCGCCGAAGAGGCCATCACCGAAATCCCCAATCATCGGCCCGACGTCGTGCTCATGGACATTCATTTGCCTGGTGAATCGGGCATTGCCTGTACCGCCCGCCTCAAGGAAGTCCTCCCGTCGGTTCAAGTCATCATGGTGACGGTCTATCGAAATCACGAACTGATCTTCCAAGCCCTTCAGGCCGGCGCTTGCGGCTACCTGTTGAAGCGATCCAGTCCCGATGAGTTGCTCAAGGCGATCACCGAGGTGCGGTCCGGCGGCGCCCCCATGACCAGCGAAATCGCCCGCATGGTTGTCGAAGCCTTCCAGAAGAAGCCGGCCGTGGGCGGTTCAGAGGAACTGACGCCCCGAGAAGGTGAGATACTCGCCCAACTCTCGGAGGGTCTTAGCAACAAGGAGATCGGCGCCCGCCTCGAAATCAGCTACGACACCGTTCGAGCGCACCTGCGGCACATTTACGAAAAACTGCACGTCCGCGGCCGCACGGAGGCTGTGAAACAGTATTTAAAGGGCGCGAGGATGGCTCCTTAACTTCGGAGAGCGGTCCCAACAATACTTCAGGACCGCTGGCGCCATCACGAATACCTGCGGCCAGTCAACCGGCTAAGAACTGAAATGCGGAAGCGATTCGAGCAGCCGAAGCGGTCGCGCCTTTCAACTCATTCACCGGTAAGCGGAATGGGAGTGAGTCGCTGAACGGACGACGACCAGTTGAGAGGAGCAGAAATCGGCCGCGCAGACGCAGAATTGCGTGGATCCGGTGCGGGGTTGAGGATGTGAGTGGAAAGCTTCAGCGGTCCGTGCAGTATGGAATTTGGATCGGTCAACGGTGGGGCCGGAATTGGGGGTGGAAGCAGGCCGACTCGATAGTAGCGTTGCGCGTCCGGGCCAATAGCGTCGGATGCGGAAGTAGTGGGGCCGGTAGCAGTGATAGGGCCGCCCAGATTGATCCAGGCTGCGGAGTTGATATTGGTTTCGTACTGCACCTGGTAAGTTCGGCCGAACACAGAACTCCAGGTAAACCGGATGCTGCTCCCGCTGTTGCTGGTCGAAAGGAAACTCGGCGACCCGGCATAGACCGCCAGGTCCCAGCCAATGGCATCGAGCACGGTCAGTTCGACGCCAAGGTCGGGGGTCGTGCCCGGCGAGCCGAAGGCGTCCTGAACGCGGATTGGCGAATGGGAACTGATGCTCCACCAATCGCCGTAATCGCCACCGGAATCCTGATTGTAGCGGGCGAGGTCGTTGACCCCATCCAAAGAGAAATAGGCATCGTCAAAGGAGGTTGTGTAGCTGCGAACCAGTGGAGTTGACGAGTAACGGAAAAGGTCGGGCGGGCGGATGTGGCTACGGCCCAGGCCGGAACTGGTGCCCAGGACTTCATCAATCTCGTGAGACGCAACCGCCATGATGTCATACTTGCTTCGGTCCGCCGGAGGCCGGTACAGGTTGCACAACGACACGTTGATGGAAACGGTGCTGTCGTAACTGCCTGGCGGGTTCACATTGATTCCCAGCGCCCGAAAATTGGCCGTGGTCAGCGTGATCTGACTGGTGTGATCCACCGGGTTGTTAAGGCCGCCAGGCAGATTGGCCACTGCCAGGACATCATTGGTGGTCTTTATGTCGGAAGTCAGCGCATTCAAATACGTTGTCCAGTCAGTCGTGCCGACATAGGTCTGGCTTTGCCCCAGGCCGGTGGTGATTTGGGCGAAAAGGATATTGACCGTCACGTTATCGTAAAATTTGGATTCATACACCGCGATGGCCGAGTTGATGGCGCTCATGATCGCGCCAGCATTGGGATCCGTTGTGATGGAAGCATCGAAAGTGGGATTGATGATGAGGCCGAGGCTGTTGATGACCGACATGGACACCAGCGCGGGCACAGAATCGGTTGTTCCGTTATTGACACTGAAGGAGAAGGCGTCGGGGCCAGTGTAATCGGTGTTGGGCTGGTACGAAAGATTGGGAGCGGTACCGGATAGTGTGCCGTTGGTGGGGAAGGTCTGGAGAGTATAGCTGAGCGGATTTCCGCCGGGGTCGGATCCGGAAAGCGTAATTACGGCAGTGCTGTTCTTGAGAAGTGTGATAGTTTGCGAATTAGCTACCGGCGGGAGGCTCGGGGAGTTGCTGGCCAGGACGCTGACAGCGAAGTAAAAGTTGGCCACCGGCGAGCCGCCAAAGTACGTGAAGGTGCCAGTGGGGTTGCTCGCCAGATACGAACCACTGGTCGCCGGGTCGGTCAGGAAAAACACATCGTCGCTGGAACCGGCGACCGGCGGATCAAAAATGGCCATCCCCAGATTGTTCAGGTTGCTATCCGTGGCCCCCGAGCCATTGAAATTATTGTCAAAAGTCATTCCCATCCAAAACGTCCCGCTGGGCAGATTCAAGCCGGTCGGATGGAAATAGAACGCGGAGCCGCTGTTTGCCGCGAAGGAGATCGGGCTGAAGGTGTAACCCACAACCAGGGTGCCAGGGCCGCCGTTGGCGCCATCGCCCTGATAGATACGAATGCGCGGGCGGGCCGACACCGCGACGCTGTCGCCGTTGATCACGGCGAAAAAGATATTGCTCACAGGCAGCCCGGAATATCCGGAGATGGGGGTGATGTCGTCAGCCCCGAGTCGCGTAATGGTATTGCTCGTTGTGCCGCTGATCAGGTTGGTCGCACCTCCATTCTTTGCAAAGAACCCTGAATTGTTAGCGCGGTTATCGTAAACGAACACCTCGCTGAGCTGCGCGCACGCGGGCACGGCCAGGGAAATCGTAGCCAGGAAGGCTGTTAGCGCACGTTTTGCGGAAATACGTTTGGAAGGCTTTGCTCCTGTTTTCATGTTCTGTAATGGCTGGTTCGGTAATAATCGGGCCTACGGGAACTCTGCTGCCATTCTCATAAAAGCGTTCAGTTTCGTCAAGCATGAAATCAGACAAATTAAATGACCAAATTTCACCCGCGTAGCGTTCGCTACACTCCGGTACACCTGGCCGCTTGAAAAGCGGCTTGCCGACGGGGCATAGAAACCACGCTATCTAGAAATGAGGTTGTGTTCCGATGCGTGAAACAAGCAGCGGCGGGGTGATAGTCCGATTGAGCTATTGGAACTTCGGTCGGACTGGATAAATTAGTCGTAGTTTTGGGACCAGCCCGATAGTTATGAGCCAGCCGATTTCCCCTCCGAACACCACCTCGACGCCACTTTCCCGTCGAGGGTTCCTCAAGCACTCCTCAATCGCGGTCGCCGGCGCGGCGACCCTCTCCCAGATCCCCTGGGCGCGCACCGCGCACGCCGCGCCGGACGACCCGATCCGCATTGGATTGATCGGTTGCGGTGGGCGAGGCACCGGGGCGGCGGCGGACGCGCTGGGCGCGGCCACGAAGGTCATTTACCCGCATAGCGGCTATCACACTGAAAATCTGGCGCCGGATGCGACCGCCGCAGCCCGCAATGTGAAGGTGGTTGCCTTGGCCGACGTTTTTCCCGACCGCCTCAACTCGAGCCTGGATCAACTCGCTAAACTAAATCAGACCATCCCGAAAGAGATGTGCTTCACCGGCTTTGACGCCTATCAACAGTTGCTCGCAGTGCCGGAGATCAATTACGTTATTCTTGCCACCCCGCCGCATTTTCGGTCGCTGCACCTCAAAGCGGCCATTGAGGCCGGGAAAAACGCTTTCGCGGAAAAACCGGTCGCCGTGGACGGGCCCGGGGTGAGGATGGTGCTTGAAGCCGGCGAGCTGGCGAAACAAAAGGGACTTGGTATCACCGCCGGAACCCAACGGCGTCACATGCGCGGTTACAACGAGACCATCAAGCGCCTGCACGACGGCGCGATTGGCGAGATCATGTACGGACGGGCCTACTGGAATGGCGGCACCATTTGGGTCATTGATCGCCAGCCGGCATGGACCGACATGGAATGGCAAATCCGCAACTGGAACTATTTCACGTGGCTCTCCGGCGACCATATCGTCGAGCAGCACGTGCATAATTTGGACGTCATCAACTGGGCGATGAACGACCATCCGATCAAAGCGCTGGCCCTGGGCGGTCGTCAAGCCCGGCCCGGACCCGCTCAAGGCCACATCTACGACCACTTCGCCGTCGAGTTCGAATACGCCAATGGCGCTCGCATGTTTAGCCAATGCAGGCAGATGGACGGTTGCGAAGGCAAGGTAGGTGAGGCTGTGGTGGGCATGAAAGGCTCCAGCGACTGCTCGAAGTACATTAAGACCAATGACGGCAAAATGTGGCGGTTCCGCGAGCCGGAGGTAAGCGGCTATCAGCAGGAACACGCGGACTTTATCGCCGGCATCCGGGCCGGCACTCCACTCAACGAAGCCAAAGCCGTTGCCGAGAGCACCCTGACCGCCATCATGGGCCGCGAATCCGCCTATACCGGCCGCACGGTGGAATGGGACACCATCCTCAACTCCAAAGTGAAATTAGGCCCGCAGAAATATGAGTTCGGCAGCCTGCCCATGCCAGAAGTGGCCATACCTGGAAGGAC